>NZ_CP101125.1:1509021-1810326 GCF_024296925.1 Pseudomonas nunensis
TATTGACTTGATTAACGAGCGCGGTAAGTAATGCGCCCTTTGCTCAAGTCATAGGGCGTCAGCTCGACGCGCACTTTGTCACCGGTAAGAATACGAATGTAGTTCTTGCGCATCTTGCCGGAAATATGCGCGGTTACGACGTGCCCATTTTCCAACTCCACACGAAACATGGTGTTGGGCAGGGTGTCGACGACAGTGCCTTCCATTTCGAAGCTGTCTTCTTTCGACATGCAGTAAAGCCCTCGGTATCCAATGAATGGCCCGGTGCAACTGCGCCAGGCAAAAGCGGCGTGCATTGTGCCCGAAAAATGGGGTTTACGCCAAGCGGTTTACGGATTGCCTTAGTTCAAGACAACCCAGCGCTGATTAATCAGCAGTTCGATGGGGCGATACTGGGTCTTATAGTTCATCTTTTTGCAGTTCTTGATCCAGTAGCCGAGGTAAACCGCTTCCAGCCCCAGCCGCTGGGCTTCGCCGATTTGCCAGAGGATGGCGTAGCGTCCGAGGCTGCGATGGTCCTCGGCGGGCTCATAGAAGGTGTAGACCGCCGACAGGCCGTTGGGCAGCAAGTCGGTCACCGCTACCGCCACCAACCGTCCGTCGAGACGAAACTCGTAGAACCGGGAAAACGGCAGATCACGCACCAGGAACGTCGAAAACTGATCGCGGCTCGGCGGGTACATGTCGCCGTCGGCGTGACGCTGTTCGATATAGCGTTGATAAAGATCGAAATACTCTTCGCTGAACTTGGGCCTGGCCGGGCGCACCTGCAGGTCGGCGTTGCGCTTGAAAATGCGTTTCTGCTGACGGTTGGGTGAAAACTGAGCCACGGGAATGCGCGCCGGAACGCACGCATTGCAATTCTGGCAATGAGGCCGATAGAGATGATCGCCGCTGCGACGAAAGCCCATTTCCGACAGGTCTGCGTAGACATGCACATCCATGGGCTGGCTAGGGTCGAGAAACAGGGTCGTGGCCTGCTCCTCGGGCAGATAGCTGCAAGAGTGGGGCTGAGTGGCATAGAACTTCAAACGCGCCAACTCGGTCATGATCAACCCTCGGGATAAACTTTAAATAAGTGTAAGCCACCCGCGCAAAAGTCGCTCAGCAAACCCAAGTGGCGCGATTGGGTTGGTCCAGGTGTTGCGCCAGATATCCGGCAAACTCGTTGCGCGGTATCGCCCGTGCGCCGAGGCTGTGCAAGTGGTCGGTGGGCATCTGGCAGTCGATCAGCACAAAGCCTGAGTCTTTCAGATGACGCACCAGTGTGGCAAAGCCATATTTGGAGGCGTTGTCGGCGCGGCTGAACATCGACTCGCCAAAAAACAGCTGCCCCATGGCCAGGCCGTACAGCCCGCCGACCAGTTCGCCCTGGTCCCAGACTTCCACCGAATGGGCGTAGCCGCGCCGATGCAGTTCCAGGTAGGCGTCCTGCATGGCTTCGGTGATCCAGGTGCCGTCGGCGTATTCCCTTGGTGCGGCGCAGGCGCTGATGACCGCGGCAAAATCCTGATCGAAGGTCACTTGATAGCGTTGCTGGCGCAGCAGTTTGCCCAGGCTGCGAGAGACGTGCAGTTCGTCGGGAAACAGAACCGTGCGCGGATCCGGTGACCACCAGAGAATTGGCTGGCCTTCGGAAAACCAGGGGAAGCAGCCGTGTCGATACGCCTGGACCAGCCGATCGGCGGACAGGTCACCGCCCGCCGCCAACAGCCCGTTGGGATCGCGCATGGCTTTTTCCAGGGGTGGAAAAGTCAGGGTGTTGCGTTGTAACCAAGTCAGCATGGCATCCGGGCTTGCAGTAGGGGAGGGCGGTGGCGGGCAACGGGGCCCGCCGTGAAGTGGGGCGTCAAACGGTCGGAATATCGTCGAGGTATTTCTCGGCGTCCAGTGCGGCCATGCAACCGGCCCCGGCGGAGGTCACGGCCTGACGGTAAACGTGATCGGCCACGTCGCCAGCGGCAAACACGCCCGGGATTTCGGTGGCGGTGGCGTCGCCTTCATTGCCACCCCTGATCAACAGATAGCCGTCACGCATGGGCAACTGGCCCTGGAACAGGTCGGTGTTGGGCTTGTGGCCGATGGCGATGAACACGCCGGCCAGCGGTAGCTCACTGGTTTCGCCGGTATGGCTGTCGCGCAGGCGAGCGCCAGTCACGCCGCTGGCATCGCCCAGCACCTCGTCGAGGTTCTGGTTCCAGTGCAGGCGGATATTGCCGCTGGCGGCTTTCTCGAACAGCTTGTCCTGAAGAATCTTCTCCGAGCGCAGCTTGTCCCGTCGGTGCACCAGATGCACTTCCTTGGCGATGTTCGACAGGTACAGTGCTTCCTCAACGGCGGTGTTACCGCCACCGACCACTGCGACCACCTGATTGCGGTAGAAGAAGCCGTCGCACGTTGCGCAGGCCGAAACCCCTTTGCCAGCGAAGGCTTCTTCCGAAGGCAGGCCCAGGTATTGCGCCGAAGCGCCGGTCGCGATAATCAGCGCGTCGCAGGTGTAGGTGCCGCTGTCGCCGATGAGTTCGAAAGGGCGTTGCTGCAACTTGGCGGTGTGGATGTGGTCGTAAACGATCTCTGTGTCAAAGCGCTCGGCGTGTTTTTGCATGCGTTCCATCAACACCGGGCCAGTGAGGCCTTCGACGTCGCCGGGCCAGTTGTCGACTTCGACGGTGGTGGTGAGCTGGCCACCTGCCTGTATGCCGGTAATGACCACGGGTTTGAGGTTGGCGCGGGCGGCATAAACGGCGGCGCTGTAACCGGCAGGGCCGGAACCCAGAATGATCAGGCGTGAATGCTTAGCTTCGCTCATAAAAACACCTCATAAGCCTTTGTCACAAAAGAGAATGCGTGCTCAAATTGAACCGTGTGTCATGTGCCTTTGGCTATGCTACACCCAAGGGCCGCAAGCATGGCATCGGGCGAACAAACCCGTACAATGCCTGCTTGTAACAGCGCTTGTAATAAAAAAGCAGTGCTTGCCCTGTTTTGAAACACCGGGGTGCAGTGTTAAAAGTAGTCCCAGTTGCACCTGTTAACTTTTTTACCTGCCTGGATTGGGCAGTTTTTATAGTCATTCAACAGATGGACGCGCCATAGGCGCAGGAAAAGTAGCGTTTTGAAGAAATCCACCGCAGCACCTAAACCAGCCGTCGTTCCGCTCTGGCGCCAGCATTTGCACTACCGACTCAAGGAAGGTGCATTGATCGCCATCGGCGCCTTGTGCCTGTTCCTGATGATGGCCTTGCTGACCTATGGCAAGGACGATCCGGGCTGGAGCCATAACAGCAAGATCGACGACGTGCAGAACTTCGGCGGTCCGGTGGGCTCCTACAGCGCCGATATCCTGTTCATGGTGCTGGGTTACTTCGCCTACATCTTCCCGCTGCTGCTGGCGGTCAAAATCTACCAGATCTTCCGTCAGCGCCACGAACCGTGGCAGTGGAGCGGCTGGCTGTTCTCCTGGCGCCTGATCGGCCTGGTGTTCCTGGTGTTGTCGGGCGCGGCGCTGGCGCATATCCATTTTCATGCGGCGACCGGTCTGCCGGCCGGTGCAGGTGGCGCGTTGGGCGAAAGCCTTGGCGACCTGGCCCGCAACGCCTTGAACATCCAGGGCAGCACGCTGTTGTTCATCGCCCTGTTCCTGTTTGGCCTGACGGTGTTCACTGACCTGTCGTGGTTCAAGGTGATGGACCTTACCGGCAAGATCACCCTCGACCTGTTCGAACTGTTCCAGGGCGCAGCCAATCGCTGGTGGGCCGCCCGTGTCGAACGCAAGCAATTGGTCGCCCAGTTGCGTGAAGTCGACGACCGCGTCCACGACGTTGTGGCGCCGACCGTCACCGACAAACGCGAGCAAGCCAAGGTCAAGGAACGCCTGATCGAACGCGAACAAGCCCTGAGCAAGCACATGTCGGACCGCGAGAAGCAGGTTCCGCCCGTGATTGCCCCAGCGCCGTCCAAACCGGCCGCGCCGAGCAAGCGCGTGGAGAAAGAGAAGCAGGCGCCGTTGTTCGTCGACAGCGCCGTGGAAGGTACCTTGCCGCCGATCTCGATTCTCGACCCGGCAGAAAAGAAACAACTCAATTACTCGCCCGAATCCCTGGCTGCGGTTGGCCACTTGCTGGAAATCAAGCTCAAGGAATTCGGCGTCGAAGTCACCGTGGATTCGATTCACCCCGGCCCGGTAATTACCCGTTACGAAATCCAGCCGGCCGCAGGCGTCAAGGTCAGCCGCATTTCCAACCTGGCGAAAGACCTGGCGCGTTCCCTGGCCGTGACCAGCGTGCGGGTGGTGGAAGTGATTCCGGGCAAGACCACCGTCGGTATCGAGATCCCTAACGAAGATCGGCAGATCGTGCGCTTCTCCGAAGTGCTGTCATCGCCCGAGTACGACAACTTCAAATCGCCGGTCACCCTGGCCCTGGGCCACGACATCGGTGGCAAGCCGGTCATCACCGATCTGGCGAAAATGCCCCACTTGCTGGTGGCCGGTACGACCGGTTCCGGTAAGTCGGTGGGTGTGAACGCGATGATCCTGTCGATCCTGTTCAAGTCCGGCCCGGAAGACGCCAAGCTGATCATGATCGACCCGAAAATGCTTGAGCTGTCGATCTACGAAGGCATTCCGCACTTACTCTGCCCGGTGGTCACCGACATGAAGGACGCGGCCAATGCCCTGCGCTGGAGCGTGGCGGAGATGGAGCGTCGCTACAAACTGATGGCGAAGATGGGCGTGCGTAACCTGTCGGGCTTCAACCAGAAGGTCAAGGATGCGGAGGAGGCGGGTACGCCGCTGTCCGATCCGCTGTACAAGCGCGAAAGCATCCACGACGAAGCACCGCTGCTGCACAAACTGCCGACCATCGTGGTGGTCGTCGACGAATTCGCCGACATGATGATGATCGTCGGCAAGAAGGTTGAAGAACTGATCGCGCGTATCGCCCAGAAGGCCCGTGCGGCCGGTATCCACTTGATCCTCGCGACCCAGCGTCCGTCGGTTGACGTGATCACCGGTCTGATCAAGGCCAACATTCCGACGCGCATGGCGTTCCAGGTATCGAGCAAGATCGACTCCCGGACCATCATCGACCAGGGTGGCGCCGAACAACTGCTGGGCCACGGTGACATGCTCTACATGCCGCCGGGCACCAGTCTGCCGATCCGGGTCCACGGCGCGTTCGTATCCGATGACGAAGTTCACCGGGTGGTTGAAGCCTGGAAGCTGCGCGGAGCACCGGAATACAACGACGAGATCCTGGCCGGTGTCGAAGAGCCGGGTAGCGGCTTTGAAGGCGGTAGCGGCGGCGATGAAGACAGTGAATCCGACGCGCTCTACGACGAAGCCGTGCAGTTCGTGCTGGAAAGCCGTCGCGCTTCCATCTCGGCGGTTCAGCGCAAGCTGAAAATCGGCTACAACCGCGCCGCACGCATGATCGAAGCCATGGAAATGGCCGGGGTCGTGACGTCCATGAATACCAACGGTTCGCGCGAAGTCCTGGCCCCTGGCCCGGTGCGCGACTGATTGAACTGAAAAGCGGTGGAGCAATGACGCACCGCCGCATCCCCACGCATATCAAGAGGACTCCCATGCGTCTTATCCGCATGCTGTTGCTGCCGGTACTGGCTTTGACCACACTCTCGGCCCACGCCGATGACAAGGACGTGGCGCGCCTGACCCAATTGCTGGAAACATCCAAGACCCTGACCGCGCGTTTCTCGCAGCTGACACTGGATGGCAGCGGCACCCAATTGCAGGAAACCGCTGGCGACATGTCGCTGCAGCGTCCGGGCCTGTTCTACTGGCACACCAATGCGCCGGCTGAACAAACCATGGTGTCCGACGGCAAGAAAGTCACCCTGTGGGACCCGGACCTGGAACAGGTCACCATCAAGACCCTCGACCTGCGACTGACCCAGACCCCGGCCTTGCTGCTGTCCGGTGACGTGTCCAAGATCAGCCAGAGCTTCGACATCAGCGCCAAGGAAGCCGGCGGCGTGATCGACTTCACCTTGAAGCCAAAAACCAAGGACACCCTGTTCGACAGCCTGCGCCTGTCGTTCCGCAATGGCCTGGTCAATGACATGCAGTTGATCGACAGCGTCGGTCAGCGCACCAATATCCTGTTCACCGGCGTGAAGGCCAACGAGCCGATCCCGGCGTCCAAGTTCAAATTCGACATCCCCAAGGGTGCGGACGTGATCCAGGAATAACCCGCAAGCCCTGTAGGAGCGAAGCTTGTGTGGCGAGGGGGCTTGCCCCCGTTCGGCTGCGAAGCAGTCGTAAAATCCACAGGCGTGGTATGGCTGTTACACCGCGATTGCAGGTTTTGGGGCCGCTTCGCGACCCAACGGGGGCAAGCCCCCTCGCCACAGGTTTTTCTCCAAGCGTGAGAGCAACGTAATAACTCGAGGTTTTAACTGTACGTGATGGACCTGTTTCGCAGTGCCCCGATTGCTCAACCCTTGGCCGCTCGCCTGCGCGCAGCCAATCTGGATGAGTACGTCGGTCAGGAACACCTGCTCGCTCGCGGCAAGCCTTTGCGTGAAGCGCTGGAGCAGGGTGCCCTGCACTCGATGATCTTCTGGGGGCCGCCGGGAGTAGGCAAAACCACCCTGGCGCGGCTGCTGGCGGAAGTCTCGGATGCGCATTTCGAAACGGTGTCGGCGGTATTGGCCGGCGTGAAGGAAATCCGTCAGGCGGTGGAAATCGCCAAGCAGCAGGCCGGCCAGTACGGCAAGCGCACCATCCTGTTTGTCGATGAAGTGCACCGCTTCAACAAGGCCCAGCAGGATGCTTTCCTGCCGTACGTGGAAGACGGCACGCTGATTTTCATCGGCGCGACCACCGAAAACCCATCCTTCGAACTCAACAACGCCTTGCTCTCACGCGCGCGCGTCTACGTGCTCAAAAGCCTCGACGAAGCAGCCCTGCGCAAATTGGTGCACCGCGCGCTGACCGAAGAGCGTGGCCTGGGCAAACGGCAACTGACCCTCAGCGATGAGGGCTTCCAGATGTTGCTGTCCGCCGCCGATGGCGATGGCCGGCGTCTGCTCAACCTGCTGGAAAACGCTTCCGACCTCGCGGAAGACGACAGCGAGATCGGCATCGATCTGCTGCAAAGTCTGCTCGGCGACACCCGTCGGCGTTTCGACAAGGGCGGCGAAGCGTTCTACGACCAGATTTCCGCACTGCATAAATCCGTACGCGGCTCCAACCCCGACGGCGCGTTGTACTGGTTCGCGCGTATGATCGACGGCGGTTGCGATCCGCTATACCTGGCCCGGCGCGTGGTGCGCATGGCCAGCGAAGACATCGGTAATGCCGACCCGCGCGCTCTGAGCCTGTGTCTGGCAGCGTGGGAAGTGCAGGAGCGCCTCGGCAGCCCCGAAGGCGAGTTGGCGGTGGCCCAAGCCATCACCTATTTGGCCTGCGCGCCGAAAAGCAACGCGGTGTACATGGGTTTCAAAGCCGCAATGCGCAGCGCCACCGAGCACGGTTCGCTGGAAGTGCCGCTGCACCTGCGCAATGCGCCGACCAAGCTGATGAAGCAATTGGG
Source organism: Pseudomonas nunensis (assembly GCF_024296925.1). Classification (NCBI taxonomy): domain Bacteria; kingdom Pseudomonadati; phylum Pseudomonadota; class Gammaproteobacteria; order Pseudomonadales; family Pseudomonadaceae; genus Pseudomonas; species Pseudomonas nunensis. The sequence goes on from NZ_CP101125.1 coordinate 1,516,578, forward strand.
TTACGGTGATGAATACCGTTATGCCCACGATGAGCCGGACGCCTATGCCGCCGGCGAAGACTACTTCCCGGAAGAGCTTGAGCCACAACCGTTCTATCAACCGGTGCCGCGCGGCCTGGAATTGAAGATCGGCGAGAAGCTCAACCACCTTGCGCAACTTGATCGTCTGAGCCCCCGGCAGCGGAGAAAATAGTGCTTCCATTGATCGTTGCAGTTTCCGTCGGCGGGATCGCCGGCACGCTGTTGCGCTTCGCCACCGGCAATTGGGTCAACGCTAATTGGCCGCGGCACTTCTATACCGCGACGCTGGCCGTTAATATCGTCGGCTGTTTGCTGATCGGCGTTCTATACGGTCTGTTTTTGATACGCCCGGAGGTGCCGATTGAGGTGCGCGCCGGGTTGATGGTCGGCTTCCTCGGGGGGCTGACGACTTTTTCATCCTTTTCACTGGATACGGTGCGCCTGCTTGAAAGCGGGCAAGTGCCGCTGGCCCTGGGCTATGCTGCCATCAGCGTATTCGGCGGGCTGCTCGCCACCTGGGCTGGCCTGTCCTTGACCAAACTTTGATAAACGAGAGACCGACATGCTCGATTCCAAACTGTTACGTAGCAACCTTCAGGACGTAGCGGACCGCCTGGCATCCCGTGGCTACACGCTGGATGTTGCGCGCATCGAAGCGCTGGAAGAACAGCGCAAGACCGTCCAGACCCGCACCGAAGCACTGCAGGCTGAACGTAATGCGCGCTCCAAATCCATCGGTCAGGCCAAGCAGCGCGGTGAAGACATCGCGCCGTTGATGGCTGACGTCGAGCGCATGGCGAACGAATTGAGCGCCGGCAAGGTTGAACTGGACCAGATCCAGACCGACCTGGACTCGATCCTGCTCGGTATCCCTAACCTGCCGCATGAATCCGTACCTGTCGGCGCAGACGAAGACGGCAACGTCGAAGTGCGCCGCTGGGGCACCCCGACTGCTTTCGATTTCCCGATTCAGGACCACGTGGCCCTGGGCGAGAAGTTTGGTTGGCTGGATTTCGAAACCGCCGCCAAGCTGTCCGGCGCACGCTTTGCGTTGCTGCGTGGCCCGATCGCCCGTCTGCACCGCGCTCTGGCGCAGTTCATGATCAACCTGCACACCAGCGAACACGGTTACGAAGAGGCCTACACGCCTTATCTGGTCCAGGCGCCGGCCCTGCAAGGCACTGGCCAGTTGCCGAAATTCGAAGAAGACCTGTTCAAGATCAGCCGCGAAGGCGAAGCCGATCTGTACTTGATCCCGACCGCCGAAGTGTCGCTGACCAACATCGTTGCCGGCGAAATCGTCGATTCGAAACTGCTGCCGATCAAGTTCGTTGCCCACACCCCGTGCTTCCGCAGTGAAGCCGGCGCGTCGGGTCGCGATACGCGCGGCATGATCCGCCAACACCAGTTCGACAAAGTCGAGATGGTCCAGATCGTTGAGCCATCGACTTCGATGGATGCGCTGGAAAGCCTGACCGCCAACGCCGAGAAAGTCCTGCAACTGCTGGAACTGCCTTATCGAACCTTGGCGCTGTGCACCGGCGACATGGGCTTCAGCGCAGTCAAGACTTACGACCTGGAAGTGTGGATTCCGAGCCAGGACAAGTACCGCGAAATCTCGTCGTGCTCCAACTGCGGCGATTTCCAGGCGCGTCGTATGCAAGCGCGTTTCCGTAACCCGGAAACCGGCAAGCCTGAACTGGTTCACACCCTGAACGGTTCCGGCCTGGCGGTCGGTCGTACTCTGGTGGCGGTGCTGGAAAACTACCAGCAGGCCGACGGTTCGATCCGTGTGCCAGCCGTACTGAAACCGTACATGGGTGGCCTCGAGGTCATCGGCTAAATGGACTATCTGCCGCTGTTTCATAACCTGCGCGGCAGTCGTGTGTTGGTCGTCGGCGGCGGGGAGATTGCCTTGCGCAAGTCCCGCCTGCTGGCCGAAGCCGGTGCGCTGCTGCGGGTGGTCGCACCTGAAATCGAACCGCAATTGCGCGAACTGGTGACCGGCAGCGGTGGCGAGTGCCTGTTGCGTGGCTACGTCGAAACGGATCTGGACGGTTGCGGGCTGATCATCGCCGCTACCGACGACGAACCGTTGAACGCGCAAGTGTCTGCCGATGCCCATCGGCGTTGCGTGCCGGTCAACGTGGTGGATGCGCCAGCCCTGTGCAGCGTGATCTTCCCGGCGATTGTCGACCGTTCGCCACTGATTGTTGCCATCTCCAGCGGCGGCGATGCGCCGGTGCTGGCGCGGCTGATCCGGGCGAAAATCGAAACCTGGATTCCTTCCACCTACGGTCAACTGGCCGGTCTGGCGGCGCGCTTCCGCAATCAGGTCAAAGGCCTGCTGCCGGATGTGCAGCAGCGTCGGGCGTTCTGGGAAGATGTTTTCCAGGGCCCGATTGCCGACCGGCAACTGGCCGGGCAGGGCGCTGAGGCCGAGCGCTTGTTGCTGGCGAAAATCGCTGGCGAGCCGCCGACAAAAACCGGTGAAGTGTATTTGGTCGGTGCCGGACCGGGCGATCCGGACCTGCTGACCTTCCGCGCTTTACGCCTGATGCAACAAGCTGACGTGGTGCTGTACGACCGCTTGGTGGCCCCGGCGATTCTGGATTTATGCCGTCGCGATGCCGAACGGGTCTACGTCGGCAAGCGTCGCTCCGATCACGCCGTGCCGCAGGATCAGATCAACAAGCAATTGGTGGATCTGGCCAAGGCCGGTAAACGCGTGGTGCGATTGAAGGGCGGTGATCCGTTCATCTTCGGCCGTGGCGGTGAAGAGATCGAAGAACTCGCGGCCCATGGCATCCCGTTCCAGGTTGTGCCGGGCATTACGGCGGCCAGTGGTTGCGCGGCGTATGCCGGGATTCCGCTGACGCACCGTGATTACGCGCAGTCGGTGCGATTTGTCACCGGGCATCTTAAGGACGGTTCCACCGATTTGCCTTGGGCTGACTTGGTTGCGCCGGCGCAAACCCTGGTGTTTTACATGGGACTGGTGGGCTTGCCGATCATCTGCGAGCAGTTGATCAAACATGGTCGCGCATCCGATACCCCGGCGGCGTTGATCCAGCAGGGTACCACCGTCAATCAGCGGGTGTTTACCGGCACGTTGGCTGATCTTCCGCAAATGGTGGCGGAGCATGAAGTGCATGCGCCGACGCTGGTAATCGTTGGAGAAGTGGTGCAACTGCGCGAGAAACTGGCGTGGTTTGAAGGCGCTCAGGCGCAGGTCTGACCTGTGGCGAGGGGGCTTGCCCCCGTTGGGGCGCGTAGCGGCCCTGAAGCGGCGAGCGAGTTCTGGCTGAAAAGACCGCGCTCGCTGTTTTGCGACTGCTTCGCAGCCGAACGGGGGCAAGCCCCCTCGCCACAATTGATCGTGCCCACCCTCAGGTTTCAGCAGCGTATCAGGCCCTGCGCCAAACCCCTTTCCCACTCAACCGCGCCCGATCATGGGCCGCTGTGAAATCCTGCGCCGGACCTTTCGGCACAACACCCGTCGGATTGATGGTTTTGTGACTGCCGTAGTAGTGATTCTTGATGTGTTCAAAATCCACGGTCTCGGCAATCCCCGGCCACTGGTACAACTCGCGCAACCAGTTCGACAAATTCGGATAATCGGCAATCCGCCGGAGGTTGCACTTGAAGTGCCCGTAATACACCGCGTCAAAGCGAATCAGCGTAGTGAACAACCGAATGTCCGCTTCCGTCAGGTATTCACCGACCAGATAGCGGTTCTCACCCAGTAACAATTCCAGGCGATCCAGCTCGGCAAACACGTCATCGAACGCTTCTTCATACGCCTGCTGCGACGTGGCAAACCCGGCGCGGTACACGCCGTTATTCACGGCCGGATAAATCCGATCGTTCAACGCATCGATCTCGCCGCGCAACGGTGCCGGGTAGAAATCCAGGTCATTGCCGGTCAGGTCATCGAAGGCGCTGTTGAACATGCGGATGATCTCCGCCGATTCATTGCTGACGATGCGCTGCTGCTGTTTGTCCCACAGCACCGGCACGGTGACGCGGCCGGTGTAGTCGGCGGTGTCGGCGGTGTAGCGCTGATGCATAAAGTTGAAGTGATCGAGTTTGTCGCCGGTGGAGCCGAGATTCTTGTCGAAGGTCCAGCCGTTTTCCAGCATCAACCAACTGACCACGGACACATCGATCAGGGATTCGAGGCCTTTGAGTTTGCGCAGGATCAGCGTGCGGTGCGCCCACGGGCAGGCGAGGGACACGTAGAGGTGATAGCGACCGGTCTCGGCGGCGAAACCACCGATACCGCTCGGGCCGGGTTGGCCATCGGCGGTCACCCAGTTGCGACGCTGCGCCTGCTCGCGCTGGAACGCGCCGTCCTTGCTACTTTCGTACCACTGGTCGTGCCAGCGGCCTTCAACTAACAAACCCATTTCAAGACTCCTCAACCAATAAGCGTTGGAGAGGAGTCTATGCGCATAGGTTCGATAAAATAGCGCAAAGGTTGGGCGGTTATGATCGGTTAAATCGATCTGTCACGCGCATCCCAGTAGTGTCTGGCGGTTTCGAAGGCTTGTTCGCGGGTCTGACCGAGGCCGCGCATGGCCAGGGCCATGGTCGAAATCAGCGCCATTTGCGGGTAGCTGTCGACCACATCTCCGCGCCATACGGCTTTCAGATGCTCAGGATCAAGGCTCGCCGGTTTGACGTGGCGCTGCGCCGACAACTGCGGCCATTCCTCGTCCCAGCTCTCGCCGCCGGTGGTGCCGTACAAATGACTGTCGGCGTCCGGGTTGATCTCGATTTCGCCGCCATCGCCCTTGACCACAATCGCGGTGTCGCCGAGCAAGCCGCTGGCATCGCGATGCACGGCTTGATAGCCCGGATGGAAAATACTTTGCAGACCACAGCGCGCGCCCAACGGATTGAGAATGCGCGTGAGGGAGTGTATCGGCGAACGCAGGCCCAAGGTATTGCGCAGGTCGATCATCCGTTGAAGCTGCGGTGCCCAATCCACCAGCGGCATAAATGCCAGACCGCCGTTATCCAGCGCTTCACCCACCTGTTGCCAGTCGCGACACAACGGGATCTTTAATTCTTCCAGCAGTTGCTCGCTGTATAGCCGACCCGCCGTGTGCGCGCCGCCGCCGTGCATGAAAATCCGCACGCCGTTTTGCGCCAGGCACTTGGCCGCGAGCAAGTACCATGGCAGATGGCGCTTCTTGCCGGCATACGTCGGCCAATCCAGATCGACCTGCAAGGCCGGGGGCTGCAACCGTTCACGCAAGGCTTCGGTAAACCCGGCCATCTCTTCGGCGCTTTCTTCCTTGTGCCGCAACAGCATCAGGAAGGCGCCGAGTTGGGTGTCCTCGACCTTGTCGTCCAGCACGAAGCCCATGGCTTCCCGGGCTTCGTCGCGGGTCAGGTCACGGGCGCCGCGCTTGCCTTTGCCGAGGATGCGCACGAACTGGGCGAACGGGTGCTCGGCGGGCGTTTCGAGGGTCAGTGCAGGAAAGTCGGTCATAAGCAATTCGTCGGTTTGGGCAGGCCCGCCAGTTTTGCGGCGAGTTTGGCAGGGGTGCCTTTGAACAGTCGGTTCAGGTGCAGGCTGTTGCCTTTTTCCGGGCCGAGCTTCAACGCGGTGTACTTGATCAGCGGCCGGGTCGCCGGGGACAACTGGAATTCGTCGTAGAAGCTGCGCAGCAGTTCGAGGATTTCCCAGTGCTCGGGGCTCAACTCGATGTCTTCGGCCGCAGCGAGGGCGCTGGCCACGTCGTTGGACCAGTCACTCAGTTCGACCAGGAAGCCATCCTTGTCCAGCTCGATGGAGCGGGCGCCGACGGTCAGGGAATTCATAGCCAACTGTTGACCTTGTCATAGCTGATCGACAATTCGACGAAGGCCGGGTAATCGATGGCTTCGGCCCAGTCCGGCACATTCAGCGCCCGGGCCTGGGCGTCTTCGGCCAGCACGAACAGTTTCAGGTTGCGAGCGATCAGCGTGTTGAACGGCGCAGTGCCCGGTTGCAAGGCATACGCCGCGTCGCCGGACAGCAGCAGCGCGTCGTTGGCGTCGATCACGCGCAGGCAACTGGTCAGGCGATCGTCGCCGAACGGGGAATGAGACAACACATGCAAAGTCGACATCAGAGGGTGATCACCTGGTCGTAACGGTCGATAAGGGCGGTGATTTCGGCGGCGGCCAGCACCTGGGCTTCTTCCAGCGCCAGAGCGCTCGGGTCCAGGCCACGTTCGGCGGCGCTGTCGGCGCAGACAAACAGGTCCTCGACACCAAACATCGGCAGCGCTTGCAGGTTGGCGCTCAGGTCTTTCTGTTGCAAAGCCTTGGCGTCCTGTTTCGCGGCGAGCTGGAACACCCCGTCATCGAGAAACAGCAGGCCAATCGGCAGATCGAACGCGCCGCCGGCCAGCACGATGTCCAGCGCTTCCCGCGCGCTCGGCCCGGACCATGGCGCCTGACGGCTGATAATCAGTAGTGATTTAGCCATCTCACGCGCCTCCGAAACAGATCAGGCGATCGGCGTCTTGCACCGCGTCGTGCAACTGGCCCAGACCAGACAATTCCCACGGCGCACCGACGGCTACCGCTTCGCGTTGATAGCGCTTGGCTTCTTCATCGTTCAACACGCCCCGACGCAGGGCGGCGGCGATGCACACCACGCCGTCCAGTTGATGCTCGGCGACAAACGCGCGCCATTGCTTGGGCAAGTCCTGCTCATCCTGGGGCGTGACCACGCTGCCGGACGCGTTGTAGACGCCGTCCTGATAGAAAAACAGCCGGACAATCTCATGCCCGCCGGCCAGCGCAGCCTGGGCGAACAGCAAGGCACGGCGCGAGGAGGGCGCATGGGCGGCGGAAAACAGCGCGATGGCGAACTTCATGACGGACTCGATCAGCAAAACTGCGGCCATGATAAAGCTTTATCGGCGGGGCGGCGAAGGGCGTTTGATCGTGGACCAAGGCTGGCGGTGAAACTGGCCGGCATGGACACCACCGGCCCACTGTGGGAGCGGGCTTGCTCGCGAAGAGGGAGTGTCAGTCGCCATCATTGTTGCCTGACACACCGCATTCGCGAGCAAGCCCGCTCCCACAGTGGATCGGTGTTTGATCATTAGCGCGGCATATAGCCCAACTGCCACCGCCGCGGAATCTTCAACGACAGCAACCCCACCATCCCGGCCAACAACCCGCTGACAAACAGCGCCTTGAGCCCCAGATGATGTTCCAGCACCGCACCGAGGATTGCGCCGGCAAACATGCCGGTCCAGGGAATCAACTGCACCCGCCAGCCATTGCGCCGTTCGCCGAGCATCCAACGCCCCAGGCCCCGGCCAAACCGCGACAAGGCGCCGGTGACGTAGGTCAGGCCGACGGGCAGGCCGTTCACTTCTTCCACGGCCGCATTGAGCATGCCCATGGCGATGATCGCCGCCAGCAGCGCCGGCAGTTGCTCGTCATACGGCCACGCGGCGGCGCCGCAGAGCAGGGTGGCGATGCACAACAGCAATGGCAGCGCCCGCCGCCCGCCGAGGCGGCTGACGACAATACCCAGCGCGTTGCCGACGATGAACGTTGCCACAAGAATCAACAAGCGCAGCGTTAGCCCAAAGTCGCCATCACTGATCGCCACGGCGAGGCGGGTGGTGTTGCCGCTCATAAAGGACACGAAGTCGCCGCTGGCCATGAAGCCGATGGCGTCGGTCATGCCGGCGAGCACCGACAGCGTGGCCACCAGCGTCATGCCGATGCGCCCACGCCATTTCTGAATATGCAGATGACCCGGGCTGGCCCGGTGAGTCGAGGCGGATGGCAGCATTGGCGTAAATCGTCCTCAGATAGTGACCGTCGCGGTCACTTGCTCAATCCATATAACTCGCAATACTCCAGCCAGTCCATGCCAGCCATTTCCGCCACTTCCTTGTGCACTTCCATGCGCTGCGCCTGATAGTCCTCGGCGGAGGCGGCGGTCAGTTGCAACGTCAGCTCCCAGGCAAACAGGTCCAGGCGCTCGGCCTCGGCTTCGAAGGCTTCGTGCAAGCGCTCGTCGCGGTACTGGGCCGGGGTTTCACCCTTGGCCTGGGCGAGCAGGGGGTTGAGGTTGTCGAGCTCGTGGCGCAATTCCGGGCGCTCATCGAGAAACTTTTTCAGTGCCTGCTCGTGTTGCTGTTCGGTGGCTGCCATGGTCGCTCCTTGCAGGTCAGGTTACGAAGACTGCTTCTTGGCCTTGGCCGCTGCGGCCAGGCATTCGAGGGCGAACTGCTCCGGGTAGGTCATCTGGATCGGCGTGGTTTCGCCCTTGACGGTCCGTTCGCCGTCGAGGATGTAGCGAATCCGCTTGTCGGTGACGCCGATGCGCTTGGCGATCCAGGAAGGGGTCTGACCGATCTGGCTGATCAGCTTGTCCGCGTATTCGGCGGTTGGTTTGTAAAATTCGGCGTTGGGTGTCATGTGGCTTTCCAGAAAAAGAGGTGATGCGCTATTAATTGCGCGACAGGGTGCGCGAATCGTCACGCGGTGTCGCGGTATAAATGAAGTAAAGCAGAACGATACGCCGCGCCACGGTGATACAGTCCGCTTTTTCTTGATGAGCGAACACAATGCGAATTCTGATGGTGGCGCTGGCCGCAACCCTGCTGGCGGGCTGCGCGGGCTCGGTAATGGAAGACTCCCGCACCAAATCCCCGACCAAGGTCCTGAACTCGGACAAACCTGAAAAAGTCGTCGCCCAGTGCGTGCAATTCGCCTGGCAGGACGAAGCGGTATTCGGGGTGGACGCCGGGGCTTATCTGCAGCCGGGCAAGAAGGGTGGTTCGACGGTGTATACCCGGTCGGCGGAAGTGTTTGTGGACTTGAGCAGCGATGCTTCCGGGACGCAGTTGAGTTTCTACTCGCAGCACGATGATTTTGTGAGCAAGCGCCGGTTGGCGGCGTTGGCGACTTGTTTGTAATTGATGGCAGATGAAGATCTCCTGTGGGAGCGGGCTTGCTCGCGAAGGCGGTTTATCATTCAGCATTGATGTCGGCTGACACACCGCCTTCGCGAGCAAGCCCGCTCTCACAGGGGGATTTGTGTTTAAAGGGGATGAATAAGGCGCTTCTGGAAAAAGTGGCGCTTATCCCCCGGCGGGTAATCAACAATCTGCCCAAACTCGCTGTACCCCAGCTTCTTGTAGAACTCCGGCGCCTGGAAACTGAAGGTGTCGAGCCAGATCCCTACGCATTCATTCTCCTGCGCCAGTTCTTCGGCCATCTGCATCAGTTTCGAGCCCAGCCCCAGTCCCCGACCTTCTTCCGGTACCGACAACAGCTCGATAAACAGCCATTGGTAAAACACCCGGCCATAAAGTCCGCCGAGGATCTCGCCGTTGTCGTCGCGCACCAGCAACGCAACCGGCTCTGGTTTGGCGAGCCCCGCTTGCGCCGCGTTATAGGTGCGCAGCGGTGCAAGGATGGCCTCGCGCTCTTCGTTGGTGGGATCTTGCGAGCGTTCGATACGCAATCTCATGGCTATGTCCTTATGGCGGTGACCCCGGAGATTATCTGGCTCGCCGACTTTGTTCCATCCCCGAACGCCAGTGGAACCGTCGCTCGCGCGCAGATGTCTAGCCTCTAGAGCGTCAATTCAGAACGCGGCCATGAGGATAGCCAATGAACATTTTCGAAGCCTTGCGCGAAAGCCACGACCGCCAGCGCAGCTATGCGGACGCGCTGATCAAGACCAGCGGCGACACCCCGGAACGGGTCGAAGCCTATAAGCAGCTCAAAGCTGAACTCCAGGCCCACGAGACTGCTGAGGAACGGCATTTCTACATCCCGCTGATGGAGTTCGACAACGGCGTCGACCTGAGCCGCCACGCCATCTCCGAGCACCACGAGATGGACGAAATGATGGAGACCCTGGACGAGACCGAGATGTCGGATCCGACGTGGTTGGTGACGGCGAAAAAACTCTCCGAGAAGGTCCATCACCACCTGAAGGAAGAAGAGCAGAAGTTCTTCCAGATGGCCGGCAAGTTGCTCGACGACAAGCAGAAAGAGTCCCTCGCCGGCAAATACGAAAAGGAATACAAGGAACAACTTTCTTGAGCTGAGAAGGGTTCCGATTGCTGCCTCGCACTGTAGGTTTTCACCTACAGGGGCTGTAGGAGTTGGCTCAAATTACTGGCTGTATATCCAGTGTTTGCGGGAAATTAGCCAAGCAGGCAGCAGCGGCAACGAGAATCCGCTCGGTGGACAAAAAAAGCAGCTCCGTTAGGTTGAAGGCCTCTCCTCAGGAAGGAGAGTTCATCAATCAACGGAGTGAAAAAAATGAACAAACCACAGACTCAACCCGAACTGCGACACGGTCGTGTCACATCCCCTTCCAGCCGCGGCGCCGTCGCTGTCGAGCTGGGACTGCTGGGTAACTGGCAGGTCAATGAAATGGAAGGTGGCAAGAACTTCCCGTCGCTGACTGCCGGCCCGTTCCCCGCGCCGTATCAAACCGACAGTGACAGCGTTACGCCTCCGGCCGATAGTTTCATCCTCAGCGGTGGCAAGACCGATGCCCGTGACTGCATCAACTTCACCAACGAAGAACTGAGCAAAAAACTCAACCGGCCGTTTGCCTGGCCGCTGCTGAACGTCGACCCTGGCCAGACCTTCAAGGTCACCTGGGAATACACCGCACCGCACGTCACCCGTGGTTATCGCTGGCTGATCACCAAGGATGGCTGGGATTCGAAGCAGCGCATCTCCCGCGCACAGCTTGAAACCAAGCCGTTCGCCGAGGATTTCTACACCCAGGTCCCGTACTACAGCCATTCCGCCGAAATGAAGGCCAAGGTCAACCACGAAGTGACACTGCCGGCCAACAAAAAAGGCCATCACGTGATCGTGTTGATGTGGATCGTCGCCAACACCGGCAACGCCTTCTATCAAGCGTTCGACGTGGACTTCAAGTAAGTCCGCAGCGTTAACCCACCCCCCGTTCTGAAGGAATAGAACATGTCTAAATTCGACTTTACGTTATTGAAATCCGCCGTCAGCGACGCTGCGTCGTTGATGCCGAGCATCGCCGGTAAAAAGATCCTCATGGGTTTCTGGCACAACTGGCCTGCCGGGCCGAGCGACGGTTACCAGCGCGGCCAGTTCGCCAACATCGCGCTGCAGGATGTGCCGAAGGATTACAACGTGGTGGCCGTGGCCTTCATGAAAGGCAACGGCATCCCTACCTTCAAACCGTACAACCTGTCCGATGCCGAGTTCCGGCGCCAGGTCGGTGTGCTGAACAGCCAGGGCCGCGCGGTGCTGATTTCCCTCGGTGGTGCCGATGCGCACATCGAATTGCACAAAGGCAACGAACAGCCACTGGCCAACGAAATCATCCGTCTGGTGGAAACCTACGGCTTCGATGGCCTGGACATCGATCTTGAACAGAGCGCGATTGATTTCGCCGACAACAAGACCGTCCTGCCTGCCGCGCTGAAACTGGTCAAGGACCATTACGCCGGTGAAGGCAAACACTTCATCATCAGCATGGCGCCGGAGTTTCCGTACCTGACCACCGCTGGCAAATACGTCGGTTACCTCCAGGCCCTGGAAGGTTATTACGACTTCATCGCCCCGCAGTATTACAACCAGGGCGGTGACGGGATCTGGGTGCAGGAAGCCAACAACGGCAACGGTGCGTGGATCGCCCAGAACAACGACGCGATGAAAGAAGACTTCCTGTTCTACCTGACCGAAAGTCTGGTGAGCGGGACTCGCGGCTTCACCAGGATCCCGGCGGACAAGTTTGTGATCGGCCTGCCGGCCAACGTCGACGCGGCGGCCACCGGCTACGTGATCAACCCGGCGGCAGTGGTGAATGCCTTCAAGCGTCTGGACGCCAAAGGGCTCTCGATCAAAGGCCTGATGACCTGGTCGGTGAACTGGGACAATGGCGTCAACAAGGACCACGTGCCGTACAACTGGGAATTCAGTCGTCGCTACGGGCCGTTGATCAACGGCAAGCGGTTGTCTTCCCATGAGGAAGCGCTCGCGGCAACCGAAGTCGCTAACACGCTGTAAAAAAGAAGCCCGGCAGAGATGCCGGGCTTTTTGGTTTTCGCCTACCATGGGGGTCCTCTCACGAAAAAAGGATGCGTTGTGATGGCGAATACAGCCGACCGGGTCAACCTCATTGACTCCCAGGTGTTGTCCCACGACTGGTACCTGCTGAAGAAAATCACCTTCGACTATCAGCGTAACAACGGCGAATGGCAGCGCCAGACCCGCGAGGTCTATGACCGTGGCAATGGTGCGGCGATTCTGCTGTTCAACCGTGAGAAGCGGACCGTGGTGCTGACGCGTCAGTTTCGGCTACCGGTGTTCGTCAACGGTCACGATGGTTTGCTGATCGAAGTGGCAGCCGGACTGCTGGAGGGCGCCGATCCCGAAGAACGCATCCGCGCTGAAGCCGAAGAAGAAACCGGCTATCGCGTTCATCACGTGCAGAAAGTCTTCGAGTCCTACATGAGCCCCGGCTCGGTGACCGAAAAGCTGCACTTCTTCATCGCTGAATACGACGCTGCGTCGAAAGTCAGTGATGGCGGCGGTCTGGAAGAAGAGACCGAAGAGATGGAAGTGCTGGAGTGGAAATTCGACGAGGCACTTGAGGCGTTTTATCGCGGAGAGATCTGCGATGCGAAGACGATAATGCTGCTGCAATATGCTGCGATGAAGAACCTCTTCACAGAATCCTGAATCTGACTGTGGCGAGCGAGCTTGCTCGCGCTGGGTTGCGAAGCAGCCCCAAGGTCCTGGCCAGTGCTACGCACTGGAGCGGGAGCAAGCTCCCTCGCCACAAAGGGCCGCTCGGTCAAAACAAATCACCCGTTCTGCCAGCCCCCGACCACTCGCACCCCTCCAGCGTCAGCAATCTCTCCTTGGCCTCAAGCCCCCCGGCAAACCCGGTCAACTTCCCCGACGCCCCGATCACCCGATGGCACGGCGCCACAATCGAGATCGGGTTCTTGCCATTCGCCGCGCCCACCGCCCGAACCGCGCTGGGATTGCCGATTTGCTCGGCAATCTGGCTGTAGCTGCGGGTCTCGCCAAATGGAATGGTCAGCAGCGCCTGCCAGACCTTTTTCTGAAAGTCGGTCCCGGCAAAAAAAATTAGCTCCAGGTCGAAGCGGTTTCGTGTGCCGGCAAAGTATTCCTGCAACTGTTGAACGGTACGCAGCAGGATCGGGTTGTCCGGCGCTTCATCCATCGGCCCGAGTCGGACCCGGTTCGGTTTGTCGTTTTCCCAGAGGATGGCCGCCAGTCTTGAACCGTTCGCGACCAGCTTCAACTCGCCAACCGGGGAGGCCATGGTGGTGAAGGTGTAGCGCATGCCGGCGAACTCCGAAAACGGCTGAATAGAGGGCAAGCATACTGCCTGATCGGGGAGGCGCAATACGTAATCCGAGCCATACTGGCTACTGCTCTTGAAGCGTTCCCTCTGTTATTGCAGAGCCTAAAAACAAAAAAGAGACCGAATCATGAAGTTCGAACCTTTTGCCAAATCGCTGATTGCGACCTCATTGGCGCTCAGCTGCCTCAGTGCTTACGCAGCCTCCGTGGCCCCGGTCGCGGCCGAAAATGGCATGGTGGTCACGGCCCAGCATCTGGCCAGCCACGTCGGCGTGGATGAACTGAAGAACGGCGGCAACGCGGTAGATGCCGCAGTCGCGGTCGCCTATGCGCTGGCGGTGGTCTATCCCGCAGCGGGCAACCTGGGCGGGGGCGGTTTCATGACCATTCAACTGGCGGACGGGCGCAAGACCTTCCTCGATTTCCGCGAAAAAGCCCCGCTGGCCGCTACCGCCAATATGTACCTGGACAAGGACGGCAACGTCGTTCCGGACCTGAGCACCCGTGGCCACTTGGCCGTGGGTGTGCCGGGCACCGTGTCCGGTATGGAACTGGCCCTGAGCAAATACGGGACCAAGCCGCGCAAGGAAGTGATAGCGCCGGCGATCAAACTGGCTGAAGACGGTTTTGAGCTGGAGCAGGGCGATGTTGATCTGCTGGAGTACGCCACCGATGTCTTCAAAAAAGACATGCGCGACTCGGGCTCGATTTTCCTGAGCAACGGCGAGCCGATGCAGGTCGGGCAGAAGCTGGTGCAAAAAGACCTCGCGAAGACCCTGCGGGAAATCTCCGAGAAGGGCGCCGACGGTTTCTATAAAGGTTGGGTGGCTGACGCCATCGTCACTTCCAGCCAGGCCAACAAAGGCATCATCACCCAGGCCGACCTCGACAAATACAAAACCCGCGAACTGGCCCCGGTGGAGTGCGATTACCGTGGCTACCACGTGGTCTCGGCGCCACCGCCAAGCTCCGGCGGTGTAGTGATCTGCGAGATCATGAACATCCTCGACGGCTACCCGATGAAAGACTTGGGCTACCACTCGGCCCAGGGCATGCACTATCAGATAGAAGCGATGCGCCACGCCTATGTGGACCGCAACAGCTACCTCGGCGACCCGGATTTCGTGAAGAACCCGATCGCTCACCTGCTGGACAAAAACTACGCGACCAAACTGCGCACCGCGATTCAACCGCAGAAGGCCGGCGTGTCCCGCGAGATCAAACCCGGCGTAGCGCCGCATGAAGGCAGCAACACCACGCACTTTTCCATCGTGGACAAATGGGGCAACGCGGTCTCGATGACCTACACCCTCAACGACTGGTTCGGCGCCGGGGTCATGGCGAGCAAAACCGGGGTCATCCTCAACGATGAAATGGACGACTTCACCTCGAAAATCGGTGTGCCGAACATGTACGGCCTGGTGCAAGGGGAGGCCAACGCCATCGCGCCCGGCAAGGCGCCGCTGTCGTCCATGAGCCCGACCATCGTGACCAAGGACGGCAAAGTGGTGATGGTGGTCGGCACGCCGGGCGGCAGCCGCATCATCACCGCGACCTTGCTGACCATCCTCAACGTGATCGATTACGGCATGAACATCCAGGAAGCCGTGGACGCGCCGCGTTTCCATCAGCAGTGGCTGCCGGAAGAAACCAACCTGGAGACTTTCACCACCAGCCCGGACACGGTGAAGCTGCTCGAAAGTTGGGGGCATAAGTTCGCCGGGCCGCAGGATGCCAACCATGTGGCGGCGATCCTGGTCGGCGCGCCTTCGCTGGGCGGCAAGCCGGTGGGCAAGAACCGCTACTACGGGGCGAATGATCCGCGCCGCAATACGGGGCTGTCGCTCGGTTATTGAAGGTTGTCATCAGAGGGGGACGGAGGTATTTTCCGTCCCCTGGCTCACTGATTAATCGAGGAAGGAACCCCATGACCACCGCATTACTCATCATCGACGTCCAACAAGCCCTGTGCAGCGGCGAGTACGAGTGCTTTGAGGTCAAACGCGTCATCGAGAACATCAATGGCCTGAGCGCCAAGGCCAGGGAAACCGGGGTTCCTGTCGTGTTGATCCAGCACGAAGAAAAGGGCGACCTGCTGCAACACGGCTCCAAGGGCTGGCAGTTGGCCGATGGCCTGGAGACTTCATCGCAAGATTTGCGTGTGCGTAAAACCACCCGGGATTCGTTCTACCAGACCCACCTGCAAGCGTTGCTGCAAGACCAGGGCACTGATCGCCTGATTATCTGCGGCCTGCAAACCGACTATTGCGTCAACGCCACCGTGCGCCAGGCTCTGAACCTGGGCTACGACGTGGTGCTTGCCGCCGACGCGCATTCCACCGTCGACAACGGCAACGTCGCGGCCGAAGAAATCATCGCCGAACACAATGCCGACCTGGCCCATTTGACGGGACCTGTGGCGCGGATCGACGTCCTGCCGACCGCGCAAATACGCCTCTAAGCCGCAGCTCCCCAACAGAAAAACACCCGAAGCGACTCATGGTTGTCGCCCCGCGGCCGATCTTTAGTGATCGCGCGGGTGCGCGATCGCGCCTGCCTTCCAGAAACGAATAGTGGACTGATCACAATGACCGGAGTTGTCATGAAACACCTAAAGCTTGCCTGCCTGTTACTGGCAACCACTGCGCTGTTCGGCTGCGCAACCAGCCGCTCGGTGGTCGACATCAATACGCCGCCCGCCGCGAATGGCAATGGCCAGAAAGTGTTTATCAGCGTGTTGGACGAACGCCGTTTCGAACTCAAGCCTGAACTCCCCGAGATTCCGTCCCTCAAGGAAGGCGAAATCACCGATAAATCCATCACCGAACGCGCCATCGCCCGTAAACGCAACGGCTACGGCAAAGGGCTGGGCGACGTGTTGCTGCCAGAAGGCACCAAGCTCAGCGATCTGATCGCCAAGAGCATCGCCGCCGCCTACGGTCAGGCGGGATATCGGGTAGTGCCGAGCAGCGAAAAAACCGTCGATACCCAAGCGGTGACCGTGCACGTCATCGAATTCTGGTCGTGGATGTCGCCAGGCTTCCTGACAGTCGGCGTGAACAACAAAGTGCACTTGAAAGTGGATACCGGCACCTCGAAGCCAATGGTCGAAATCTTCGGGCAAAATCGTGAAGGCGTTCAGGCTGTGACCGACAACGACTGGAAGGAAAGCACTGAACAGGCGCTGAAAACCGTCACTGACACCATGGCCAAGAATCTGTAAGCCTTGGAGTCAACGAAACGGGCGCCATGAGGCGCCCGTTTTCATTAGCGTCTGCGCTCAAATCAAGAATGGAATCTGCCCATGCCCCTCACGTTCTCTCCTGTCATCGTCACAACGTTGCTTTTAGCCGCCTCCGGCGTTGCCCACGCCAGCAGCTTCGACTGCACCAACGCTACCAGCCCCACTGAAAAAGCCATCTGCGCTGACGCCTACACCTCCAATCTCGACCAGAAGCTGGGTGAACTGTGGAGCGCCACGCTGCCCAAAGTCGTCGATCCCAAGGCGCTGAAGACCGACCAGCGCCAATGGCTGAAACAGCGTAATCAGTGCTCGGATAACCTCAGTTGTTTGCGGCAGAAGTACCAGATGCGCATCACCGAACTCGGGCACATGACTACGCCGTTCTCGTGGGACGCCACTTGGCAGATGATTGCGTGGGGTGTATCGACCGGTGGCGAGTTGAAGACCAAGCGTAAGGATTCGACTCACATAACGTTCGACGTCTTGGGGGCGAGTGGCGCCAACATGGGCAATCTGGACGGTATCGCCACGCTCAACGGTACGACGGCGCATTACTCCGAGGGCAATTGCGCGCTGACCTTCATCGCCATGAACGGCGTGCTCGATGTCAATCAAGAGGGCAGTGATGCCGATTGCGGGGCGGGGATGGGCGTATTTTATGCCGGACGATACGTGGCATCGGAGCAATCCCTGGCGGCGGAACGACTTGCTCAGCGTAGGATTAGTGCTTACTCGGCAAGAAGACGACGTGCTGCACAACTTGCTCAAGGACGACTACCAACGGTTGGTCGAGAGCAGCAGTTCGCGGACCATTGGCGACGCATCCAGCGATGTGCCAGACGCTGAAGTCGATGAAATGTGGGTACGCGGGCTCGGCGGTATCAACGCTTCCATTTTCATGCACACCGCAGATTCGCGCTTCTGGCTGGTGCTGATAGTCAGCGACTCGCGGGGCAACCTCCGGGCCCGTTACTACACCAATGTCCCGAGCTGGAAAGGGCGCCTGCCTGAAACACTCAAGCGTTGGTATGACAAACGGGCGGCGGCCGGATCTTTGCCGCTGGACCTGATGCCTTAGCCGGTTGATTGGTATCAATGGCGTGACCGAGGTGGGATTTTGTTCGTTTTTTGCCGCGGTTAAACATGTTTTTGAGTGAGTGTTTAAGGACACCCGGTGTTACGTCATAAACGGCTACAACGCCTTGCGCCTTTACCTACGCGTACGCCAGAATCCGCTGGCTTGTGCGCTTTGACCCCGGCCTCTATCGTTTACCTGCCACTGCTTATCAGTGGTCGGGTTTAGTAGCCCGGTGGTTACCGGTAAGGTGCATGAGCGCCATTCAGTCAGGTCATTCTATGCCTGCACTTGATGGTGGTTGTGCGTAGGGCGCCCTTGGGCGCGCCGGGCTTGCTGGTTCCACCGGTCTACTAACCTGCGTACAGCCGCCACCCTTCTTTTAGTAGAGAACGGTTGCGGCCACAATTTTGGAATCTGATCTATGTTCAAAGTAACGCCGAATCCCCCGCATACACGTCCAGTACCCTACGACGCCTCTCTCGATCTTGATCCCAAGAAAATGAAAGAGGCCGCCGACCGCGCACTCAACTTCTACCTGAACCCCGGGGCGACGAAAACGCAGATACCGCCCCGCAGCCCCAACACCATCTTCACCATCGAAGCGGCGGTGGATGACGAGGCGTTGCTGGTCCAGGCCTACGATTCGTTTTCATTGGCCAGCGTCATGGCCAGCGATTTCGCCGAGCAGATGGAAGGCCCGCAACGCAAGAGGATGCTGCTGTTGCTGCAGGTGATCACAATGGGTGAGCTCGCGGTCAATCGCGTACTGGATAACCACAAGCCTGGGTAGCAGCCAGGCACTGTAGGAGCGAAGCTTGCTCGCGAAGGCGTCAGGCCTGATACACCGCGTTATCGTTCTTCGCGAGCAAGCTTTGCTCCTACGGTTAACGCGTCAGGTCTGACATATCGCGTTATCGTTCTTCGCGGGCAAGCCTCGCTCCTACACACAGATCCAAATCATGCCCAGGAGCGACGCTCACCTGTGGCGAGGGGGCTTGCCCCCGTTGGGCTGCGCAGCAGCCCCCCAAAACTCAAGTAGCAAACAAAACCCCACCAATCGCCCCGACCCGCTCCGGCACCACACCCCCCAACACCAGCCGGGTAATCGTCGCCGCTGCTTGCTGATAATCCCCATCCTCCGGCACTTGCCGACCGGTGATATGCGCCATCTGCCAGCCGAGGTTGGTGTATGTGCGCGTCGCCGACCAGATAAACAGCATCAAATGCTCCGGATCCACCGGCGCCAGCAACCCGCGCTCGATCCAGCTGCGCAGGCAGTCGACATTGCGCTGCGCCTCGGCATACAACAAATCCCGACACTCCTCAGGCAACTGCCGCCCCCCCAGCAACAACTCGCCACTGAACACCTTGGCAATGTGCGGATGCTCGCGCGCGATGCGGATCCGCGCCGCGATGTACGCCTGCAATCCCACCACCGGATCATCGCTCTCGCGCAACACCGCCGAGGCTTCCAGCAACGGCTCGACAAACCCGAGCAACACCTTGGCGTAGAGGTTCTCTTTGCTCTGGAAGTAGTAATACAGATTCGCCTTCGGCACCCCCGCACGCGCCGCGATGTCCCGGGTCTGGGTGGCGTCGAAACCTTTGGCGGCAAATTCCTCGCTGGCGGCGGCGAGGATCAGGTGCTGATTGCGTTGGCGAATACTGGTCATGAGGCAGGAACAAAAGAGGAGGGCATGAGGACGTCTTGAAAAATCGGTTTCGTAATATACAAAACTATACAGCGAATGAGCCAGAAGCGAGTCGTCGGATTGCAGGGGCGGTTGCCCAAATCAAAAGGGCAGCCCGGCAACCGTGTCCTAAACTGAATGGGCTTCGGCCCTGCATAGTCAAACGCCGACAGATGCACCATCCAACTGGAGGCATTCCCATGAAAATTGTCGTCATCGGCGGAACTGGCCTGATTGGCACCCAGCTCTGCAATAACCTTCGCCAGCGCGGACACGACGTCCTCGCCGGCTCACCCAGCACCGGCATCAACGCCCTGACCGGCGAAGGCCTCGACGCGGCGCTGGCCGGAGCCGAAGTGGTGGTCGACGTCGCAAACTCGCCTTCCTTCGAAGATACCGCCGTGCTGGAATTCTTCGAAACCTCCGGCCGCAACCTGTTCGCCGCCGAGAAAGCCGCCGGCGTGAAACACCACGTGGCCCTGTCCGTCGTCGGCACGGAACGCATGCTCGACAGCGGTTACTTCCGCGCCAAAATGGCCCAGGAAAAACTGATCAAGGATTCGGGCATTCCCTACTCGATCCTGCGCGCCACGCAATTCTTTGAGTTCATCGGCGCCATCGCCCAATCCGGCGAGCAGGGCAACAGCACGCGTTTGCCCGCCGCCGACCTGCAACCGATCGCCTCGGCCGACGTTGCAGCGGCACTGGCCAAGATTGCCGAGCAACCACCGACGAACCAGACGCAAGAAGTGGCCGGGCCTGATCGGCTGCCGATCGCCTCGTTCGTCCAAACCTATCTGCAACACAACGATGATCCGCGAGAGGTGATTTCGGACGCCGAAGCCACCTATTTCGGCGCGCCCATCGACGACCGCTCACTGACCCCCGGCGCGAATCCGATCATTGGCGCGATTCACTTCGATGCATGGCTCAAAGGCAATTAGCGGATAGACGGGGGGCGGTCGCCCGTACGGGATCGCCACCCATCTGCTCTTGGCCGTCCAGATGAGGAAACCCTCATGCACCTCCATTCTTTCTTCGCCTTACTGCCGTTGTTGTGCACCGGGCTGGCAATGGCTGCCCCCGAGCCGCCGGTCGTCAAACCCGTAATGGAACAGGCGCTGTCCGACTACCCCGGAAAAGAAGTGCTGATGATCACCGTCGAATACCCGCCCGGCGGCGCGGACCCCGTGCATCGCCACGACGCGCATGGCTTCATCTACGTGCTCGAAGGCTCCATCGTCATGGGCGTGAAGGGCGGCAAGGAGGTCACGTTGCTGCCGGGGCAAAGTTTCCATGAAGGGCCGGATGACGTGCACACCGTTGGACGCAATGCCAGCCAGGACAAGCCCGCGAAGTTTTTGGTGTTTCTGCTGAAGGAGGCGGGGAAACCGGCAGTAATTCCGGTGGACTGATCGCAAGTATTGCCAGGTCAATGCTTGCACTCCGCCAACACCACCTGGCAAGTGTCCGGCGTGCCGCCGGAGCGGCCGGCATAACGCATGCAATTATCCAGGGATTTCTTGCGCGCCATGCTCAAGGTGTCACCCCAGGCCAGGCCGCCCTCGCCAGCGGTGGGCAGCGCTTTTGCATAACAGCTGGAGCCTATGCTTGAAGCCGAATAACGCGCCTTGGCCGATTTGCCGGCACACCCCGAAATCTGCGCCAGGCTGATCGCGAGCAGGGAAAGCAGGATCCATGACGAGCATTGGCGTGCTGTGTGTCCGGTCATCCCGATTCCCCTGTGGCAAGAGGCTGAGGCAGGTTGGTGCGTGTGTTCTCTTAATATTAGACGGTGTACGGGGAGTGCCTTTCCTTTAATAGACCTGAGCTGGACGCGATTCCTGCGTCTATGGCATGGTCGGATGAATACGCCATGTAACCAACAGGATAAGAATAATGGGGGAGGGTAACGACGTTACTTCCATGGCCACGCTCAACGCCTTCAACCGCTGCGTGTTGCACCTCGGTCGCCTGGCCCGGGAGCGCGGCGCTTCGCAGTTCATCGAAGAGGGGCTGCAGGCCTTCAGCGAACTGGTGCCGTTCGCTTCGGCGTGGTGGGGCGAGATGTCCGCCTCCGCCGCCGATGCGCCGCCCAAGAGCTGGATGCACGGGCGCATCAATCTGCCGGAGTCGTTTGCCGTCGAATGGCACAAAGGGGCCGACAGTGACAGCTTCTCCCATGACACCTTGAGTCAGCCCGGCGAGGTCGTGCGCGAAAGCGGATTCGACAATCTGAACGATGTGGTGGACGCGTTTGCGCGGCGCCACGATCTGTACCACGCAATGTGCATCACCTTCGAATTGCCCGAAAGTGGCTTGATGTTTTTCGTCTGTCTCTACCGTGGGGAACACGCGCCAGTGTTCAACGACAGCGAAGCCGATTTGTTTTCGGCGTTCTGCGATCACCTGCTGCAACTGTGGCGATTCCAGGTGCAGGACATGATCCGTTTCAACACCGGCAGCGGGGCGACTGATTTCGGCATCGCGCGACTGGACGGCAGTCTGCTGTATGTCGGCGCCAGTCTGTGCGCCGCCATCCAGCGCGAGTTGCCGGGGTGGAGCGGCTCGACGCTGCCGTTTGAGGTGATCGCGCAACTGCCGAAAGCGCCGTGCGTGATCCGTCTCGGTCGCTGCGCCTTGACGCTGAGTCCGAACGCCGAGCACGTGATTCTGTCTCTCGAAACGCAAGCGCGCGGGGCGGTGCTGGCGCCACGGGAACGTACGGCGGCAATGCTGTTTGCCGCCGGCCACTCCTACAAAGAGATTGCCAAGACCCTCGGGCTGAGCCCGGCCACCGTGCGCACTTACCTGCGCAACTGCTATTTGCAGCTCGGCGTGAAGAGCAAGGTGGAACTGGGTTCTGTCCTGCGTTCGCCGTCGCACGACACCCGCCGTACTCCTCATTAATTGCCTGACCCTCCTCATTTGTGGAGGTCCGGATTTCGACTGCGCGCTATAGGGTAGGCCCTGCCTGCCACGGGCTGGCGCGACAGTCTGTTCGGGCACTTCAAAACTATAAAAACAGAGGTGAGGCAGTTGAAACTTTCCAGGCTATTTATCGCGGTTGCCGCGACGACGGCATTCGCCAGTGTGGGGTTGGTGGGGTGTCAGACCCAGGGTTCGAGCGGCGCCGACATGGTGATGCGCAACGGCTATGTCTACACCGTCGATGGCAAGAATTCGGTACAACAGGCGATTGCCGTAACCGGCGGCAAGATCGTGTATGTCGGCAGCGATGCAGGCGTTGCTGCCTACATCGGCAAGCAGACGCAATTGATCGACCTGGCCGGGCGCATGCTGATGCCGGGCTTCATCGATGGGCACATGCATCCCGGTGATGGCGGCCGCGCGATGACCTTGTGCGACCTGAAATACCAGACCATGACCCGCAAAGTCTTTCAGGAAACCATTCAGGCCTGTCTCGATGCGGACAAGGACAAAGGCCCCGACGTGTGGCTCGAAGTCGGCAGTTGGGATCGCATGGGCATGGACGGCCTCGACGGCGACCCGGACAAATCGACCCTGGACGCGCTCAAGACCAAACGACCGATTCAGGTGCGTTCCACCGATTTTCACACCGTGCTGACCAACTCTCGTGGCCTGGAAGTGGCCGGCATCACCAAACAAACGCCCAACCCGAGTGACGGCAAGTACGTGCGTGACAAGGCCGGCAACCCAAACGGCATCTGCGAGGACGGCGCCGCCGACACCATGGCCGCTGTGGTGCCGCCCGCCACCGATGCCGAGAAACTGACCCAGACCCGCGCCGCGCTCGACGCCATGCGCCAGCAAGGCATTACCAGTTTCTTCGACGCCTTGTCCGGGCCTGAAAATGGCAAAGCCTTCACCACGTTGCAGCAGTCCGGCGAACTGACCGCCCGGGCCTTGCTGGCAATCAAACTCGACCCGGCCGCCGCAGCGGCAGACCCGACGAAAACCATCGCCGACGCCAAGGCCCTCGCCAACATCTACGACCAGGGCGAAACCAAGGTCGCGCCGGGCGTGAGCATGCGCCACGTCAAATTGTTCATGGACGGCATCATCAATGCGCCGGCGGATACCGGGGCGATGTTGACGCCGTACCTGCACAACGCCGGCACCGACAAGGCACCGAAGTGGGCGCCGGGCAAAAACGTCGGCGAGCTGTACTTCCCGCCACAAGTGCTCAATCCGTTGCTGCTGAAAGCGGTGGAGGCCGGTTTCGATCCGCACCTTCACGCCACGGGCGACCGGGCGGTGCGCGATTCCTTGGACAGCATCGAATATGTGCGTCATCAACTACCGGGCAACGCATTTCGCCCGACCATTACCCACAACGAGTCCGTGGACCCGGCCGACTATCCGCGCTTCAAAGCGCTGGACGTGACCGCCAACATGTCCTTCCAGTGGGCACAGCAGGCGCCGTCCACCGTCGATGGCACCAGTGACCACCTCGGGGCCGCACGTTTTGCGCGGATGGAGCCGTCTGGCAGCATTGCTCGTGCGGGTGGTCGCATCGCTTATGGCAGCGACTGGCCGGTGGACCCGCTGGATGAATTCCTCGCGCTGAAAATCGGCGTCACCCGCTCGGGCGATCCGCTGAACCCGCACAGCTACGGCCCCAAGTACGCCGGCAAGGTGAACGGCGACCCGGGGCTGTCGCGCTCGGAAGTCCTGCGTGCCATCACCCAAAACGCTGCCGAGCAATTGAAACTGGACGCGGTGGTCGGTTCGGTCGAGGTCGGCAAGTTCGCGGACTTGATCGTGCTGGACAAGAATTTCATGCAGGTGCCTGAGGATGAACTGGCGCGCAACAACGTGCTGCTGACCATGGTCGGCGGCAAAGTGGTGTGGGCCAAGGCGCCGTTCGTGGGCGTTGTACAACAACAATAAAAAACACCACTCGCCATCAATACCGATCAGTGCGAATCGTGCTGGCAGCCGAACGCATCGCCCCCTGTAGCAGCTGGCGTAGCCTGCGTTCGGCTGCGAAGCAGTCGTCAATTCAGCTCTCGCGGTTTGCCTGATGTACCGCGTGCCCTGGTTTCACGACTGCTTCGCAGCCGAACGCAGGCTTCGCCAGCTGCTACGCCGGACGCAGCTTCGCTTGCTCGGTATTGGCGTCTACCTTTTCTGAAGAGCACGTCGCAATGACTCAACAACGAAGTCCCCTGATCGAGACCCGTTCGATCGATTACATCCCCGAGGCCGAACGCCATGGCAGCCTCTACAGCCAGTTCACTTTGTGGCTCGGCGCCAACCTGCAAATCACCGCCATCGTCACCGGCGCACTGGCGGTGGTGCTCGGCGGTGATGTGTTCTGGTCGCTGATTGGCTTGCTGATCGGCCAGTTGCTCGGCGGCGCGGTGGTCGCCCTGCATGCCGCGCAAGGGCCCAAGCTCGGGCTGCCGCAGATGATCTCCAGCCGGGTGCAGTTCGGTGTCTACGGCGCGGCAATTCCGATTGTGCTGGTGTGCCTGATGTACCTCGGTTTCAGCGCGACGGGCGCGGTGTTGTCGGGGCAGGCGATTGCGCAGTTGATCCATGTCAGCGACAGCACCGGCATCCTGATCTTCGCCGCGTGCATCGCGTTCCTGACGATCTTCGGCTATCGCGTGATCCACTGGGTGGGCAGGGCGGCGAGCGTGCTGGGCATCATTGCCTTCGCCTATCTGTTTACCCGGCTGCTGACCGTCAACGACATCGGCCTGTTACTGGAAAACCGTCACTTCGGCTGGAGCACTTTCCTGCTGGCGGTTTCGTTGTCCGCGTCCTGGCAGATTGCGTTTGGGCCTTACGTGGCGGACTACTCGCGTTACCTGCCGAGCAAGACGTCGTCCTGGAAAACCTTTGCCGCCGTCGGCCTCGGCACGGTGCTGGGCGCCCAGGCTTCCATGGTGCTCGGGGTGTTCGCGGCGGCGTTGGCCGGTGCGAACTTTCGTGGTCATGAGGTGGCGACCATCGTCGGGTTGGGCAGCACCGGAGTGATGGCGTCGCTGCTGTATTTGAGCGTGGTGTTCGGCAAGGTCACGGTGTCGACGCTCAACGCCTACGGCAGCTTCATGTGCGTGGCGACGATTATCAGCGGCTTTCGCAGCCGCCTGGAAATCACCGCCCGCCAGCGCATGGTGTTTGTGCTACTGATTGTCGCCGCGTCCACCACGTTGGCGCTGCTGGGGCAGTACTCGTTCCTGAACTCGTTCAAGTACTTCATTCTGTTTCTGCTGACGTTCTTCACGCCGTGGAGCGCGATCAACCTGGTGGATTACTACTTCATCAACAAGGAGCGTTATGACATCCCGGCACTGTCCGACCCGGCGGGGCGGTATGGTCGGTGGAACGGACGCGGGATCGGCGTGTATGTGATCGGGGTGTTGATCCAGTTGCCGTTTGTGGACACGCATTTCTACTCAGGACCGATGGTGGCGCAGCTCGGTGGCGTGGATATTTCGTGGATCGTGGGGCTGGTGGTGCCGGGGGTGCTTTATTACGGGTTGGCGAGGAATTCAGTGATGGCGGTGGCTTCGGAGCAGCAATCGAAGGCTTGAAACAAGCGAAACGGCGATGAACGCTTACACTCGTTGCTGGGTGTTTGCGTTTTCTTGGAGTCAAGCCAAACACACTCCCTGTTGTAGCAGCTGGCGAAGCCTGCGTTCGGCTGCGAAGCAGTCGTCATACCTGGACGCGAGGTCATCCTGATGCACCGCGCTGCCTGATATTACGACTGCTTCGCAGCCGAACGCAGGCTTCGCCAGCTGCTACAGGGGCGCGTTGTGACTTAAGTTTGTTCAACCCGTATGGAGACGATCACCATGGCCATCCACGCCCAACGCGCCGACGCCAGCCACCTCGACCAAGTTGCCAACCTGTTCGACGCTTACCGAGGCTTCTACAAGCAACCCTCCAACCTGCCGCAATCCCGAGCCTTCATCGCCGAGCGCATCGCCCAGGATGAATCCGCGATTTTCCTCGCCCTGGACGACAACGGCGAAGCGCTAGGCTTCGTCCAGCTCTACCCGACGTTTTCCTCCATCGACGCCCACCGCACCTGGCTGCTCAGTGACCTCTTCACCACACCTGCCGCTCGGGGTCGCGGGGTAGGGACGTTACTGATGAACACCGCCCGCGCGTTTGCGCTATCGACGGGCGCGAAGGGGCTGGTGCTGGAAACGGCGACGGACAACTTCGGGGCACAGCGGTTGTATGAATCGCTGGGATACGTGCGGGATACGGGGTATTACACGTATTGCCTGGATTTGAAGCAGGGTTGATTAATGTGTAGGAGCGAGGCTTGCCCGCGAAGAACGATGACGCGGTGTATCAGGCCTGACGCCTTCGCGAGCAAGCTTTGCTCCTACAGGGGACGGTGTTGGCTGTAAATCCTGTGAACAACACCCAACCAATGTGGGAGCGGTGTTGACTCAAATGTAGGAGCGAGGCTTGCCCGCGAAGAACGATGACTCAGTGTGTCAGGTCCGACCCCTTCGCGAGCAGTCTTTAAACGCGCGCAAAACGCCGAGTAAATTCGCCTCTAACATTTGATGAATTCTTCGACAGCATTCAAGGAAAAACCTACTTGCCCTACCTGCGACATTTGGCGCTATCATTGCGTCAAATGTCGTATTGGAGGGCGTCGGTATGTCCGCAACGAATCAGATAGAAGAGCGAGCAGCTAAATACACGGCAGCCGGGGCAAAGAAGCTCACCCGAAAGCCGACTGAGGTGCTGTTACATGGCCGCAGGGGGGATACGCGTTTATCCATCATTCGGTACACGCAGGAGGGCTTCGAGCTGAGCGATGTCCGAGACATGCTTTCCACCTCCGCGTTGTATATGGAACACGACCTTATCCAGCGCATCACCGGAAAGTCCATCCGGACTGTGCAGCGCCTGGTGAAGGAGACCAAGCCAGTGCGCTTGAACCAGCAGCAGAGCACCGTTGCCTTCCAATATGCGCAGACTTTGGAGCGCGCGACGAGTGTGTTTGGTAACCAACAGTTGGCGGAGGACTGGTTGAAAAAGCCCTGCAAATACCTGGACGGTCATGTCCCGTTGGAGCTGATCGACAACTCGCTGGGCTTTCAAGTGGTAGAGGATTACCTGTCACGAATTGAGTACGGGGTTTATCAATGAATCCTTTGCCCTGGGACGGTAAGTGGCACGCGTGGCGTCTTGATCGCGAAATTTACAAGGACACATGGGACAGTGGAGTAGGTGCAGAAAGAACCGGTGGCCGATGGAACCCACCCGGCCGCCGGGTTATTTACGCTTCGGCCGATCCGTCGACTGCCATTCTGGAAGTCGCGGCCCATGTAGGCTTCGATTCCCTCGACATGGTGCCTCATGTGCTGACGTGCTTCGAAGTGCTGGAGCCGGACATCATCAGGGTTGTCCAGCCCGAAGATGTGCCGAACCCGAACTGGCTTATCCCATCTCTGCCTTCGCCTCATCAGCAACAGTTTGCTGATGAGTTGCTGGCCCTGCACCCTTTCGTACTGATTCCTTCTGCGGTAACCCGACACTCGTGGAATTTGCTGGTGAGCTGCGATTTGGCAGCGGATCAATTCAAGCTTGTCTCTCAGGAGCGCTTTGGTCTGGATACCCGATTGATCAAGTAGGCAAAAAAAGTGACGGACTTACTGATCAACTCAATGCTTGGCTGGATTTCAGATAGCATTTTATTAACGTGCGCGCAGCGGCTGGCTAACAACGCTGCGCGGTTTCTCATAGCTCTCCTGTCAGGCAGCAGATGAGACGGTGATCTTTAACGATAAAGTCTGATGGGGTGGCTGGGTCTTGCTCGCCAATGAAGAATACCCATGCCTATTCGGCCGATTTACCTCGTTTTTTAGCCTCGGCACGGGATACTTCTAACTCGGTGAGTACGTAGTTTTTCTCTGCATCACTCCAACCCGTGTAATCAATGATCACTCGATAAGGCTGGGCGAATTTTTTGTTCGCCCAAAATCCATAACTCAGTTTGATTGTGAGTTTTCCGTTGCTGTCTTCGAGCTGTGACCAACCCAGCGGCGCGGCGAAATATGTTGTTTTGGGTAGAAAACGATGTCTCCTGAAGCAAGCTTTCGAACCACCTCGTCATAAGTCTTTCCGTAGGTACCTGGCACATAAAGTGGCAGGTGACGGTCATGGGTGTTGGGGCTTCTAGGCCACAAGCGATTCACACGCCTCAATAACATCCTGAGCCTCATAACTGAGTGACGGCCGCTGCCGAACAACACTCACGACAACCGGCTTCAGGAAGAAATTGGTCATGGCACGCCGCTGGTGCTTGGCGGCATGGATGATCTCCAGGGTTTTCTGGTTCAGGATGACCGTCAGGTTGGCGTTGAGATTGTCCAGCTCGTCTTTGGTCAGCATGAACACCACGGCCAGGTGTTCGAGTTGGGCTTCGATCATTTTCAGAATCTTGACCCGGTCCTCCTCGACCAGCTTGCCGCCGATTTTATTGGCAATCGCCGAGGCGACGATCCCGCCGATGACTCCGCCGGCAGCTCGACCGGCGATGGCTCCTACAGGTCCGAGCGGGCTCAGTAGCATACCGCCGGCAATCGATCCGATCGCACCACCCGCGACGCCGGACGAGACGACCGCGAGGTTCTTGAAAAACTGCGCCTGCGATATCCGTCCGCGCGCAAGTTTAAGGAGGTCCGGCCCGGTGGTGATGGCAATGACCGCCACGGAGGTAATGAGGGTTCCGCGCAGTGCTTTATTCAGGCCGTTCTTTGTACCGACCCCCATACCTTTGCCGAGCAGGTCACGCATCGTTGGCGAAAGGCTGCCGACATCAATACGCACCAGCGCCTGCTGGATCATCGGCAAACGGTGTAGTTGCTGCGAGACCACATAGATAGTCAGTGTCTTGCCAAAGGTCTTGCCAGCCTGTACCGCCGCAACCCTCAGTGCTGCCTTGCTGTCCTTGGTGTTTATGTAAAAGACCAGGGCGGTGACACCAAAACTGATACCACCGGCAATACTGCCTACGATGACGCCTTCAGAGATGTCATAGGTGATGGATTCGAAGGTGCCGAACTTGGTGATGTTGCGGGCTTGCTGATAGGTCAAATGACCTTTGCGAATCAGTTTGCCAGCGTCTTTCGGATTGTCGTATCCCTTGACTTTTCCATCCTTGATCTTGTTTGCCATTGTTTTGAGCGCGTCGGGATACTGATCCTTGGGAACCTCGAGCTGCATCGGATTGCCATTGCTATCGAGGTACTTGTACATCCCTTGTTGCCCCTCGAAACCGGCGCCGACACTGCGGGCGCCGGTCGAGCAGTACTTGGTCTGCATGACCTGACCCTGAACAACTCGGTCAGCGCCGTTCTTGGCGTTGTCGTCGCCCAATATAGATGCGCTCTTGCCCATCATTCGGTCAACACGGTGATTGGCGCGCTCGGCCGCGAAGCCATGCCCTTGGCCTCCAGCCGCGAACAACTTGTGATTTTCACTCCAGGCTGCGCCGCCGGCCATTAACACGAAGCCACTCGTTGCGGCATCGGCAAGGAAAGACGGCAGTGGTTTTTCCTTGATGGTGACGCAGAGGTTTTCAGTCTCCTGGCAGGTCGTCGAGCAATACCACTCACCCTGTATCGTTGCATCAGCGCCAGCCTCGGCAACACCGCAGGAAGCACAGATCTGAAAGCGATTGTTATGTAGGTAGGCAACGTAGAACCGGCCATCCGAGAACTCGAAGTACTGCCCATAGTCGAGTTGGGTATGAATAAAGTCTCGGGCTTCTTTCTCGGAAAAAGACAAGCAGTTGCGAACCACTGCCACCATTTCTCCTTCCGTGTGGCGGAAGGTTTTAGAAATCACATTGTGCAGTGCGAACAGTCGAGTTCTGTACCACTGGGATTTGAACAGCCAGCGCGTCCTCGCAACTTCCGCCTCCTGAAGGACGTTTTCTGCCAGGCGTTTACCGACCATACCCTGGAAGATAATCGTGACCTCTTCCTTGTCCAGGAAGCAGTCTTCCGTGAGTTGCGTAATGCACGTCCTGGAGTTCAGTCCACCTTCAAACTCCAGTGCCTCTTCGATGGACTCGCTCAGCGACTTGCGCGCGATGTCGTGGCTGATGACGTAAATCTGCACTGCAACGGCTACCGCCCAGTAGGCGACGTTGACGTACCATCCCGTTTGGTGAGACCAGCCGAATATCGCAAAAAAACGGATCGTGCCTGCCGATACGGCAAGCAAAGCCAACGCGGAAAAAAAGCAGCGGTAATACTCGATGTCCTTGTCATTGAAAAATGAGTCCGCCACGCCTTTGGCCTGGACCTCGCGATGTGAACGATGGCATTGGATCATCACCACAAAGAGCACGGCCGGCAGGATATATTTCAGCGAGTCGAAAGACAGTGCGTTGAAATCTGGATGTGTGCCGAGGACCGACCAAGCCAATGCAAAACCCCAAGTCGCCAGCGTGGCGAGGAGGGTGGCGGTGAGTTTGAGTGCTCTGCCTGGCAAGATTTTTTGCAGGCCGATACCGACCAGCGCCGGTGGACCGGCAGTGGCAAGCAAGCCGATGCCAAGCGCTCCTTGCACCAGCAGAACGCCAAGTCTTGCCAGTTTTTTGATCAGGGCCAATGCAATGATGATGACGAAGATTGCCGCGATGATCTGGATCATTCGGCTGTCTCGTGGATCGATGAGGTAGCCGGGAACAGGACGGACGGGGTCGGCGCTGCATGCCGTGGCAGGTGAGTGGTGTACATAGATCCCTCTACAAATATCTCAGACAACGATCATCAATTAGCCATTATATAGCCATCATCGAGGTCTTTAGGTCAATGGTGGGGCATTAAGCGAATAGTCTCAGGGTGGCCCAACAGCCCCCAATTCCGTAACATCCCCATCCCTCATTCCCCGCAACTCCCGCGGCCAGTTCCACCGGCCCGCTTTTCAGGTAAGTCATGAAACCACAACGTCTGCGCGCCGATGCCCTGGCCGGGCTCACTACATCTTTCGCGTTGCTGCCCGAATGCATCGCTTTCGCCCTGGTCGCTCATCTCAATCCGCTGATGGGCCTGTACGGCGCGTTTATCATTTGCACGCTGACCGCGCTGTTCGGCGGGCGGCCGGGGATGGTGTCCGGTGCTGCCGGGTCGATGGCGGTGGTGATTGTGGCGTTGGTGGTGCAACACGGCGTGCAGTACTTGCTGGCCACGGTGCTGCTCGGCGGGTTGATCATGATGGCGTTCGGGTTGTTGCGGCTAGGCAAACTGGTGCGCATGGTGCCGCACCCGGTGATGCTCGGTTTCGTGAATGGCCTGGCGATCATCATTGCCCTGGCGCAACTGGAGCATTTCAAGAGTGGCGACACCTGGCTCACTGGCACGCCGCTGTATGTGATGAGCGGGTTGGTGGCGCTGACGATGGCGATTGTGTACTTGCTGCCACGGCTGACCCGCGCGGTGCCGCCGGCATTGGTGGCGATTCTGGGTGTCGGGTTGGCGGTGTATCTGCTGGGCTTGCCGACGCGCACGCTGGGCGATATGGCGCACATTGCCGGTGGCTTGCCGAGCTTCGCGCTGCCGGACATTCCGTGGAACCTGGACACCCTGCGCATCATCGCGCCTTACGCGATATTGATGGCGTTGGTCGGCCTGCTGGAAACCCTGCTGACCCTGAACCTCACCGACGAAATCACCGAGAGCCGTGGCTACCCGGATCGCGAATGCGTGGCGCTGGGTGCGGCGAATATGGTGTCGGGTGCGTTCGGCGGCATGGGTGGTTGCGCGATGATCGGCCAGACCGTGATTAACCTGAGTTCCGGTGGTCGTGGCCGACTTTCAGGCGTGGTCGCCGGGGTGATGATTCTGTTGTTCGTGCTGTTTCTGTCGCCGCTGATCGAGCGTATTCCGCTGGCCGCGCTGGTCGGCGTGATGTTCGTGGTGTCGCAGCAGACTTTCGCCTGGGCCTCGCTGCGGGTGATCAACAAAGTGCCGCTCAACGATGTGCTGGTGATCATCGCCGTGACCACCATCACGGTGTTCACCGACCTGGCGACTGCCGTGCTCTGCGGGATCATCATTGCCGCGCTCAACTTCGCCTGGCAGCAGGCCCGCGAGTTGTACGCCGACACCTATCTGGAAACCGACGGCAGCAAACTCTATCGCTTGCACGGCACGTTGTTCTTCGCCTCGACCACGCCTTTTCTCGACCAGTTCGACCCCGCTAACGATCCTGCCCAAGTGACCCTCGATTGCCGTCACCTGAGTTTCGTCGACTACTCGGCCATCGCCGCGTTGAAGACGTTGCGTGAGCGCTACGACAAGGCTGGCAAGCACCTGCGGGTGTTTCACTTGTCGGAGCGCTGCAAGCAGATGCTCAAACGCGCGGGCGGGGATTACCACTGATGAGCTTTAGCGATCCCGCAGAAGCTCATCGACCACGCCCATAAAGGCCTCGACCAGCAGCGAGCGTCCTTGGGTTCGCGTGAGTATCAGCAAGTGTGCGCACGCTTCGGGGTCGGCCAGTGGCCGGTAGGTCACACCCTTTTTGGCCAGGGTCTTGGTGCACTGGGGCACCAGCGCGACGCCTCTGCCGGCGGCCACCAGGGCAATGATCGAGGTGATCTGGCGCCCGGACGGACCGGGTCGCATGGGTAACCCGTTACGTCGGTACAGATGCTCGATGGATTCGTTGAGCCCGGAGCCATAATCCGCCGGAAACTGAATCAACGGGTGCGCACTGAGCTCGGCCAGGGTGACTTCGTCCTGGCTGGCCAGCGGGTTGTCGCTGGACAGGGCGGCTACCAACGGTTCTCCGCCCAGCGACAAGACCTGCACCTCGGTCTGTCCGCTTTCAGGCAGCAGTCGACTCATGCCGATGTCGATGCGGCCATCGATCACCTGCGAATACAGGCTGCTGGATGCACTTTCCACCAGGGTCAACTGGACATCCGGGAAACGCTGGGCGAAGGCCTGGATGGTCTGGCTGAACAGATCCGACAGCGCAATCGAACTGGCGTACCCCAGCGCCAATTGCCCGGCCGTTCCGGCGGCCAGCTTGCCGGCGATGACTTCGGTCAGGCTGGCCTGGTCGAGTACGGCGCGGGCATACGGCAGGAAATGTTGGCCTTGTGCAGTGAGCGTGACCGTGCGGCTGGTGCGATCGAACAGGCGAAAGCCCAGCTCGGATTCCAGGGCCGAGATCTGTCGGGTCAGGGGTGGCTGGGCGAGGTGCAGGCGCAACGCTGCGCGGCCGAAGTGCAGCTCTTCGGCGACCGTCAAAAAGTAACGTAACTTGCGTAGGTCAAGCATCCTGTTCCTTGGGTATTGATCGGTCCGAATTCGGTATTGGTGTTCGGCAGGCTGCGTATTCTATAAAGACCTCCGAGGAGAAAACGAGAGGTCTCATGAATTCGCGCCTGCACAGTGCTCGCGTCGCCCTGTTCCTGTGTGGCTGTGCGGCTTTTCTCAACCTCTATTCAACCCAGAGCATCCTTCAGGAGTTTGCCCTGAGTTTTCAGGTGAGCGCCCGCCAGGCGGGATGGAGCATCACGGTCACTACCCTGGCAGTCGCCATCACCGCCCCCTTTATCAGTCGCCTGACCGGTCGCTTCGAGCAACGCTCGGTGATTGTCATCGCGTCGTTGCTGTTGGCGGTGCCCGCGCTGTTGACCGCGCATGCCGGCAGCTTCGCCGAATTACTGGTCTGGCGCTTCGTTGAAGGCATGCTGATCCCGGTGGTTTTCGCCACCAGCGTAGCCTACATCGGCGACCGCTGGAGCGGTGGCACCGTCACCGAAATCACCAGCCTTTATGTCGCGGGCACAGTGCTGGGCGGTTTTGCCGGGCGCTTCGTGTCGGGGATCATGACCGAGTACGTAGGCTGGCGGGAAGCCTTTGAGCTGCTGACGGCGATAAGTGTGCTGGTTGGCGTGGCCATCTACTTCCTGTTGCCGGCCAATCCGGTGTTGGTGACCGAGGCCTCGCCTGTTCGCCTGCGAGGGTTTCGCGAGCTGTGCAGCAAACCTTTGCTGGCCGCGTATGGCGTCGGTTTTTGTGTGTTGTTCTCCCAAGTGGCGACCTTTACTTACGCGGGGCTGTACCTCAGTCAGGCGCCGTTCAACCTGGGCGCGGCGGCGCTGGGGACGATTTATGCGGTGTTCCTGTTGGCGCTGGTGGTCATCCCGATTGCCGGACGCCTGAGCAAAGCCCGGCCGCAAGCCGAATTACTGACTGGCGCGGTTTTGCTCGGCGTCTGTGGCTCGGTCCTGACCTTGCTGCCGTCGTTGTGGCTGATCGTGCTAGGCCTGGCCCTGAGTTCGACCGGGGTGTTTCTCGCCCAGGCGTCCGCGAATGCCTTCATCACCGCAACGACCCCGCACAACAAGGGCGGGGCAGTGGGGCTGTACCTGACGGGTTATTACCTGGGCGGCAGTTTCGGCGCGGTCGTCCCCGCGATGATCTGGAGTCGTTGGGGCTGGCAAGGCTGTGTGGCGCTGATTATCGGCTTCCAGTTGTTGTCGTTGCTGATCGCCTTGACTGGCTGGAAACCCCTCAAACCCGATACACCGGTCGCGCGCGGCCGCAGCGGTGAACCTGCCTGATTCATCATCCAATAATGGAATATAAGAGGTGACCATGAGTAACGTAATAGCCCGGCACAGCCAGTTGTTGAAGATCGTCGAGCCGGTGTTGAACGACATGCCGGCCAGTGTCTTGAAGCATGCGTTGTTCGAGGCGTTCTGGAGTGAAGAAGAGGCCCTGGTGGATATCGAAGAGGCTTTCGAGCAACTCACCTCGCGTCGTCATTCACCGGTGGCCTTGCGCAAGTTTTTCGCCAGTTGGTCCAAGACCAACAACTCGGCGACCAGTGTGTCCGGCCTGGCCAATCGGATTACCTTGCTGGCGCGTTCCGAACAGGGTTCGGAGGCGGCCGAGCAGCTCTATCGGGCTTGCGGCAGCCTGCAACGGATCACCGATGAAGACCTCGGCGCGTTGGGCAATACGCTGCACTCGGACCTGTTCTACAACATGGCGACGCCGTTGTGCGGCGATGACCAGTGGCTGTTGAAGGAAAATTGCCTGCCGTCGGCCCAGGCGTTCAAGGACTGGACTGACACCCGTCGCCTGCGCGACCGCGATTTGTTGCAAGGCCTGCTGACAACCTTGATTCATGAGGTCTACACCCACGGTGAAGTGGAGTTTATCCACCCGTTGTACAAGCAGTGGTTCGTCCGCGACATGGGCGTGCCAGAGTCCAAGGCCCGCGCGACGGTGGCCTGGGTGACCGTGCACACCGGCGGCACCGAGAGCAATCATTTCGCGCATGCCGTGGCGGCAGTCAGTGAGTTTGTCGATGCGATGCAGATTGCCGTCGACCACAACACCGCGCGGGAGATTTTCGCTGAGTACCTGCGCCGCAAGGCCAGCGTGATGAAGGATTGCGCGCAGGTATTGCAGTGATCGGGGACTCATCCGACCGGTGCAACCCCGGTGCGATCCTGTTTAACTATCAACGTCAACTTCCCAACTGCTCAAGCCAATGAACGATCTGAAACACGCATCAGCTTCCTTGCCGACGCTGAAATCTGCCGACGCTTCTGTACGTCGCCGATCCCTGATGGCGGGTTGCGGCGCCCACGCCGTTCACGACGGGCTGACCGACGTGATTTATGTGCTGCTGCCAATCTGGCAGGCGCAGTTCGGCTTGAGTTTCGCCCAGATCGGCCTGTTGCGCGGTGCCTATGCCGGGATGATGGCCGGGTTTCAACTGTTGGCGAGCCGGGCCGCCAAACGTTGGGGGCGCGAGCGCCTGTTGGTGGGCGGCACGGCACTCGCCGGTCTGGCCTATTTGCTGGCGGGGCAGGCGGGCGGGTTGACGGTGTTGTTGCTGGCGTTGCTGTTGGGCGGATTGGGCGCGAGTACCCAGCACCCGCTGGCCTCTTCGTTGATCACCGATACTCACGAGGCTGGCGGCGGGGTCAAGCAAGCGTTGTCGCAGTACAACTTCTCCGGAGACATCGGCAAAACCTTGATTCCGGGGTTGATCGGTTTGTTGCTGACGGTCATCAGTTGGCGCGCTAGTGTCACGCTGCTCGGCGTGCTCGGGCTGGCCGCCGCAGGATTGTTGTGGTGGCTGATTCCGGCGCGTTCGGAGTCTTTGTCCAGCCAGGGCAAAGCCTCCAAGGCGATCACGGGCAGCGGTTCTGCCGGCGGATTGCGCGCGCTGATTCTGACCGGAACCCTGGACAGCGCGGTGCGCATGGGCTTTCTCACGTTCTTGCCGTTTCTATTGAAAGACAAGGGCGCCGGGACGGCAGGTATCGGCCTGGCGCTGACGATGCTGTTTGTCGGCGGCGCGTTCGGCAAGTTGCTGTGCGGTTATCTGGGCGCGCGCATCGGCATGGTCAAAACCGTGTGGCTGACCGAGTTCACCACCGCAGTATTGATTGTCATGGCGGTGTACCTGCCGTTTCTTGGCCTGATGGTGATGTTGCCGCTTCTGGGCCTGGCGCTTAATGGCACCTCGTCGGTGCTGTACGGTGCGGTGCCGGATCTGGCGGGACCGGGCAAACGCGAGCAGGCGTTCGCGGTGTTCTACACCGGCACCATTGGCGGTGGAGCGCTGGCGCCGGTGTTATTTGGCAGCCTCGGCGACGTCACCGGCGTCCCCATCGCGGTGATCCTGTTGGCGGCCACGCTGTTGCTGACACTGCCGCTGTCCTGGCTGGTGCAACGAGGCCTCGACGCGGATGCGCGGCTTTATCAGGGCGCGCGTTGATCGCCGGGGTTTTCACCCCGTGATGCTATCCCTGAATACCTATTCCATTCTCGCAAGTTGCGGCTGCTGATTTCGCAGGCGCAATGCTGCGCGGCCGAAGTGCAACTCATCGGCGAAGCTCCCGAAATAACCCAAGTGATGCAGTCCCGGTATTTGTTGTTTTTCCAGTATCAATAACGACGTAAACGGTATTGGCCGGTGTTTAAACCGGTGGTCAGAATGTGAGAAGACCCGTTCGGTAAGGTGCCCGGTTTTGCACTTGCAGGAAACTGCATGTCGCCCGGTCGCCTGGTTTTCAAATCGTTTTCGCAGGTAAAACAATGAATAACAGCAAGACCTCTGCAATCCGATTGTCGTTATCCCATCGTGCGTTGAATCTCAGTGCTCCGGGCACTTCCAGCATGCGCAGTAAAGCCAATGCGTTGAAGGAAAAGGGCATCAAAGTCATCAACTTTGCGGCCGGCGAATTATCATTCGACGCTTGCCAGGAAATGAAAGCAGGCGCCATCCAAGCTATTGAAGGCGCACGCAATCGTTATACCCCGCCGATTGGCTTGCCCCAACTTCGGGAGAAACTGGCGCAACAGGTCAGTCAGCGTTGCGGTGTTTCTTACGCCGCCGATGAAGTGGCTGTAACCGCGGGCGCCAAACAGGCGCTGTATAACGCGGCAATGGTGTTGCTCAATCCCGGTGACGAGGTCATCGTCGCGACGCCTTATTGGGAAACCTTTCCAACGCAAATCCTGCTGGCCGGTGGCATACCAGTGCTGGTCGATACCAGGGCCGATGACTACCGGCTGACCTGCAAGGCCGTCGAAAGAGCCTTGACCCCGCGCACTAAAATGATCGTGATCAACACGCCCAATAACCCGACGGGCACGGTCTATCAACGGGAACAACTACTGGGGATTGCCCAACTCGCGTTCGATCATCAACTCTGGGTGGTGTTCGACGAGTGTTATCGCAAACTAGTGCGCGAGCCCCACGAACATCACAACATCGTGTCGCTGTTTCCGGCGCTGAAACAGCAGACCATCCTGGTTGATTCGTTCTCCAAGAGCCAGGCCGTCACCGGGTGGCGCATAGGTTATGCCTGCGCGCCGGCGCATGTGATCGCGGCCATGCATAACTTGCAAGGGCACACGACGTCCAACCCCAGCAGTCTTTCGCAATATGCCGCACTGAACACATTGACTGCCGATTCGCCAGACTTTGCCCGCAAGGTAAACACCTTTCTCGATCAACAACTGGTGGCGGCGTGTACGTGTCTTGGTTATGTCGACGGCATTACCTGCGCGCCACCAGAAGGTGCGTTTTATCTGTTTGTCGATGTCTCGCGCCATCTGGGTCGCTATTACCTCGGTACAAAGATCCGCGACGTCGATCATCTCGCCGATTTGTTATTGACCGAAGCGCATATCGCCGTGGTTCCCGGCTCGGGTTGCGGTGATCCCAACAGCATTCGTATTTCGTACGCCGTCGAGCGTGCAGAGTTGATCGAAGGGCTGACGCGCTTCGGGCAATTCATGTCGGAAGTCGTCGCGGATTGACGGCTGTTATTCATCTTGTTGTAGCGCAGTGACCCACTAAACAAGGAGAACAATGTGGAGAAGTTAAGCCGGAATTTCATCGAGTACGTCAATCAGGCCCTGGTTGATGTCGAGGACAGGAATCTTGTTGAAGCACTGCTGAGTGGTTTTCACAGCCACCCCGACAAGTTGGATAAATACTGCGAAACCTACGTCGAGATGACGTCCAACAATTGGACCGAGTCTTCGCTGTGCACGTTCTTTTGTGGCTGGCGCAGCCCCGACGGTGCGGCCCATGCGGTCTCCAGCATTATCGTGCGAATCCTTCAAGAGTCCGAGTCGCTGACCGACGATGCCAAGTTGAAGATGCTGGAAGCGGCGCGGCACTGTGGCGAGATCATCATTGAAGATGTGGGCCTGGGTGAAATGCACGGGCATCCGCATCATTCGAAGTTGTATTACCGCATGGCGTCGGCCATTTGCGGCTCCGATGACTGGCGTTTGCAGGACCGGTACCTGGACCCGATCACCAAGGAGTTTTCCAGTTGGGTCGGGGAAACCAGGCCACTGGCACCGAACCTCATCGAAGCCCTTGAAATGATGGCCATGACCGAGCTGTTCAACACCGGGGAATACAACTTGATGACCCCGATGTGGAAACAATGGCTGCGCGAGGTTCGGGGTTATCCGTCGGGTGAAGCCAACCGGGTCGCCGCTTTCCTCAGCGTGCATTGCGGCAGCGTCGAGGCGCGTCATTTCAAGCACGCGGCAGAGGCGTTGAAACTCTACGCCAGCGCGACTCGGCAACCGATCAACTACTTGCGCATCGAGCGTCTGTCCAAGGACTACGTGGCCAGGGCCTGCGTGCACCTCGGCAAAATGGCGTCGGTGTTGAAGAGTGAAGTACCTGCCTGGGACTGACAGCGACGTCAGGCAACACGGGCCTCGGGCCATACCTTTCCATGCTGACGGATCCCGCCGTCAGCGGTTTTCTACAGGTTGAATAAACATGCGTGTCGAGTCTGATTCAATGGGGTCCATCGAGGTGCCTTCCGACAAGTATTGGGGTGCCCAAACCGAACGCTCCATCCACAATTTCCCGATTGGCCGGGCGCGTTTTCAATGGGGCACGCCGATGATCAAGGCGATGGGGATCCTGAAGAAATCCGCAGCACTGGCCAATCTCAAACTGGGTGAATTGCCCGAGTCCATCGCGCTGCCGATTGTCGCGGCGGCGGATGAAGTGATTGCGGGGCAGCTCGACGATCACTTTCCCCTGGTGGTGTTCCAGACCGGCTCCGGCACCCAGTCCAACATGAATGCCAACGAAGTCATTTCCAACCGCGCCATCGAGATGGCCGGCGGTGTCATGGGTAGCAAAGCTCCGGTCCATCCCAATGACCATGTGAATCGCGGGCAATCCTCCAACGATACTTTTCCGACCGCGATGTACATAGCGGTGGTCAGCGAGGTCTTCGAAACGCTGCTGCCTGACGTCTCGCTACTGCGCGATACCCTGGGCGAAAAATCGCTGCAGTTTTGCGAAGTGGTGAAAGTCGGGCGCACCCACTTGCAAGACGCGACGCCGATTACCCTGGGGCAAGAGATCGGCGGCTGGGTCGAGCAGATTGATTATGCGTTGGCGTCGATTCAGCACAATTTGACCGGCCTCTATGACCTGGCGATCGGCGGCACGGCAGTCGGCACGGGGTTGAACGCCCACCCGTTGTTTGGTGACGAGTGCGCCAGGGTGATTGCCGAGTTGACCGGTTACCCGTTCAAGTCCTGCGCGAACAAGTTCTTTGCCTTGTCGGCCCACGATGCATTGGTAAACACCTCGGCCGCGATCCGCACGCTGGCCATGGCGTTACTCAAGATCGCCAACGATGTGCGCTGGCTGGCCAGCGGACCTCGGTGCGGCATCGGCGAGATCGACATTCCCGAAAATGAACCGGGCTCATCCATCATGCCGGGCAAGGTCAACCCGACCCAGTGCGAGGCGCTGACGATGGTCTGCACTCAAGTCTTCGGCAACGATGCGACCGTGGCTTTCGCCGGCAGCCAGGGCAATTTCCAGCTCAATGTCTATAAGCCGGTGATGGTCCATAACGTGCTGGAGAGCATCACGTTACTGGCGGACGCGTGCCGGGCCTTCAACGATAACTGCGCGGTTGGCATCGAGCCGAACCTGGGGAAAATTCACGAAAACCTCGAAAAAAACCTGATGTTGGTCACCGCGCTCAATCGGCATATCGGTTACGACAAGGCGGCCGTCATCGCCAAGACTGCTCATCACAATGGCAAGTCATTGCGGGAGGTGGCAGCGGAGTTGGGTCTGGTTTCCACACAGGATTTCGACCGATACGTGGTGCCGCTGGACATGACTCATCCTTGATTACTGCGCCGTTGCTCGCCTAATTATAAAAATGGAGCCTGGATTTGTATGGATACTGAAACCCGCCGAACCCACCTGGCAACACTGTTCAACAGCAAGCGTTGCCTGCGTGTCCTCGAAGCCCACAGTCCGATATCTGCGTTATTGGCACAGCGGGCCAAACTTGAAGTGGCTCCGGGGCAAAGCGTGTCGTACGACGCCATTTGGTCGAGTTCGTTGACGGACTCGACCCAGCGCGGCTTGCCGGACATTGAAATTCTCTCGCCGAGTAACCGGTTGCACGGTATTCGCGAGATTTTTGATGTCTGTTCGATGCCGTTGATTTTCGATGCCGATACCGGCGGCAAGTCCGAACATTTTGCGATTCATATCAAAATGCTCGAGCGGGCCGGCGTCTCGGCGGTGGTCATCGAAGATAAATGCGGGCTGAAGAAGAACTCGCTGTTCGGCACGGCGGTCAGCCAGGAGCAAGAGTCGATCGAAGAGTTCTGCGAAAAGATTCGGGCCGGCTGTGCCAGTCGCGACAGCCAGGGGCTGATGATTATTGCGCGGTGTGAAAGCCTGATTCTCGACAAGGGCATGGAGGACGCCCTTGAGCGTTGCATGGCGTACGTCG
Organism: Pseudomonas nunensis; assembly: GCF_024296925.1. Classification (NCBI taxonomy): domain Bacteria; kingdom Pseudomonadati; phylum Pseudomonadota; class Gammaproteobacteria; order Pseudomonadales; family Pseudomonadaceae; genus Pseudomonas; species Pseudomonas nunensis. The sequence goes on from NZ_CP101125.1 coordinate 1,558,265, forward strand.
ACGCGGGCGCCGACGGCATCATGATTCACAGCCGCAAAAAGGACGGTCTGGAAATACTCGAGTTTGCCCGGTTGTTCCGTCTGCAATGCCCTCAGGTGCCGCTGATTTGCGTGCCGACCAGCTACTCCCATCTGCGATTTGAGGTCTTGGAGAAAGCCGGATTCAATGCGGTGATTTACGCCAATCACATGTTGCGCAGCGCCTATTTGGCGATGCGGGATATTGCCGATGGCATCCTGGCTAACGGGAGGACTCTGGAAATGGAACCGCGTTGCCTGGGGATCGATGAAATACTCGATCTGGTTCCTGGCACCCGTTAAGTCGTTTGGACAGCGCTTCATCCTGTGGCGAGGGGGTTTACCCCCGTTCGAGTGCGCAGCGCTCGCAGCTTTTTTAGGGTCGCTTCGCAACCCAACGGGGGTAAACCCCCTCGCCACAGCAAGCTCCCTCGCCACAGGTTGAGTGTCAGGTTGTGGATTTACCGTTCGGGAAGACCCCACCGCTCACGCAGCTGCGCATATTCCGATTCCGGCAACTGCACCAGCAACGGCCCCTGATGCGGGTCCAGCCAGCTCAATAGCCGATTGATATTCGCCGGATCCATCGCCGTACACCCCAACGTCCCCGACGTCGGCCCTCGCCAGATATGCAAGAAAATGCACGAACCTGCACCCGCCACCGCCGGTGTGTTGTGCTCGATGAAAATACCGTTGCGGTACATGTCATCGTCGCGGCGCATGCGTTCGGAGCTGTTCCAGTCCTTGGTCACCGTGGCCCCGTCGACCAGTTCGTTGTAGCGCTTGGACTGGCCGTCATCCACGCATTCAATGGTCGGGCTCAGCGGCTGGTAGGGCAGCTTGGTGTCGGCGCTGTTGGCGTAACCGAAGGCTGTACCCAGCTTGAAAATCCCCGCCGGCGCCTTGCCGTCGCCTTCGCGTTTGACCGGTCCTGTACGTTGCTCGACAACGGTCAGGCCTTTACCCCAGGCCAGTCCGCTTTTACCGACCACCACCGCAAACGGTTCGCCGACTTTTTCAAAGGTTTGGCCGTGGCGTTCATAGCGTTGGGCGGTGCCCTGGATGTCGGTCCAGTTTTTAGTGGTGACGATGATCAACTGATGACTGTTGCTGAGTTCCATCGGGGTAATGGGAAAATCCATCACCTGGTTCAACGCCGGATTGCCGGTGTACGTGAAGTGCCACCACTCTTTCGAATAACCGACAAACCCTTCTTTTTGCATAGCGCTGGTGAGTCGTTGTCGATTGGCTTTGGCGGTCGCGTTGATCGCCGTGCTGTCGGCGTGTGCCGGCTCGTCGAAGCAGTCGAAACCGGTGCCCATGTCCAGCGCGCCATCCTGCCAGCGCTGGCCGTACGGAGCGGTGCAATCGACTTGCCTGGCCGAGGCTGACCCAGTGGAGGCGGGCAGGGCATTCGGGCCGGTCAGGGTCAGGTCCATCGTGCTGCCTTTGGAGTGTCCCGAGACTCGGGCCACATATCCCAGGCGCCAGAAGTCTTGCTTGTCCACGCGGGGATAGAATTCGGCTTTGGTCGGATCGCCCGGCACCTTGGCGAAGTTGCCCATGTCGGCGACCGCACGGGCCGGTCGATAGCAGTCGAATACCTTCAACCCGTAGCCTTGCGCGTGCAGTGCGGTTTGCACTCGGGCCAGGGCCTTGGCCGCGTCCACTGACAACAGGCACTCGGGCGCCTCGTAACCGTCGAGCGGGTGGCCGGTGAAGTTGTGGGCCGTGGCGTAGCGGATGTCTTGCTGAATGCTCGGGTCAATCGAGCGCAAGTAGACCATGTGCTCGGGCCTGGGCTCGGCGTTCGCCAGGCATGGCACGACGACGCACAGGGTGGACAGGATTTTGCTCAGCGTGCCCATGGCAAGTCTCCAAAAAGTCAGGTGCGACGGGCGATGTACACGAGGCTTTGCGGTTGTCCCGGTACGTCATCGAGCTCACTGAAGCGCTGCATGCCGATTTTCTCCAGCACGCCGATGGAGGCCAGATGACTCGGCCGGACCAACGCAAACACCTGCTCGGCCTCCAGTTCTTTGAAGGCATGCGCCAGCGCAGTGGTGCCTAATTCCGTGGCAAAACCCTTGCCCCACGCTGCGGCATCAAACCGATAGCCGAGGTTGAGGCGCTCGACGTCGAGGTAGTTGTACAACGCAATGCCGCCGAATCCGATGACATGCTCCGGTGCTTCCCGGGCGGCAATCGCCCATTGTCCGTAGGCGTTTTTGTCCCAGTGGCGGAGCCAGCCGTCGAGCAGGTTTTCAGCTTGATGGATGTCGGTCAGCGGTCCGGCAGGGTTGAATTGATTGGTCGCCGGGTCGCCGTAGATGGCAAACAGGCGGGCCAGGTCTTCGGCCATCGGTGGCCTTAATATCAATCGCGCGGTGGTTTGTTGCATGGTCCGGTCAGTCCTTGGTCGGCACAGAAAGCGCCTATTGGGCTAGGGCATCGGTTGGCCCCGAGTGTATCGCCAACACGGAATTGAAGCGCCCGGGCTAACGAGCTTTTTTATCGCTCCCAAGCATATTTTTAATATTTTTCCTCTGCAGAGGGATGTCGCACTATCGAGCCATACCCCGCGTGGTTCGGCTTTCCCGGATTAAGGCCTGTTACACAACGATGTCGGCCCAAGAGCCCGTCACGATGGAACTGTTATTGGTCTCTGGCCAGCACTGCCCGGCTTTACCCTAATTTTAAAAAACAGCTGTGGGAGCGTTCCATGTCTTTATCTTTGCGTACCTGTGTCCCGTTTACCCTGGCCCTGTTGTGCAACAGCGTGTTCGCCGCGCCTCAGGATCTGACCGTCATATCGTTTGGCGGCGTCACCAAGCAGGCTCAGGACAAAGCCTACTTCCAACCCTTCAACGCCAGCGGCGCCGGGCGCATCGTCGCCGGTGAATACAATGGCGAGTTGTCGAAAATCAAGGCGATGGTCGATGTCGGTCACACCAGTTGGGACGTGGTCGAGGTCGAAAGCCCGGAGCTGCTGCGCGGTTGTGATGCCGGTTTGTTCGAGAAACTCGACCCGGCCAGTTTTGGCGACCAGAGCCAGTTCGTGCCGGGGACGTTTACCGAGTGCGGCGTGGCCACTTACGTCTGGTCGATGGTCATGGCGTTTGACCAGAACAAGCTGACCAAGACCCCATCCTCATGGGCGGATTTCTGGAACGTCAACGACTTCCCAGGCAAGCGCGGCCTGCGCAAAGGCGCCAAGTACACCCTGGAAATTGCACTCCTGGCCGATGGCGTCGCGCCGGATCAACTCTACAAAGTGCTGAACACCCCAGAGGGTGTGAGCCGCGCGTTTGCCAAGCTCGACAAGATCAAGTCGAACATCCAGTGGTGGGAGGCCGGCGCGCAACCGGCGCAGTGGCTGATTGCCGGTGACGTGGTGATGAGCGCCGCCTACAACGGCCGGATCGCCTCGGCACAGAAAGAGGGCATGAACCTGAGCATCGTCTGGCCGCAAAGCCTCTACGACCCGGAATACTGGGCCGTGGTCAAAGGCACGCCGAACAAGGCCCTGGCCGAGCGCTTCATCGCATTCGCCAGCCAGCCGCAGACCCAGAAAGTGTTCTCGGAAAACATCCCTTACGGCCCGGTTCACCGCCAGGCGCTGGCACTCTTGCCGCCGCAAGTGCAGCAGCAACTGCCGACCGCCGACGCCAACATGGCCAAGGCCCGAGCGGTGGATGCGGAGTTCTGGGTGGATCATGGCGAGGAGCTGGAAGAACGCTTTAATGCGTGGGCGGCTCGTTAAGCAAACACTGAAAAACCTGTGGCGAGAGGGCTTTTGTGGCGAGGGAGCTTGCTCCCGCTGGAGTGCGCAGCAGTCCCTTCTTTGGGGGCCGCTTCGCAGCCCAGCGGGAGCAAGCTCCCTCGCCACAGGTCGGTGTTATGCCTTGGGCGCCACCAACCGCAACGCACTCGCCACACTCCCCACCGCCGCAAAGCCCGCACCAATGCTCAGCGCCAGCACCGGGCCGTGGGTGCCCGACATGCCGAAGCTCAACGCCACCAATGCAGCGCCGGTCGCCTGGCCGATCAGCCGGGCCATGGCGATGGTGCCGCTGGCGCCGCTGCTGCGTTCGCGTGGGGCGCTGGTCATCAGGGCTTTCTGGTTCGGGGCCTGGAAGAAGCCGAACCCAATCCCGCAGATGATCATGCGAATCACGATCCCGGTGGCACTGAGATCTGCCGGCATGATCGCCAGGGACACCATCCCCGCGCTGAGAATCGCAAGGCCGATACCGCCAAGCAGGCCCGGCGGATAGGTATCGGACAAACGCCCGGCCATCGGTGCGATCAGCGCCACGACGATGGACCATGGGGTCATCAGGAAACCGGTCTGGATCGGATCGCGGCCCAGGGTGGTTTCGAAGAAGAAGGGCAGCGAGACGAACGCCAACCCTTGAGTCGCGAAGGAGCAGAACGCAGTCAGCGTCGACAGGGCAAACATCGGGCGCTTGAGCAAATCCAGAGGAAACATCGGTGCCGGATGCCCGGCTTCACGGCGCAACATCAGCGCTCCGGCGATCAGGAACACCGCCAGGGCGATCACCACACTACTCATCGAGCCCAGTTGCGCGGCCTGACTCAGCGCGAAAATCAACGCACCGAAAGTGATGACGTTGAGCACAGCGGTCAGCCGGTCAAACACGACGGCTTTGGGCTGGCTGGTCGGCAAGGAGCTCCAGGCGAAGCTCAGGGCAAACAACCCAAGGGGCAGGTTGATCGCAAACAGCCAGGGCCAATTGGCCACCGACAGCACCAGCGAGGCGATGGTCGGGCCGGCGGCGAAGCAGGTGCCGACCACCAGCGCGTTCAGCCCCAGGCCACGGCCCATACGTTCCGGCGGGAAGATCAAACCGATCAGTGCGGCGTTCACGCTCATGATCGCACTGGCCCCGACGCCCTGGAGCACGCGCGCCACGGTCAGGGTCGGCAGCGACCACGCGAGCGCGCACAACCCCGACGCCACCACGAACAGGATGATGCCGCTGAGGAACACTTTGCGGTGCCCGATGATACCGCCCAGCGCGGCGAACGGCAGCAGCGTGGCCACGGCCGCCAGTTGGTAGGCGTTGATAATCCACACCGAGGCGGCGGGGGAGGCGTTGAGGTCTGCGGCAATAGTCGGGAGCGCGGTGTTGGCGATGGCGGTGTCGAGTACCGCCAGGGCAATCGACACCAGAATCGCCACCAGCCCGCGCAGTTCACGGGGGGTGAGTTTGCCGGGTGCGGCGGTCGGGAGCTGCGAGGCGGGCTGAGTCATGCGTTGCGACCGCCCAAGGCAAGGAGTGAAAGACGGATCATGCTGATTCCCCGTGTGCAGGCGTTGCGCAAGGGCCTCACTCTACCTAAATCCGTGGACGGTTCGCGAGCCTGACTTACTTCGCGCCGAACAGCATCGTCCAGTACACGCCCTCGTCGCTGCGTGCATCGGTGGCGAAGGCTGCGCCGACCTGGGTGAACATCGGGTTCATCAGGTTGGCGCAGTGCCCGGGGCTGGCGAGCCATCCGGCCATCGCCTTGCTCGGTGAACTCTGGCCAGCGGCGATGTTTTCGCCGATCTGCCGACCACGGAAACCCGCCGCCCTGGCGCGGTCCGCCGGCATTTCACCGTCGGGGTCCTGATGCGCAAAGTAGTTGCCGTAGGCCATGTCCTTGCTGTGACCTTGCGCGGCGGCGCCCAACGCGGCGTTCCAGCTCAATGGCCGGGCGGCGGCGAAGCGTCGGCCGCCACACATCCGCGACTTTGCCCGTGCTGCGTTGACTTCGGCCAGCAACGTTTTGTTGGCTGATCGGGTGTCGCTGACCTGATTGTCGAGCACCGGCCGCGCCAGCACGATTTGCCATTCGCTGCGGGCGCGACTGATGCCGATGTCGGCGTACTGCGCATCGAGCAGCGCGCCGCAGTAGTTGTCCTGCAACTCATCGAAGGCGTCCTCGGCATCCCGCGCGCCGACCAGGCGGATCGTGCGCACGGTCACCGCTTGATAACCGTTCTGCTTCAAACCCTCGCGCAAGGCCCCGCCATAACCGAGCGGCAGCGCCAGATTCGACTTCAGCACCAAGGGTTTCAAGCCCTGAACCGGGCGTATCGAACAGCCCCGAGGGTGGGCGCGGTAATTGTTGATCTCCGACACCAGCTGCCGTTCCTCGCTGGCGTGGGCGGGCGTGGCGAACAGGGGGAATAACGGGAAAAAACAGAGCGAAACAACGCGAAAAGACAAGGCGATCTGGCGCATGAGGCGAACGGCTCTGATGAGATGAAGACGGTACTGACGACCATGGGGCCGAGGGAGCGCTAGTCGTTTGGGCGGACGAGCGCATTTCAGGGCAGGTCTAAGACTGCGGGTTTTAAATCTGGTTCATGGGAGGGGAAGGCAAATTTTGGGTGGGGGGTATCCGCAATTATTTACCCATCGCCGATCCCCTGTGGGAGCGGGCTTGCTCGCGAAGGCGGAGTGACAGGCAACAAAAGTGTTGAATGTGATGGCCCCTTCGCGGGCAAGCCTCGCTCCTACAGTTGATCGGGGTCGATCAGGAATGTTGTGCCTGCCGCAGATCCCCTGTGGGAGCGGGCTTGCTCGCGAAGGCGGGGTGTCAGTCGACATTCATTTTGAATGTGCCGGCCTCTTCGCGAGCAAGCCCGCTCCCACAGGGGATCTGCGTTGGGTACAAAGTTGGCAATTCCCACAGATCCCACAGGGTTCAGCGGGGTTTATTTGCTCGCGGGCAACCGCAGTTCTGCGCACAAGCCGCCGCCTTCGCGGTTGCTCAGGGTCAGCGAGCCGCCAATCGCCAGGGCCAGTTGCTGGGCGATGGCCAAGCCCAGGCCGGTGCCGCCGGTGCTGCGGTTGCGTGAGTTTTCCACGCGGTAGAACGGCTCCATCACTTGCGCAAGTTCGTCCTCGGCAATCCCCGGTCCACGGTCCATGACTTTCACCGACAAGCTGCCGTCGGCCTTTTTTTCCACCTGCAACTCGGCAGCCCCGGCGAATTTCAGGGCGTTGTCCGTGAGGTTCACCAGCACCCGGCGCAACGCGTGGGGGCGGGTGTCGATGACGGCGGCGGTCTTGCCACTCAGTTGCACGTCTTTGCCCATGTCCTGATAGTCGAACACCAGGCTGTCGAGAAACGAATCCACATCTGTGCGCCGGCTCTCTTCGGTCGCGCCATGCACGCTGCGGGCATACGCCACGCCTTCGCGTACCAAGTGTTCCATCTCGCCGAGGTCATTCCACAGTTTGTCTTTCTCGCTGGAATCGTCCATGAATTCCGCCCGCAGTTTCATGCGGGTGATCGGGGTTTGCAGGTCATGGGAAATCGCCGCCAGCAGTTGCATGCGCTCCTTGAGATACGCCGCGATCCGCGCCTGCATGGCGTTGAACGCCATGGCGGCATGGGCGACTTCGGTCGGGCCTTTTTCGTCCAGCAGCACCGCGTGGGTGTTGGGGTCGAGGGTTTCCACGGCCACGGCGAGGCGGGTGAGGGGGCGGATGGCGATGCGCACGGCCAGCCAGGTGCAGGCGAGCATCAGCGCCAATTGGCCCAACAATACAATCGGCAACCACGGCGACAACGGCACCATCGCCGGTCGCACATCGATGGTCACCGGGCTGCCATCCGCCAGTTTCAGGTGCACCTGAAAGTGTTTCTGCTGCCCCGGGATATCGGTCACGGTCATCGGATAATCCATACCGATGGCGTCTTTGATCGAGGTCACGGCGATCGGCGTATCGCGCATGGCCGTACCCGGTGAACCTTCGTCCAGCAGATAGCGATAATTGCGTCGTTCCAGCTGTTTCAGCCAACCCGCACGCTCTTCCGCCGGCAAGCGGTCAAGAATGGCAATCGACGTCGAGACATCGGTTTCCAGATTGCCGAGCATGGTGTTTTTCGAACTTTCGTAACGCTCGTAGTACTGAGCGCCAAAGGACAATGCCTGGGCGAGGATCAGGCCAACCAGAAAGATCAGCGACAGCCGTGACGCCAGGGTGCGCGGCCAACGCATCGAGAGGTTCATGACGACGCCCCGATCACTTCCACCGGCAGGGAAAACACATAACCTTCGCTGCGCACGGTCTTGATATAGGCTGGCTCGCGGGCATCGTCGAGCAAGCGTTGGCGCAAGCGGCTCACCAGCAAATCGATGGAACGGTCGAACAGATCGGCATCGCGGCCCTGGGTCAGGTTCAGCAACTGATCGCGGTTGAGCACCCGTTGCGGATGATCGAGAAACACCCGCAGCAAGCGGTATTCCGCGCCGCTGAGGGCGACCATGGTGCCGTCGCTGTCGAGCAGGTGCCGGGCCGAAGTGTCCAGGCGCCAGCGACCGAAGGCCAGCAGACGACCACTTTCGGTGACCACCAGGTTCGGCGGCAGCATGCGGGTACGGCGCAGCACGGCGTTGATCCGCGCCAGCAATTCACGGGCGGCGAACGGCTTGACCAGGTAATCGTCGGCACCCATTTCCAGGCCGATGATGCGGTCGGTTTCGTCGTTGCGTGCGGTGAGCATCAGCACTGGCGTGGCTTTGTGTTTACCGGCACGCAACTCGCGGCAAAGCATCAGCCCATCGTCGCCGGGCATCATGATGTCGAGCACGATCAGGTCCACCGGCGTCGACTCCAGGAACGAGCGCATCTGCCGCCCATCCGCCACGACCGTGGTGCGCAGGCCATTCTTCTTCAAGTAGTTGCCTACCAGCTCTCGAATCTCGCGGTCATCGTCCACGATGAGAATGTGATCGACGTGTTCCATGGGGCCAAGCCTCTATCAATAGGGAATGTTGCGCAGTCTATCGAGCCTTTGCCCGTTCGCCTGCCGCCCTTTGTATTTCAGTGTATCTGGCGTATCGACGGATACACGCAGACGCAAAAACGTGAAATTTCCGGGGATTTGTATCGCTGTGTATCGGGCGGCGGCTTTGATACGTAACGATTTACTCAGGCCTTTTCCCGACACAGACGGGATACCTCCCGAGCTTCTAATGGGTTCCATCGAGGCAAACCAACCCGCCTCGGCCCAACCAATCATTGAAGCCTTGAGGGAACCATCATGAACACCAAAGCCGTCTACGCCGCTTGCCTGTTTGCCGCCCTGAATATCTGCACGTTGTCGGCCCGTGCCGAAGCCGATGTCACCCCGAAAACCTACACCTACGGCACGCATTTGGACATCCAGAAAGTCGTGTCGCTGAAAGAGGACACCGGTCCTTCCTGCGGGATTGTGAATGCCCGGCTGACTTACCTGGACTCCCAGGGCAAAACCCAGGCCCTGGACTACAGCAAGTTCTCCGATGACTGCCACGAAGGCAACTGAGCCTTTATCCCAATCCCCATTTGAAACAGGAAGAACACCATGATCAACGTGACTCGCTATTTGACCGCCATTGCCTTCTCCGTTGCCGGCGCCGCTGCGCATGCCAATGCGGCGGTTGAACAGGATAGCTGTGGCAGTGCCACGTGCTTCCAACTGACGCCGGTGGCGCACAAGGACAGCAACGCTTTCCTGGCCGAGGATGGTTCCAGCCGCACGCCGCAGGGGCAGATGGTGGCGGAGAGCGGCACTGACCGGACGCCACAAGGGCAGTTGCTGGATAACCAGACGGCTTGATGCCGGGCCGCGATTCCGTGAACACACCCATATCCCCTGTGGGAGCGGGCTTGCTCGCGAAGACGGCGGCACATTCAACATCGATGTGTCAGACACACCGCTTTCGCGAGCAAGCCCGCTCCCACAGGGGATGTGTGGTGGCCGCCCAATCCAATTTTTCCAAGGTGATCCCATGTTCCTCATCGCATTCCTCGGCGGCATTTTGACCGTCCTCAGCCCCTGCATCCTCCCGGTCGTGCCGTTCCTGTTCGCCGGTGTCGAGCGCACCCGCTCTTCGATCCTGCTCACCCTCGGCGGCATGGTCCTGACCTTCGCCCTGATCTCCAGCCTGGCCGTGGTCAGCAGCGAGTGGGTGGTCCAGGCCAACAACACTGGTCGGCATGTGGCGCTGATCGTCATGGTGCTGTTTGCCCTGTCGCTGATCTCCGCCCGAGTCGGCGGTTGGCTGGCGCGTCCATTCGTGCTGCTGGGCAATCGCCTCGACCCCAACACCCGTAAAATGTCCGGCCCGTTGAGTTCGCTGATGATCGGCGTCGCGACCGGGCTGCTCTGGGCCCCGTGCGCCGGGCCGATCCTCGGCGTGATCCTCACCGGCGCCATGCTGCAAGGCGCCAACGCGCAAACCAGCCTGCTGCTGGTGGCCTATGGTTTGGGCAGCGCGTTGTCCCTGGGCACCTTGATCTTCGCCGGTCGCGGCTTGGTCAATCGCCTGAAAGCATCGATCCCGGTCACCGGTTGGCTGCGTCGGTTTGCTGGTGTGGCAGTGCTGGGCGCCGCTGCGGTGATTTCCACCGGCGCCGACAAAACACTGTTGGCCGGCACCTCGTCGGAAGGCGTCAGCAGCCTCGAGAAAGGTGTGTTGGAAACCGTGCCGAAAGTGGTCGATTACTTCGTCAGCAAGGTCAAGGCCGACACTTCCATGGACAACGCCCAAGGCCCGATGCCTTCGCTCAACGGCGCCGTCGAATGGCTGAACTCGACGGCCCTGACCAACGAGTCCCTGAAAGGCAAAGTGGTGCTGGTGGATTTCTGGACCTACGACTGCATCAACTGCCAGCACACCTTGCCGTACGTGAAGGACTGGGCGAAGAAATACGAGAAGGACGGCTTGGTGGTGATCGGCGTCCACACCCCTGAATACGGCTTCGAACGCATCATCGACAACGTCAAGGATCAGGTGAAAAAACTCGGCATCACTTACCCGGTGGCCATCGATAACAACTACGCGATCTGGCGCAACTTCGACAACCAGTACTGGCCAGCGCACTACCTGATCGACGCCAAGGGGCAGGTGCGTTACACCCACTTTGGTGAAGGTCGCTACGACACCCAGGAACAGATGATCCAGCAGTTGCTGCAAGAGGCCAAAGCTCCCGCGGCCTGACCCTTCGACATCAATGGCTCACAGGTCTCGCACCATGAGCCATTGTTCTTTGTCCCACGCCCGAAAACCTTCCAGCAGCGTCCAGCCACGCTTGGCGTAGTAGTCGCGCTTGCCCTGGGTATGCAGGTAGATTCGCGCCACACCATTGGCTTTGGCGTGATCGCAAATCCCCTCGATCAACTGTTCCGCCAGGCCCTTGCCCCGCGCTTCGGGGCTGACGAATACACAGGCCAGCCAAGGACCGAGGTCCGGTCGGTGCGCCAGATCAGCCCTGGCGAGTGCCGCGCCGCCCAACAAGTGATCGCCATCCAGCGCAATCAGGCATTTCCAGTCGTCATTGGTTTGGCCGGCCGCGAACTCCCGTTGCCAGTCGGCCAGCGGTTGCTCGGCGTATTCGTAATGGAATTGCCGATGAATCCACGCGGCGAAGGTGTCGCTGTGCTGCGGGTGATGGGCGAGCCAGTCCAGGCGGGGCATGTCCGATTCCTTCAACGTTGGGCGGACATAAAAGCCGATTTCAGGGCGCGCAGGCAATCCCCGATTTGCTTCCCGTGGCGGCTTGCCCGCGTCGCCACGCCGCTGGCGGTGCACCGAACTCGCGGCGAAACGCGCGGCTGAACGCGGTATCGGTTTGGTAACCGACTTCCTCGGCAATCCGCGCCAATGAAGTGTTGCTGCGGCGTAACAGGTTGGCTGCCAGCAACATCCGCCATTGGGTCAGGTACTGCATCGGCGAGCTGCCGACCAATTGCTGGAAGCGCTCGGCCAATACCGACCTTGAGGTGCTGGCGGTGCGTGCCAGTTCTTCCAGGGTCCAGCAATGACTGGGCTTGGTGTGCAGCGCATTCAGCGCGGCGCCGACAATCCGGTCGCTGACGCCTGCCAGCCAACCGGTGCGACCTTCGCCGTGTTCGTTCATGTACAGGCGCAGCACTTCGATGAACAGCACCTCGGCCAGTTTCGCCAGTACGCCTTCGCCGCCCGGCCTTGGCGAGCGCGCCTCGGCCAGTGCGTAACGCACCGAAGATTCCAGCCACATACCGGTATTCGAGCCGCGCACATTGACCCGGATCACTGGCGGCAACCCGGTCAGCATCATTCCCGCCAGCCGCGTATCGCACGCCAGATAACCGCACACCAGCCGCGTGACGGCTCCGCCACCGCCATAACTCAGCTGTCGTGGACGCCGCGCCAGCACCGCGTCAAGACGTGCGCCAGTGGCGGGTTTAAGTCCGGGTTCAGAGCACATGCGATGCGCATCGCCCTGGGGGAATACCACCACATCACCGGCATTCAGCAGCAGCGGCGGATCATCACCGAGTTCGACGTAACACTCGCCTTCGGTGACCAGGTGAAAGATCACCACCCGCTCGGCGCCCGGTTCCAGAAACGGCGCGGCCGAGTCGGCGCTGGGAGACTGATAACACCAGGGCGCGGTGAACCTAGCATTGATGAAAATCGCGCCGATCAGGCGCACCACACGCAGGGTTTGGGAGAGGGCGTCCATGGTGATTGCTCATTTTGGGCGAGTCGCTTGATTGTGAGCCGGTTGTCGCGCGGCGTGAAACCTCCGGACGATCGGACAGTGTTGGCCGACGATCGGGCAGGACGCAGGCCCGCGCTGGCGCGATAGTTGAAGCACAGGGTCACTGCCGGCCTTGTACTGATAAGAAGAAGAGAGGTTGCCATGCCGAAGTTCGTCATAGAGCGAGAAATCCCAGGCGCCGGAGCACTGTCGGATCGGGATCTGAAAGCCATTTCGCAAAAGTCCTGCCGGGTATTGCGCGAGTTGGGCCCCGAGGTGCAATGGCTGCAGAGTTACGTCACCGGCGACAAGATCTACTGCGTGTACATCGCGCCGAACGAAGAGCTCATCCGGGAACATGCCAGGCAGGGCGGTTTCCCGGCGAACAGCGTGTCGCAGGTCAGAGGCATCATAGATCCCACCACGGCGGAAGAGTCGTCCGTCAGAGCCTGATTTCTGTTCAAACCCGCGAGGGAGCCACACCTCATGAGTACACCCATTGATCTTACTGCCCTGAAAAACCGTCAGATGGTCGCTTGGGCCAGTGGCGACTACGCCGTGATCGGCACCACGTTGCAGATCGTCGGCGAGCAACTGGCCGAAGCCTGCGACCTGCGCTGCGACGAACTGGTGCTGGACGTCGCCGCCGGCAATGGCAATGTCACGCTCGCCGCTGCCCGTCGCGGCTGCAAAGTCACTTCCACCGACTATGTGGCAGCGTTGCTCGAACGCGGCGAAGACCGCGCCCGGGCCGAGCGGCTGGAGGTGATTTTCCAGGTGGCCGACGCCGAAGCGTTGCCATTTGACGATGCCAGTTACGACGCCGTGCTCTCGACCTTCGGCGTGATGTTCGCGCCGGATCAGGCCAAGGCCGCTGCGGAACTGGCGCGGGTGGTCCGCCCCGGTGGCCGCATCGGACTTGCCAACTGGACGCCGGAAGGCTTTGTCGGCCAGATGTTCAAGACCCTCGGCCAACACCTGCCGCCACCACCCGGGGCACAACCGCCGTCGAACTGGGGCAATGAAGCCTGGTTGCACACGCACTTCGACGAACACGACTTCCAGACCCAGGTCACGCGCCGCACCTTCAACTTCCGCTACCGCTCGGCCGCGCACTTCATCGACACCTTCCGCAGCTGGTACGGGCCGGTGCACAAAGCCTTCGCGGCACTGCCGGCGGACGGAGCCGCAGCACTGGAAAAAGACTTCACCGCGCTGCTGAACAGGACGAACCGGGCAGGGGAAGGATCGCTGGTGGTACCGAGCGAGTACCTGGAAGTGGTCATCACCCGGCGTTGAAGACTGGCAACACCAATCCCCTGTGGGAGCGGGCTTGCTCGCGAAGGCGGTGGATCAGTCGATATTGATGTTGGCTGACACGCCGCCATCGCGAGCAAGCCCGCTCCCACAGTTGTCCGGGGCCAGTTGCGGATTTTTGTGTAATCCACCAATCCCCTGTGGGAGCGGGCTTGCTCGCGATGGCGGACTTTCAGGCGCTGGGGATGTTGACTTTCACCTTCTTCCCCATGCTGATTCGTGGCTCCACTCCATAACCCAGCGACTCATAAAAACTCTTCACTTGCTCATTGGTGCTGACAATCTGCAGATTGATCTTCATGCACCCGCGAGCCGTCAATGCCTGCTCGGCATGGCGAACCAGCCTGGCGCCCAAGCCTTGTCGGCGCTGCACCGGATGCACCGCCACCGAATACAGCCAGCCACGATGGCCGTCGTATCCCGCCATCACCGTGCCCACGACCACTTCGCCGTCCAGCGCCACAAAAAACAACCCATCAGCGACAGCCAGTTTCTTGTCGATCACCAGGCTTGAGGTGTTGTGCGCGGTCTCGTAGCCGAACGCGGTTTCCCAGAGTTCGATGACAGCGGCGCGATGATGCTCGTGGTTGTAATCAACGATCGGGAACATGACGAATCCTTTCACTGTGAGGGGGCCGACACTATCGGCATGGGCTGTGTTCTGTCCATTCGACCACTCGGCGAAATAAATCTGGCTCAACACAGCTACATACCGGATGAACTGCTTTAATCGAAGTTCTGAAAAATCAGGACGCACCCGCAATGGACGCTTCAACCGCAACAACGCTGCAGAACCTGCTTGCCCGCCGACGCAGCGTTCGGCGCTACACCGACGAAGCGGTCCCATTGAGCACCTTGCTTAACATCCTGTCTGCCGGACAGGGCCGCACCTCTGCAGAGGGAAAACGTGCCGCGCCCTCGGCCCATGCTCTGTATCCGCTAACGCTGGGCGTCATTGTTCGTCGGGTTGAAGGTTTGCAACCGGGCTTCTACGCATTCGACCCCGAGTCGGCACAGCTCAAGCTGTCGGGTCCGGACCTTGAGGCCGGAGTCCTGAACGAGGCCGCACTGGGCGACGAAACCTGGCTGGAGGACGCCGCCGTCGTGGTGGCGATTATCGGCAACCGGGAATTGGCGCTCCAGCATTTTGCTGAACAACAAACCGATGGACTGCGGGGCGCGCGCTATATCGATTTTGAAGCGGGCGCGGTCGCGCAAAACATGTACCTGGCGGTGACGGCCGAGGGACTGGGGTCGGTGGTGGTGATGGGTTTCGACGATGCCGCGATGAAAAGCGCGCTGAAACTGGGTGAATCCAGTCACCCGGTGGCGCTTTTTTGCGTGGGTCGGTCGGCAGACTGATCCGCTCCCGGAGTTGTTCTGCGGTGTACTTCTAAATTCAGTCCGGGCTCAAACGCTGCGCCATGATGATCGTGCGTTCGACACCGTGGAACTCATCGCGGATTTTTTGAAAACCCAACTTCAGGTAAAAACCTTCTGCGGTGATGGAGGAGGGGACGCGCAGGATTTTGATGTTGGCGTCGCGGGCGACGGATTGCAGGGTTGTCATCAACTGTCGGCCGATTCCGCTTCCTTGATGATCGGGGGCGACGAACACGCTGCGAATGATGTCGTGATCGAGGCTGGCGGTGGCCACAACTTGATGGTCAAGGGTCGCCACGAATACTTGGCGTTGGCTCAGCAAGAGAAGGATGGATTCGGTAGAGAAGCTTGTTTCTACCTGAGCAATGATCTCGGCCGAATAGTCTTGGGCGTTGGATTGGCGCAGGGACTGGATGATGACCTGGCTGATGGCGGCTGCGTCTTGCGGGTTGGCGAGTCGGATCTCATTGTTCATTTGGCTACATTCCTTTGTGGCGAATCTCCCGGTCTGGCGCAATCAAATGTGGGAGCGGGCTTGCTCGCGAAAGCGGTGGTTCAGTCGAGCCTGATGTTGGCTGACACACCGTCTTCGCGAGCAAGCCCGCTCCCACAGGGGAATTGCGGTGTTCGGAGGGGAGTTAGATTATCTCGGCGCCCCGCGCTTGCAGCAATTCACGCAAAACCGAGCGGTGACAATGCGCCTCATCCTCGCAGTAACACCCCACCGCCAGCGACGTTTGATGGGACAACGCCGCCAACAAATCCAACAAATGGCTTGGCGCAGGGTGATTCATTTCAGCCTTGAATTTGCGCTTGAAAGCGTCCCACGCCTTGGCATCTTCAGCTGCTTTCGCCTCGGCGACCAGTTCCGGGCTGGGGGACAGCAGCGGCTGCCAGACATCATAAAAATCACGGCTGGCGAACTCGGCTTTCGGTACGCCCCGAGGCGGGCGGCGCACCGTGCCCAGGCGCAGGCCTTCGTCGGGCCCACGCGGTGAGCCCAGCCGCACGATGTGGATGGCCATGCCGGTTTACTTGTGTCGCGAGCCGTCAAACCATTCCATCGCGGTACGCCAGATGCAGATGCCCAGGAAGTAGGCGGACATCAGCAACCAAAGCCCCATCACCATCGGGTTGATCACCGGGTGGTTGACCACCAGCGACAAGCTGCACAGCAGCCAGATGGCGGTCACGGCGATGTTGATCGGCATGAATTTGCGCACGCGGAACGGATGCAGGAATTTCATCCGGGTCACGGTCAGCAGGGCCAGGCCAATCACGGTCAGCAGTGTGATCCACGGCGACGGACTAATGATGTACAGGCACAGCGCGACGACGTTCCAGGCAGCGGGGAAGCCCTGGAAGTAGTTGTCCTTGCTTTTCATGTTGACGTTGCAGAAGCAGAACAGCGACGAGACCAGGATCAGCGACACGGTCAGCAGCAGCGTGTAGTCCGGCAACGGGATGTAGCGGTAGATGAACAGCGCCGGGATGAACACGTAGGTCAGGTAATCGATGACCAGATCGAGGATCGAGCCGTCGAAACTCGGCAGCACCGATTGCACATTGACCTTGCGCGCCAGTGCACCGTCCAGGCCATCGACGATCAGGGCCACGCCCAGCCACAGCAAGCAATGAGTGGCCTGATTCTCCAGCAGCGCGAGGGTGGCCAGGAAGGCAGTGACCACGCCAGTGGCAGTAAAACCATGGGCGCCCCATGCTTTGAGCCTGGCGATGTGTAGGGTCGATATCACGGGAGGGTTCTCCAAAATGTGAAGCAGGCCAGTCAGCACCCTTCTATTGGGGGCGTCGGCAAACCGGGTCGGGTTGCAGGTATCGACCGGGAAACCGGGGTTAAGGTTCACCATCTATGAATCTTAGCTGTCCCGTAAGAAATTACTTCGGAGAAATTTGCATGGCTCCCAGCCAGTAATGGTCGCAAATCATGGTGGCACTTGTGGCGAGGGAGCTTGCTCCCGCTTGAGTGCGCAGCACTCACAAAATCTCTGCCTGTTCGCAGAAACTTTGGGGCCGCTTCGCAGCCCGGCGGGAGCAAGCTCCCTCGCCACAGGATTGATGTCAGTCCTTTGATCATGGGCGGTTCAGCGAGGGAAGAACACTCGCAGCCGATGCTCATCGGGGTCAAGCGCGACGAACGTGCGACCAAAATCCAGCTCGGTGGGCGTTTGCAGGATGCTCAAGCCCAGGCTCGACCATTGGCTGAACAGCGCGTCGATCTCTTCAGCGGACTCCACCGGAAACGCGAGCTCCATGCCGCCGCCGGTCATCCCTACCGCCGGTTCAGCGGTGTGTCGCGACCAGAGGCCCAGTTTATAGCCGTCTTCCAGTACAAACAGCGCGAACGTCGGGGATTCTTCCACGGGTTTCAGTCCCAGCAGAAATTCATAGAACCGGGCGCTGACGGCGGGATTTTCGACGAAAAGCAACAGATAGCGAGGCGTGATCATGGGACTGCTCCGTGGTAAGTCGGTGCAGCATAAAAGCTGGCACTGTCAGTTTCTGTCAGGAGCGTGTTGCAGCCGTTCACGTCAGCCAAACGGTGCTGGCGCAATTGCCGGCGGGGACTATTGTTGCCTGACTGCGTCAAGCTTATTGAACAGCGTCTATTGATGAGGACGTCCACATGAACACTAGCGATTTGCTCGAACAACTTCTGCGGGCCGGCCAGGGCTCGATGACGCAACAGGGCGGCGGCGCTTCGCCATCGCAGGGAGGCTTGGGCGGTCTCGGAGGATTGCTCGGTGGCCTGTTGGGCGGTGGCGCTGGGTCTGGCGCGGGAGGTGGCGGGTTGGGTGTTTTGCTCGGTGGCTTGCTGGGCGGCGGCTCTGCGCTGGGCGGCTCGACCCGGACTCGATCTTCCGGCGGCACCAACTATGCGGCGCTGGCCTCCCTCGGGATGATGGCATTCCAAGCCTATCAAGCCTGGCAGCGCAACCAGGCCTCGGCCCCGCAACAAGCCCCTCGCACCGTGGATTTGCTGTCCGGCCCGGAAGTCGAAGACCACAGCCACGCGGTGCTGCGCGCCTTGATCGCCGCTGCCAAGGCTGACGGGCGGATCGATGACAGCGAGAAACAGATGATCAGCACCGAAATCGGCCGCCACACCGACGACCCGCAATTGCAGCAATGGCTCGACGAAGAAGTCGCCCGCCCGCTGGACCCCGCCGATGTGGCGAAATCCGCCACCGACCCGGCCATCGCTGCGGAAATGTACCTGGCCAGCGTGATGGTGGTGGACGATCAGCAAGACGCCGAGCGCAATTACCTGGATGAACTGGCGGCTGCGCTGAATATCGATCCGCAGTTACAGGTGCATCTGGAGCAGCAGGCGAAGGGTGGGGCGGTGTAGCGCTGGAATTGATGCATCGTTTGTACTGCCGCCTTCGCGAGCAAGCCCGCTCCCACAGTAGATCGGCGGTGGATGCGGATCTTGCGTACAACCTCAATCCCCTGTGGGAGCCGGGCTTGCCCGCGAAGAAGCCGGCACATTCAATATTGAAGTTGGCTGACACACCGCCTTCGCGTCTACGAGCACCCCGGTAGGAGCTGCCGAAGGCTGCGATCTTTTGATCTTGCTTTTGATCTGTTCGATGTAAAAGCCGCCGAAGATCAAAAGATCGCAGCCTTCGGCAGCTCCTTGTATCTCGACTATCGCTCCGTCAGGAGCGATAGTTCTCGACTGATCATCGAGGGAGGGACCTGGAAGCCGTGCAGCTCCTTAGGCTTTTTGCCTGTGACGTAGATTGTGCTCCAGCCCTCCACACTCACTCGTACAGTTCGAACGGTATCTTGGGCCCGTCTCTGGCGAGAGCCCGCATTCACAAGGTTGGACAGAGTGCAGTGATGATCGCAAGGGATCTAATTGGGGAGACGGTCATGTCCAGTTTCGTCGGCGTTGATGTTGCTAAAAACACCTTTGATATCGCTACACATCTGCCAAACGGCAAGCACAAAACCAAAGCCAAACTGGCTAACGACGCCAAGGGTTTCAACGAGTTTGAAGCCTGGTTGCAAAAGCAGGTCGAACCTTCAGCGCTAATCGTGATGGAAGCCACCAGTGTCTATCACCTGGAACTCGCTGAGTTTGTCTACAACAAGGGTTACCGGGTCTGTGTGGTCAATCCGGCCACGACCCATGCCTACGCCGGCAGCGAATTGCGCCGGATCAAAACCGATAAAAGCGACGCCAAGCTGATCGCTGACTTCGCCCGGGAAAAGGCTGAAAAGCTTCAGCTGTGGGCGCCGGAGCCTCTGAAGTATCGCCAGCTGAAAGCCTTGGTTCGCCGCCTGGATGACCTTCAGGAAATGGAACGAATGGAGCTCAATCGTCTGGAGGTGTCTGACGAAAAGGTCAAAGGCTCAATCAACTCCGTGCTGCGTCATATCGAAAAAGAGATCGCGCAAACGCACAAAGCGATCAAAAAACACATCGATGACGACCCGGATATGCGCGAGATGCGCGACTTGATCGTGACCATCGACGGTATCGGGCAGAAAACGCTTGAGCGGCTGCTGGCTGAGCTGGGCGACCTGCGCAAATATGACGATCCTCGCAAGTTGGTCGCTGCGGCAGGGTTGAACCCCAAGCTACAGGACTCGGGACTGCTCAAAGGCCGCACCGTGATCTCGAAAATCGGCTCAGCGCGCGTGCGGGCAGGCCTTTACATGCCTGGCCTGGTGGCGCTGCAGCATAACAAGGCGATCATGGCGATGAAGGATCGCTTGAAGGCCAACGGCAAGGCCCCCAAGCAGATCATCTGTGCAGCAATGCGCAAGCTGCTGCACTTCGTTTACGGCGTGCTCAAGTCGGGCCAGCCTTATGACCCGAAACTTGCGCTTGCCCGGTGAGGTTCAAGACGGTATCTACGGTGGAAGCGAGATCTACCGAATAAACGCCTGCAAATCCGCCGTCAATTTGCTGATCGCCGCTTTGAAGTCATTGGTAGTGATCTTCTCGCTCGAGTTCTTCAGCTGTTCGCCAAACACCTTGCGCACCACTTTGGCCATGATCTGGTTATTGCTGGCATCCACCAGTTCCGCTTCAAGGAACAGCGTAGTGTCCTGGCTGCGATGGCCGGACGCTGCGCTGACCCCGCCAACCACGGCCGCGACCGGCACCACTTCATACCATTGCATGCCCTCGTTGGACGCGGTGACACCAGTGATCGCCGCCCGCACGACCAATGTTTTCGAGCCCGCCGGAGCCTTTTTGGCGCTCGGCACGACGCGGTATTTCTGGCCGAGCACACCTTTGGCGCTGTTGGTCATGTAGGTCTGCAATTCTTCCAGTGTGCGCTGGTCGACCCGTTCGTTGGGCTTTGGCTTCGGATACAGTTCCAGCTTCATGAAGGCGACGGTGTCGTAGGCGTTGGGGTTCCACGACGGGCTGACCCAGCGCATGGCTTTCTCGCCACTGGGGGTGGTCACTTCCTGGAGGTTGTTGTAGTTGGGCAGGAAGCCGGAGTACTGCTCCCGCTCGGTGACTTTCGAAGTACAACCGCCCAGCAGCAGGCTGGCCAGTGCGGCGCCGATCAACACGTTTCGGGACAGTTTCATGGTGGTGGATGCTCCGTGGGGGTAATCGTTATTTTTTTGATAACGGTAGTTCAAAAACGCCGGAGCATAGGTGCGGACACTTACTGACAAGCGGTTTGCCAGGATGGACAGCATGATGGCCATTCAGTAGCATTTCGCGCCTCCCTTTGTGCCAAACACTTCAAGGACGATTCATGTCGATGTTTCCCTTCAACTTCACTCGCGCCGTCGCCATCGTAACGTTCGTGTCCGCGCTGCTCAGCGGCTGCAGCGTCAACGGCACTTATCCCGACGCCACTGAACCGGATGCAGCCAAACTGCGCTTTGTCGCCAACACAGAAAACGCCACCCTCGATTACTTTGACGGCGCCCACTGTGACGGGTTGACGACAGGCATCCTTAACAATCTGTTCTTGGGCGACACCTCTCGCCGGGCAGGTATGAGCTCTGCACCGCCCGCCGATGCCAGGGGTTATCTTGAAATCAAGCTCAAGCCTGAACAGGATGCCTACCTGCGCGTCAACACCCTGAGTACTTTTTCGGTGTGCGGTACAACGTTCAACCTCACCCCTGAGCGTAATGCGGAATACGAACTGACGTTCGACGCCAGACCGGGACAATGCCGCACATTGTTGCAGCGCGTCACGCGGGTTGATGGCAAGGACGTACGCACGCCTGTGCCGATCGAGCGCAAGGGGCTGCCCGCCTGTATAGGCCGCAGTCCATTATTTGTGAAATTGCCGGATCCGTTGCCTGACACGCCCCATCGCGTAACCCTGATCAACCAAATCATCGACGACTCAACGAACCCGGCAATGAAGCCTGACCCGGCCAAGGACAACAGCGATCGCTCGACTCCCGAACAGCTCGACAAATTGCTTGCCGAGCGCCAAGGCAAACTCGGTTTTACCTTGCCGGATGATTATTGGGCACTGTATCGCCAGAACCTGATCGCCTTCGACGATGAAGCGGCCCAAAACAAAGCCCAGACCTTCAAGCGTTACACCGACGAGTATCGCCTGCGCCTGCAACGCCTGGACGATCAGCAACTGGAAGCCTGGGCAAAGCCTGAAGACAAATCGGCCAAGCCCGTCAACAAAGCAGCATTTGAGCAATACAAAGCGATGACGCTGTTCTACTTTGAGGCCCAGAAAAATGTGCTGGTAGAGACCATCAACCACCACCTTGACCGGATGGCGCAGATGGATCGGCAGTACAAGGTGTGTGAGCGTTATTCGGAGTGCTGGAAGCGTTGATGCCCAGAGCGGCGAGCCAGGCTCGCCGCTTCAATGACGTTACTTGCCTAGCGTCCCCGCCAACAGTGGCGCCATTTGCTCGTCTGTCAGCGCCGCATGGACTTCCATGTTCATCAGGTCATTCCACTCCAGCACCCATGTCTGGATGGCGACCGGGTCACTGGCGTCGGCGATGCCAAAACCACTGGAAGCGCCGATCGCATGCCAGCGCCCGAGCATTTTCACGCCAGCGGGCGGGGCGCCTCCGGTCTTGAGGAATCGTTCGATTGCGGCGTTTCGGTTCTGCGGACTGATGGTCCAACTGACGATGAATAACATCTGCCACCTCCTGTCACGGATTGGCACCTGTTTGCGGATTGCGCACCTGGCTGGCGCCGGGGCCGGGTTCACGCGTGTGTTTGCAGGGCCGTCCAGGCTGGCTACAAACCATTGCTCCCACGATCAGGCATAGCAGCGGCGCGCTCCCGGCGTACGACCGCTGATCTTGTTTCGATGGGTTAAGAGCGAATATCCAGGCCAGTGATACGCGGGTGAAACACTCAGGCGTCGCGCAACAAGTCGTTGGCGTTGAGCAGCTCGTAGGCGATCTCCGGACGCTTTTCCAGGCTGCGACGAATCGCGGCGGGGATGGCGGCGCGGGTCTTGCGGCACAGGCCGGGCAGTTCCTCGATCTGAATGCCGATACCGCGCATGGTGCGTACTTCGTTGAAGCTCGGCACCAGCTCCAGGCGAATGCCCAATTGGTCAAACATCCGCACTTGCAGGCGTTCAAGGTCGGCCAGGCTTTGCAGGTTTTCCAGACGATCCAGCAGGCGTTTTTCTTCCTGGCGGGTCAGGAACAGGATGCGCACGTCCGCGCCGGGTGTTTCCAGCAACGGGTCGCGCCCGCAGATGCAGGCGCCGGGAGGGCAGGGAGAGCGGATTGGGGCCGAGGTCGTCATGGGCCAATCATAGAGGCCCATGAGCGGTTTTGCCCATAGCGTTTGCGCGCGGCCCAAGGGCAGGCATCGATTCGAGCCTGCCCTTGATATTCACGCGGATAAACGTAGGTGTTTAGTGAGTCGCTGGCCCTTCGTACTGAGCAAGGATAGCGTTGGCCAGTTCTTCGTCGGTGGCGTTAAGTCCAGGGTTGTCCTGGCGGATCTGCTGCAACACCGCCTCCATGTAGACCCCGCGAATCGCGCCGTTACTGGCGACAAATGCAGACACGTCATCCCTGGCCGGAATCACCATTTTGTGATCTTTGAAGGTGGAATACAGCGAAGCGGAAACCCCTGCCGAGGTCGCGACATCCTTGCCGCTTACGGCCAGGGCTGATCCGATGGGCAGGCACAATATCAGAGAAGTAATGAGTAGCATGCGGCGCATGGCGTCGTCCTCCAACAGCGTAAAGCGAAAAGGAAGTAACACATTACTTAGGAGGTGCGGCGAGGCTCAGGAGTTCAATGCTGTGCGCATAACCCCCGTAATGGGCGGTTGCGCCGCTGGTCTTAAACCAACGCTCGGATGGAAATAGGCTTAAATAACCACAGGATGGGGTCGATAACCTCTTCAGAGCTGCCTTTCGCTGCGTCCACCAGGGGAACTACAAGTGTCCATAAAACTGCGTTTACTTCTCTTGATGGGGACTGGCCTGCTCACTGCGTTGATCATGAGCCTGGTCAGTTATGTGGGAAATACCCAGATGGCCCAGGCCGTCAACGACAGCGAGGTCAGCATGGCGGCGCTGCGTAATCACCTTGAAGCCGACATGATGCACGACGCCCTGCGTGCCGACGTGTTGTCGGCGATGCTGGTCGGGCTGGGCAAAAGCACCAGTACCAAGGCCGAGGTGCGCAGCTCCATCGAGGAACATGCGGCGCGTTTTCGCGAGGTGGTCGGGGAGAACCTCAAGCTGCCGGTCAACGACACCATCATGGCGGGCCTGAACAAGGTCAAGCCGAGCCTCGACACCTACATCGGCACCGCCGAACGCATTGTCGGGCTGGCGCTGGAAAATCCGGACGCGGCGCAGCAGCAGTTGGGCTCGTTCAACACCGTGTTCACTCAGTTGGAAGGCGATATGTCGTCGCTGAGCGAGCTTATCGAAACCAACACCCAACAGGCCAGCCAAGCCACTCAGCAAGCGATCAGCCACGCCAACATCGCCCTCGGCAGCGTCCTCGTTGCCAGCCTGTTGCTCCTGCTGGCCCAGGGCCGCTGGGTGATCCTGAGCATCCTCGGCCCATTGCGCTCGGCCAGCCGCATCGCTGATAGCATCGCCCACGGCAACCTGAGTGAAACGATCATCGAGCCGACCGGCCACGACGAAGCCAGCACCTTGATCCGCACCCTGGCGACCATGCAACGCGATCTGCGCGGCATGATCGAAGTAGTGCGCAGCAACGCCCATGGCGTCAGCGGCATGAGCCAGCAATTGAGCAACGGCTGCCACGAAGTCGCCGGCAGCAGCCAGCAGCAAAGCGTCGCCGCCAGCACCATGGCCGCCGCTGCCAGCGAAATGACCGCCAGCATCGAGGAAATCACCCGCCACGCCGACCGTGCGCTGAACATGGCCAACCAGGCTGAAGAACTGGCCAAGGATGGCGGCCGGGTGATCCATCAGGTGGTTAACGACATGGACGGCATCGCTCGTTCGGCACAACAGTCGGCCCAAGTGATTCGCACGCTGGACAAGGAATCCGAGGGGATTTTCAGCATCATCCAGGTGATCAAGGGCATCGCCGACCAGACCAACCTGCTGGCGCTCAACGCGGCGATCGAGGCCGCACGCGCCGGTGAGCAGGGCCGTGGTTTTGCCGTGGTGGCCGACGAAGTCCGCAGCCTGGCCGGGCGTACCAGCGCCTCGACCCAGGAAATTGCCGCGATGGTCGCGCGCATCCAGCAAAGCACCCGCGAAGCCGTGACCAGCATGGAGGCCGGCGTGGCCCAGGTCGACAAAGGCATGGCGGTGACCGCCGATGTCGAGCGCGCCATTCGTGAAATCCTCGAAGCCACGCTGAACACCACGCAACTGGTCAACGACATCAGTCGCACCATCGGCGAACAGAGCCTGGCCAGCAACGAAATCGCCCATCAGGTGGAAATGATTGCCGGCATGTCCGAGGACAACAGCAAGGTGATCGGACGCACGGCGTCGACCACGGATGAGTTGTCGTCGCTGGCGGGGCAGTTGTCGCAGTCGGTGGATCGCTTCAGGCTTTAAAAACTTTCCTTGTGGGCCATCGGGCTTAAGTGCTGTAGGGTCCGATCGCCCCCAAGGAGAGTTGTAATGATTGATCTGGCCACCTGGAACCTGACGATCCCTGTCGGGACGCCTGCCAAAGTCATCGATACGCCGCGATTGGTGGATGGCTATACCGATTCATATTTTCGCTCCGGCGATAACCTTTTTTTCTGGGCGCCGGTTACCGGCTCCAGCACCTCAAAGTCCGAATTCCCCCGCAGCGAACTGCGCGAAACCCTGAGCGACGGGACGCTGCGCAACTGGACTTATCCCGAAGCCGATCACCGACTCAAAGCCGTGTTGAAGGTCAATCAAGTGCCTTCGACGGGCAGGATCGTGATTGGGCAAATCCATATCTACCAAGCTAAAGGCCCGTTGCTGAAAGTCGAATACCAGTACGACGCCGCCACGAAGAAAGGCAACGTGATTGCCAACTATCGGCTAAAACCGGGCAGTGAGGACATCACCATCGTGATTGCCCGGGACATTGCGCTGGGCAAGCCGTTCTCTTACGAAGTTCGCTTCAGTTCGGCCGGTTATCTGAATGTCAGTTCCCAGGGTTACAGCTGGGGCAAGCAAATCAGTTCGAGCTGGAAGAACAAGCAGCTGTACTTCAAGGCCGGGGTGTATGCGCTGGACAATGCGGGCTATAAAAATGAAGGAGGGCAGGTGACGTTCAGTCAGCTGGATGTGGCGCATACCCGGCCCTGAGGGAAAAATGAGGTGTCTGGTCTGGCCTCTTCGCGAGCAAGCCCGCTCCCACAGGAGGAACGCATTCCAAAGGTGGGAGCGGGCTTGCTCGCGAAGGCTTTAGATCAGACAACCATTAACCTACAGTCAGATACGGAAAGCCTGACGCCCAATCAACAGCCACTTGCCACCCTGTTTCTGCCAAATCTGAAAGTTCTCGATCTCGGTCGGCACCACTTCCGTGCCATTGAGCGCCTGCGCCGAGAAGTGGTTGCGCACCAACGCCGTATCGCCCAGCAGGGTGATGGTCTGCTTCTGCATTTCGAGGGTCTTGAATGCGCTTTTGCCGGTTTCGATATCGGCAATAAATTCTTTCTTGTCCTGGACCTTGCCGCTGGAATGCCCATAGCTCAGCTTCTCGGCCGTAAGCTTTTGCAGTTCGGGAATGTCCTTGTGCAGCATGGCTTGGGTCAGGTGATCGACCGCTTGGGCCACGTCTTTCTCGGCGGTTGCGGGAGCGGCGGCTACATAGCCGCTGAACAGGCACAGAAAACCGATCACTAATTTAGCTTTTTGCATGGTATTTCCTTGTTGTTGTGGGTGGTCGAGACTGATGAATTCGTCAGTCGTCGTACAACTTAGCAGATATTTTGCGGATAAGGCATAGCGTGTTTCGGGGTCTTATCGCCATTTGTCGGGCGCGAGGAACGGGCCTTCAGCTCGGTGCTTCCAAGGGGAAACAACCCGAGGAAGCCTGACCATGAACGACGAAGCGAAACGGGAAGCCTTGGCCACCTGGTACAAACTGCTGCGACACCCCGAAATCCGCATGGACAGCGAGGAGCACTACGACGAACTGCTAAAAGCCGCCGATGAGATGGAACGCACCGGGTTGATCAACGCCGCCGAGTGGCGCGTGCTGGTGCGCGAGGCAGGGGTTGCCTTTGCCAATTCGATTCAAGGCGTCGGTGGTGGAACCTAGGAGGGGTGAGCCATGAGCAAATCGATTAGTGCCCGGGATCTGGGCATTGAACTGAAAAGCGCTGATGAAAGCGCCTTGTTCAAATGGTTTGTGGCGAGTTTTTTGATGGGCAAGCGTATCCAGGCAGACATCGCCGCGCAGGCTTATCGCGTGATCGTTGAAAAGCACACGCGTGACACCGCGCGCAAATTGGCGGCGTGTACACATCGTGAGTTGGTGATGATGCTTGGTGAAGCGCATTACGTGCGCTACGACGAAACAACTGCCGAGCGCTTGCGCCACTTGGGCAAAAAGCTCAGTGACGAATACGCCGGCAAAATCGGCCACATCCACAGCGCCAGTGAAGACCGCCAGGCCTTCGAAAAACGCCTCGGCGAGTTCGAAGGCGTCGGACCGAAAACCATCGAAATCTTTATGCGCGATGCGGCGGCGGTGCTCTATTGAAACCGCTCTACATCGGCACCGCCGGCTGGAGCGTGCCACGGGAATATGCGGCGATGTTTCCCGACTCCGGCACGCATTTGCAACGCTATGCGGCGCAACTGACGGCGGTGGAAATCAACAGCTCGTTCTACCGCCCGCATCAGCCCCAGACCTATTTTCGTTGGGCGCAATCAGTGCCGCCGGCGTTTCGGTTTTCGGTGAAGATGCCCAAGCTCATCACCCATGTTCAGCGCTTGCAGAACTGCGAAGCGTTGCTCGACGAGTTCCTGTCCCAATGCCTGCAATTGGGGGACAAGTTGGGCTGTTTGTTGATTCAATTGCCGCCGTCGCTGGCCTATAACGCAGCGGTGGCCGCCGAGTTTTTCCGCATCCTGCGCCAACGTTATCTCGGTTCCGCCGTGCTGGAACCTCGCCATGAAACTTGGCGCGCAGCCAGCGGTTTACTGATCGAGCACCGGATCGGGCGAGTCGCGGCTGATCCATCGACGATCACCGGTGGCACCACGCCGGGCGGATGGTCCGGGGTGCGTTATTGGCGGCTGCATGGTTCGCCGCGGATTTATTACAGTGACTACGACATGGGTCGATTGCAGGCACTGGCGGAGAAGATTCAACTGTCGGCGCAGGCGGGAGCCGAGACTTGGTGCATCTTCGATAACACCGCGAGCGGGTTTGCTTTGGGGAATGCGCTGAGTTTGCTGGGGCTTTCAGGGCCTTAGTTTGAGGGTGCTTGTGCTGGCCT
This sequence comes from Pseudomonas nunensis, assembly GCF_024296925.1. Classification (NCBI taxonomy): domain Bacteria; kingdom Pseudomonadati; phylum Pseudomonadota; class Gammaproteobacteria; order Pseudomonadales; family Pseudomonadaceae; genus Pseudomonas; species Pseudomonas nunensis. The sequence goes on from NZ_CP101125.1 coordinate 1,586,414, forward strand.
CTTCGCGAGCTTGCTCGCGAAGGCGTCAGCCCAGACTCACCCGAAATCAGCGACACCCACAAATCCCCTGTGGGAGCGGGCTTGCTCGCGAAGGCGTCCGCCCAGACTCACCCGAAATCACGACCCCCACAAATCCCCTGTGGGAGCGAGCCTGCTCGCGAAGGCGTCAGCCCTGACACCATTTATTCAAGGCGAACCAACAAACCCATTCAAATACTCGACCCGCTTTTGCGTCTGCTCCAGCAGGCAGGCCGTATGGATCGTGCCAAAGCCACTGCCGCCAATCGATTCATACGTCTCGAATTCGCAACTGGCATCTCTTAAGGCAATCCAGGCCAGTTGAGCCTTTTTCAGCATCAAATCCTGAGAGGGTTGGTTCGGAGCAGAGCCATTGTCTTTGTACCGCGCAATTAAGGTTTTGTAGGCCGTATTCAATGCGTGGTCTGAGGCTTTGAGCTGTCGCTGCAGGCAATCGAACATCTGGCCTTCCGTGGCGGCAGTGGCGCAGGTGCTGCTGGCTTGTGCGGTTGTGCTGAGCGCGAGCAACAAGGCTGGTACGAGAATAAATGAGCGGTATAGGGGATGTTGTCTGTTACGGGCAATCGTAATTCGCTCAGCGTGGGCGTCCAGGGGGAGAAGTCCATCCATGGTTCATCGTTCTCAGGTGTAGGAGGGCGCCACTTTAACGGTCTGGTGCGAGGCTTGGCGAGAGGCTGAACTTAAGGTTTCTGGATGCTTGTGCTGGCCCCTTCGCGAGCAAGCCCGCTCCCACAGTTGATCGTATTCCCATGTGGGAGCGAGCCTGCACGCGAAGGCGCCAACCCAGACCCACCTGAATCTGCTGTGTACACAACTCCCCAGTGGGAGCGGGCTTGCTCGCGAAGAGGCCCGCCCAGACACCGCAAATCCAACAGCCCTCAGCCCCAAACCCGGACCACCAAGTCGCGAACAGACGCGCGGGTTTGCCATGTCGTGATATTCTTCGCCCCAACTTGCTTTGACCTATTCAGTTCGCACGTCCTCGAGACGCGCAAACAGGATCAATGTCGCTCAAGTAGCTGAAGCCAATAATGATAAAAAGTCAGTTCAGTAGGGACATATAAACTGAGGTCGATGGAGACACGTCGGCCTTGTGTGCCCACCCTCCAATCCTGATGTACGGGAACCCGCGACATGCTGCCTGCATGCCGTGAACCAAGGGCCCTGGCGTTGGGATGGAAGGGCGGATGGCGTTTTATCATAGGTGCTACAGATGCTTAAGAAACTCAACACGGCCCTGCTGGGGCTGGCTTTGTCGATGGGGATCACGTCCGTTCACGCGGAAGAGGCAAAGAAAGTCGATGTGCTGCTGATTGGCGGCGGCATCATGAGCGCGACCCTGGGTGTGTGGCTCAATGAGTTGCAACCGGACTGGTCCATGGAAATGGTCGAGCGCCTCGACGGCGTCGCCCAGGAAAGCTCCAACGGCTGGAACAACGCCGGTACTGGTCACTCCGCCCTGGCTGAGCTGAACTACACCCCGGAAGACGAGAACGGCAAAGTGTCGATCCCGAAAGCCGTTGAAATCAACGAAGCTTTCCAGATCTCCCGCCAGTTCTGGTCGTGGCAGGTTCAGCAAGGCGTCCTGAAGAACCCGCGTTCGTTCATCAACTCCACTCCGCACATGAGCTTCGTGTGGGGCGATGACAACATCAAGTTCCTGAAAAAACGCTACGAAGCCCTGCAAGCGAGCCCGCTGTTCGCCGGCATGCAGTACTCCGAAGACCCGGCTGTGATCAAGAAGTGGGTTCCGCTGATGATGGAAGGGCGCGACCCGAACCAGAAAATCGCGGCCACCTGGACCCCGATCGGCACAGACGTGAACTTCGGCGAAATCACCCGCCAGTTCGTTGCGCACCTGCAAGCCACACCGAAGTTCGACTTGAAACTGTCTAGCGAAGTGCAAGACATCACCAAGAACGAAGACGGCACCTGGCGCGTCAGCTACAAAAACCTGAAAGACGGCACCAAAACCGAAACCGACGCCAAGTTCGTGTTCATCGGCGCGGGCGGCGGTGCATTGCACCTGCTGCAGAAGTCCGGCATTCCTGAAGCCAAGGAATACGCAGGCTTCCCGGTTGGCGGCTCGTTCCTCGTGACCGAGAACCCGACCATCGCCGAGCAACACCTGGCCAAGGCCTACGGCAAAGCCTCCGTTGGTGCACCGCCAATGTCGGTTCCGCACCTCGACACCCGTGTCCTGGACGGCAAGCGCGTCATCCTGTTTGGCCCATTCGCGACCTTCAGCACCAAGTTCTTGAAAGAAGGCTCGTACCTGGACCTGCTGACCAGCACCACCACCCACAACATCTGGCCGATGACCAAAGTCGGCATCAAGGAATACCCACTGGTTGAGTACCTTGCTGGCCAACTCATGCTGTCCGACGAAGACCGCATGAACGCTCTGAAAGAATACTTCCCGAACGCCAAAGCCGAAGACTGGCGCCTGTGGCAAGCCGGCCAACGCGTGCAAATCATCAAGCGTGATGAAGCCGCCGGTGGCGTGCTGAAGTTGGGTACCGAAATCGTAGCGTCGGCTGACGGTTCGATCGCTGGCCTGCTGGGCGCCTCCCCAGGTGCCTCGACCGCTGCGCCGATCATGCTGACCGTGCTGCAAAAGGTCTTCAAGGATCAGGTTGCTTCCCCGGCCTGGCAGGAAAAGCTGCATCAGATCGTGCCAAGCTATGGCACTCAACTGAACAACGATCCAGCCAAAGTGGCTGAAGAGTGGGCTTACACTGCAAAAGTGTTGCAGCTGACTCCGCCACCGGCGATCCCGCAGTTGACCGCTCCGGCTGCTCCGGCTCCTGCTGATGCTGGCAAGGCTCCGAAGGCAAATGCCGCTAGTGATATGGCTCTGTAACTAAAAGCCCTGTCGGAAAAAGCCCACTGAACCGGCGACGGTCAGTGGGCTTTTTTGTGGCCGGGATTTGGCTTTCTCGGATCACACAACCTCTGATCCTGACGAGCACCCTGTGGCGAGGGAGCTTGCTCCCGCTGGGCTGCGAAGCAGCCCCAAAATTCTGGATCCCGAGACGCTGTTTCTTCTGTCGAGTTCGGTCCGGCGAGGGGGCCTGCAAGCTACCCAGAATTGGTGCTGGTAGGTCAGAAACAGTCATTTACAATCCACGAAAAAGCGAGCCTCAGGCGACTTTCGGATACCTTGCTCGCCTCGAAATAATAGCGAGTGAATGCTCATTGCCGATAGATGCGTGTTACGAAGGGCCGGTATCGACCCAAGGTGGACGTGCGGTGTGGTCTGATCTCGACGGATTCGATGATTAGTAGCGGCCCGAAGTTGGTTGATCCCTTGTCACCAAGGGGCCGCTTGAATCCGTTGTGGATGGTAATAAACGTTTTGTGGAGACTAGACCGCCGCCTATCGAGCTGTTGGGCCAGATGTTATGGCCCGCAGTACTTTCCAGCTTCCGGTGCCGACGCCGGCCCTGTTCGGCGAGCGGTTTGTATAGACGTGATAACCAATGGTCTTTCTTCCGGCGAAATGATTACAGGTATCTAGATATCCACCTTGAGAATTGTTGTATTCGTTTCGGAGGCTGATCGGGTCTCCGATATAGATCTGTGAGCCGACAGCACCGTACATTACGACCCAATCGAGAGTTTTATGACCGGTTTTTTCAACGCCGCGGTTCGCCTTTTCCGCTGTGGAGACATTGTAAAGCTCTGGTGAATTGGCGTGATTGTTCGTATCGAGATAGCCGCCACCGTTTTTGTCGCTGTATCCCGGGCCGTCTCCGTACAGATTCAATAGCCTGATGGTATCGCCAGAGCGCACTCTGTCACCGTCTGGCTTGCCCGTTGCGGATCCGACCAACCAGGTGTCGATGGGGCCTTCTTTTTCTGGTGAGAGAACGGACACAACATCATACTTGGCGCCCACCTCTTTGGAACTGTCATAGACAGAGAGATAGCCGCCGTTCCAATTGGCATAACCGTTTAGAAAGCGGACTTTGTCGCCGTATTTGAGCACATCAGCTGTCGGCTCAGTGGTGAGCGTTTTCTTCTCTACGCTGACGTTGAATGAGCCGCTGTTGTTCCCGTAATCTCCCGCCAAATCATTGATGAGAAAGGTGAGTTCTCCGTCGGTCGGTACCGTCCAGCGGAACACTCCGTTATTAATCGGGGTGAGATAGTCATCGCCGATCTTCATCAGGAGCGCACCGACAAGTCCATCCGGATAGACCAACCCGGCGGGCTTGTACGAACCAACGAGACTCTCATCCCCTTGAGGGCCATAGGCCCTCCCTGAGCCACGCTCTACCCACCCCGAGGCGATAATCGTAATTACGTCTCCCTTCTTAACCTTAAAACCTGTCGCTCTGCCGCTCTCCAGCTTTGCATCGACGGTGCCGGACCAGATATCGGATTGAGACATTGTGAAGCTCCTTTTTCAAAAGTGATTTCCCTGCCAATTGCGGGGATGCAACAACGTTCGCCACGTTGTGACCTGCGTACTCACTAGTGAAGGAACCCACGTTCAAAGATACGAACCGGCCTAGCTCCATGCTCATTCTGACGGTTTGGGATTCCTTCCCGCAGGTCGCGAACTGACTATAGAGGGTGAGGGTAATCTGTCAAAAAATTACCGAAAGCAACCGTCCATGACTGACCGCTCTTGGCCGGTTTCTGCCCGTCCCCCCAAGTCGCTTGTGTCCCCAACTATTAACCGATCAGTAGGTGAGCGAGCGACCTGGCCACCCGGTTTTACCCCATAAACCCGAGCTGCCCTAACGCCAGATTTCTCCTTCAAACAACCAAATCAAAATAAACAAGCCAACTCCAATCAACGCCTAGCCATCGGACCGCCTGGGCGTTTCACATCGCGCTCTCGACTTACCGCGCCAGAGCCCACAATGCGACTTGATTGAGGCAACCGTGGCGTACGCAGTAACAGACTGATGTCCTCTGCGCTGACCGCTCTGCTGAAAAAGTGGCCCTGAATTTCATCGCAGCCGTTTTCGCGCAGGAAGGTTTGCTGTTCTTCGGTTTCGACGCCTTCTGCAATGACTTTGAGGTTCAGTTTGTGCCCCAGCGAGATCACTGCGGTGGCGATGGCTTTGTCGTTCTCGTTGTCGGGCAGATCGCGTACGAAAGACTGGTCGATCTTGAGTCTCGCGATCGGGAAGCTTTTCAAGGCGGCGAGGCTGGAGTAGCCGGTTCCGAAGTCGTCGATCGAGAGACTGATGCCCATTGATTGCAGTTCTTTCATTTTGCTGATGGCTTGCTGAAGGTCTTGCATGATCAGGCTTTCGGTCAGCTCCAGCTCAAGGTACTTCGGGTCCAGTCCGGTTTCTTGCAAGGCATGCCTCACCCGGTCGATCAGGTTCCTTTCGATGAACTGGCGTGCGGAAATATTCACCGACATGGTGATCGGCGGGCAACCCGCATCCTGCCAGGCCTTGTTCTGCCTGCACGCGGCATGAATCACCCAGTCGCCGATGGGCACGATCAACCCGGTCTCTTCGGCCTGCGGAATGAATTTGATTGGAGAGACCATGCCGAGTTCGGGGTGCTGCCAGCGGATCAGCGCCTCTACGCCGATAATCTGACCTGACTGCAAATCCACCTGCGGCTGGTAGAGCAGCAGGAATTCGTTATGGTTGAGCGCGTTTCGAAGCCCGTCCTGCATGGCGAGTTTGCCTTGAACCTTGTTGTTCATCTCGCTCGTATAGAACTGGTAACTGTTGCGCCCCAATTCCTTGGCGCGGTACATGGCCGCGTCCGCGTTGCTGAGCAATGTGTCGGTATCATTGCCATCGGCAGGGTAGGTGGCCAGGCCCATGCTGCAGGTGACGTGGAGTGTATGGCCGCTGATTTGAATCGGCCGCAGGATGGCTTCCTGGATTTTGTGCAGGGCGGGAGTCACGCCATCGATGTCCGAGGGCTGGTCGAACAGGATGATCACAAACTCGTCGCCACCCAGGCGCACGACGGTGTCGGTGCGGCGTACACACTCCAGCATGCGCTGGGCGACGGTTTTCAGCAGTTCGTCGCCAGCACTGTGTCCGAGGCTGTCATTCACCAGTTTGAATTTATCCAGATCGAGAAACACCACCGTCACCAGGCGGTTATAGCGCTGAGCGTAAAGAATTGCCTGTTTGAGGCGGTCTTCGAGCAGCGTGCGATTCGGCAGCCCGGTCAGTGCGTCATGGTCGCCCATGTAGCGAATACGCTTTTCGGTCAGCTGGCGTTCTATGGCGATGCCGGCAAGAGGTGTCGCCATGTTGATCAGTCGCGTTTCGCTCGAGCGAGGGCTGCGTACGGTGTTGGAATACAAGGCAAACGTACCCAAGACATTTCGCTCATGGGACAGAATCGGTGTCGACCAGCAGGCGCGAAATCCATAGGACGCAGCGACTGAACGGTATTCCTCCCACAGCGGATCCTGCTCGATATCCGTGACGATGACCGGTTCGCGTCGATAGACCGCGGTGCCGCATGAACCAACCTTCGGACCGATCGCAATCCCGTCGATGAGTTGGTTATAGGCTTGCGGCAAACTGGGCGCTGCCCCGTGCAGCAGGTGCTTGCCATCCTCATCCAGCACCAGGATCGACACCATCATCCCTTCCAGTTGGGATTCGACCAAGTGAGCCAGACTGTCGAGGACTTCTGATAGCTCGGTGCTCCTGGCGATCAGCTCCAGGACATGACCTTGTCCCGCGCGGATAATGGCTTCTTGCTCTAATCGACTGTTTTGCACGGCGAGCCGCTTTGTGGCGATGCTCAATTGGACGGTTCTTTTTTCCAGCTGAAGCCGATCTTGAAGGAATTGATTCACCGCGCGAGCCATGTTGCCGATCTCGTCCTTCCCATGCACCGCCATCATCAAATGCGTTTTGTCGGTGTGCTCCTGACGCAGTTGCCGGCTGATTTCATTCAGTCGCATGAGCACATGACGGCCCATGAAAACCCGGGTCACGAACCAGGCGAACACCAGGCTGGCGCCCAGCATGATCAGCACCCATTGCTGACTAAGATTTGAGGCCTCAACCAGGCGCTGCACGGCCTCGCGATAGTCTTCGGTGTAAGCACTGGATTGCGCACGGGCCACCGCGACCAGAACCCCGGCCTCATTCTTCAGTTCCTCATTGAAGCGCTGTATGACGTTTTGCTGATTGATGAGATTTAGGCGAAGGGTGAAGAGATCGGGCGTTTCCAGATCAGCGTCGGGTAACTGGCCGGCAGTGCGTGACAGGCGTTCATATCGGATTCGCAGCCGTTGCACGGCATCACTGTCGAGTGCCTGCGGAAGATCGAAAAGCAACACCGCCAGTTCCAGGCTGGCCCGCGTCTGGGTCGCGGTTAACCGGGCGGTGTGTTCCTCCACGGTTTGCTCGAAGGTGACCTCCGTTTGCAGCAGGCTTTCGCGCAGTTGCGCAACGATGTTGGCAGTATTGCGGAACATCTGACTCGACTGATACATGTCCAGTATCGCCACGCCACTGTTCGCGGCAGTCAGCTGCTGCACCAGTTGATCAAGGGCTTCAAGCTGTTCAACGGTCGCCGCATAGCTTGAACGCAGGGCGTCGGGGGAGCGGGTTGTCAAAAGCTGATCGGTCTGGCGTTCGATCAGCAAGGTGCGCTGCAGCATGTCTTGCCCATTTTGCATGCGGACCAGTCGTTCATCGGTCAGCTGACGGGTGGCGTTATTGGAAGTACGCAACGCGTAGACCGCCGTTGCACCGCCCGCCAGGATCAGCAGCGCCAGCGTCAGAAACGCCAGTGTGAACTGCGCGCGAAGCGATTGCGGCAAAAGCCAGCGTACGAGTCGGGAAGTAACGTCCAATGTCATGGATTCCACTGGTGGCGATAGATGTCTCGATAGCCATTGTCTGGGTCGTACTGGAATTTCTTCCCGCCGTCGAAGGCTATATTGTCGGCATTGACCAGGTGAATCGGCGCGACGAAACCGCTCACCGGCTGACCTGCAAACAACCGGTTCAATTCATCCATCACTTGCCAGCCATGCAGGTTGAGCGGCTCGGCGACGGTGACGGTCTGGTAGGTTTTCGCCTGTATGCGCAAAAAAGCCGAAGCGCTGCCATCACCGGCAGACAACAGACTGATCCCGTCACTGGGTATTGCGGCATTGGTCAAAGAGGCAATCGAGTAGTCGAAATAGATATCGTTGATGGCCAGTGCGTGGGTCCAGCGCTTGCCATAGCGCTGCAGCAGCTCCTTGGTGATCGCTGGCATTTTCTCACTACTTTCGGAGATCGCGACATCGCGCACTTCCAGCAACGTACATTCCCGACAGGCCCGAATAACATTTTCCATGGCCTTGGCTTTCGCCATGGCGATGCTGTATTTGGAATCGGTCAGGATGACCACGCCGGCGCGTCCGTTTGACTGTGCGACTGCTGCCATGGCGGTGAGGCGCGCCACTTCGAGCGGGTCAGTGGTGACGTTCATGGCCACCGGCGTACCGTCAATCGGCCCGGGGCGTGCCCCGGCGTGCCAGCCAACCACCGGCACATCATTTTTGGCGAAGCGCATCAGCGCTGCATTGTTCTCAACGGCATCGGAGCCGCACAGGATGAGGCCGTCGGGTTTCGCTGCCAGGGCATCGGAAAAGGCCTTGGCGCGCCCGGCCGATGATCCCGCGCCATCGAATATCTTCAGCGTCCAGCCCATCGCCTTGGCTGCCTCGCGAGCGCCCTGCGCGACACCGAGAATGCCGCCGTTACGCAGATCTTCTGCGACAAACGCGATGCTTTTGCCTCGCAGGGCTTGCGGACCGGATTCAGGGCCGCTCCAGCGAACAGCTTCGAGGGTGGCCCTGGCGACGATTTCCTGCGCCTGGATCACCGTAACCGTGGCGTTTTCGACCCGCGCTGCGATTGGCAGGTTCTGGGCGTATCCGGGCGCTGCCGTGAACAGACAGAAAACCGGAATTGAAGCCATCCAGCGTAGCCAGGCCTTGATCAGACTGGTTCGATCACCGTATGTGATGCTGGGTCTAGAGCCGATAGCGCAATCATAGTCCGGCATGGCGTCCCTTTTTTGCCAAGAATGCAGCGTCCACTATTCAAAAGAATAGTCGGTTCTGCTGTCTTCAGGTCTTTGTGGGCAAGTGCGCGAACTTTAGTCCTGAACATTCAGGAAATGGGGCAGGGTCCATGGCACAAAACAAGGGACGAGGGCCAATTGCATCGTTGACTACATTGGGTGGTTTTACAAGGCTTCTGATTTTGCACAGGCAACAGGCAAAAAAGGACGTGAGAGGCCGAACACTCGCCTGAAAACAGTCGGGGCGCGCTCATTAATCGGCGTACATCAGCTCCAGGCTCTCGATCCACGCATCCGAGGCGTTGAATGTTGCGTAGTACTGCTGTCTTTCCGAACGACTCAATCGAGTGAAAAAGGGCAGAAAGTAACTATCGTTGTAATACCCCTGAGCACCTTGCATCGCACCGCCCCACCAGGCGGGGTCATAACCCTCAAACGCTATCCACGGCGGTGGAACGGCTAACCTCATTCCCTGAAGAGTGCTCAGAAAATGGATGCTATTCGTCACCATACGAATCGTCGTGGCGTTAAATTCCGAGTTCGATCTGAAATAGATCAGGTGCTCGTCTTTTCGAGTATTTGAATAGCGCTTTACGGGCAGGCCATTGAATGGCTTTTCAGCGACGAAACTGAAATCCGATTCGACAAGCGACTCAAGTCCGGCAAAGTCAGCGTACGCGATTAAAAAAACACAGTAGTAGGCTGGAATGTCGAGACTCGCCAAAGACACCACCTGCGAAAAGTCAGGTAATGGCCGGGCAGGGGGAGACAAAGGCTGAGTAAAAACTGACTTCAACTCGGAAAGGGAATAACCGACGATCTGCTCGTCCGGGCTACGCCTGACGAAGGATTTGATACGTTTGAAAATGCTCATTCGCGGTCCTTGATCCTTCATTTTTTTCTACAAGCTTCAACGTCGTCCTGAGTTGTTAAGTTTGAGAAATGCCCACCAGTTAAGTACCTCGCCGGCCAATGACCATGTCTGGCGCAACCTCCTTCCAAAAGCCGTCGCGGATACCATGAAGTACGACGGGCACTGCGTTGCAGTGCCCGTCAACATCCATCGGATCAATTGACTGTGGATCAACTCCGCCGTATTAAAACAGAGGGCGTAATGCCCTGGCAGAGGGCGGATGTCATTTTTTCTTTTTAGCCGGCTTGTCTGCCTTCTCTGCCTTCTTGGCCTTTTCAGGCTTGCTGTCAGCTTTTTTTGCCGATTTCTTTGGTTCGGCGTCTTTTTTCTTGTCTTTCTTTTCGGAAGATTTCGAAAGAGCCGAGGCCGCCGCTGACTTCTTGGCCGGCGATGCCTTTTTGTCTTTCAAATCCTTGCTGGCTTTCGATGCTTCGCCTTTGCTTTTCTTCTCGTCTTTAGCCACGTTAACCACCTCTCGGAGCATGCCGGTATTGGCACATGGCCTGTGGGATTGTCCACAAGCTAATCATTAGGCGAGTGCGTTCAGGAGCGGTTCAAATTTTTTGATGCGTCGAGATAGGTTGGGGGAGGGGATGCACCGAGTCACCAAATCCCATGAACTGAAAGAATAACGAAAGCTTCCCTGCGTAACCTCCGTGCAGTACCTCTGCTATCGTGTAAAAACCTCTGGTCGCTCATTTGGGCGATTTCCGTAAGCTCGCTTTACGGCACCGTCATCACGGTCAGGTTCGCGAGTTAACGGGAAACGAATCAATGGACACGCCGCCAGTAGATCGTCCTTCCACCGAGCCCCAGTCTCGCGCCGAGAAGCTTGCCGAGTTTCGCCGACAACAGACCTTGCTCAAGACCGGCGCCCTTCAAGACGCCATCTTTAACAGTGCCTACTTTTCCAGTATCGCCACCGACGAAAAAGGCGTCATTCAGATCTTCAACGTCGGCGCCGAACGCATGCTCGGTTATCTGTCGGAAGACGTAATCAACAAGATCACCCCCGCCGACATTTCCGATGCCGACGAATTGATTACCCGCGCCGCGGCGCTCAGCCTGGAGCTCAAGACACCGATCACGCCAGGGTTCGAAGCGCTGGTATTCAAGGCGTCCCGGGGTATTGAAGATATCTATGAGCTGACCTACATCCGCAAGGATGGCAGCCGGCTGTCGGCGATGGTGTCGGTCACGTCGTTGCGCGACAGCACCGAAACCATCATCGGCTATCTGCTGATCGGCACCGATAACACCGCGCGCAAGCAGGAAGAAGCTGCGCAGGCGTTGCTGGATCAGCGTCTGCGCGACCAGCAGTTTTATACGCGCTCGTTGATCGAGTCGAACATCGATGCCCTGATGATGACCAATCCCCAGGGCATCATTACCGACGTCAACAAACAAATGATGGCGTTGACGGGGCGGACCCGGGACGAATTGATTGGCGCGCCGTGCAAGAACTTTTTCACCGACCCGGCCCGTGCTGACGCGGCGATCAAGCGTGTACTCAGTGAAAACAAAGTCAGCGATTACGAGCTGACCGTGCGCGCCTACGATGGCACCGAAACGGTCGTTTCCTATAACGCGGCGACCTTTCATGATCGCGATCGCAAGCTGCAAGGCGTGTTCGCCGCCGCCCGGGATGTGACGGAGCGCAAGCGCTTCGAGCGCACGCTGGAAGAGAAGAACATCGAGCTTGAACACGCCAGCCACATGAAGTCCGAGTTCCTCGCCACCATGTCGCATGAGCTGCGCACGCCGCTGAACGCCATCATCGGTTTTTCCGAAGCGCTCAAGGACGGCATGGTCGGTGATATGACCGATACCCAGCGTGAGTACATCGGCGACATCTTCACCAGTGGCCAGCACTTGCTGTCACTCATCAATGACATCCTCGACCTGTCCAAGGTCGAAGCCGGGATGATGGAACTGGAGCTGGAGCCCGTCGAACTGCAAAACCTGCTGAGCAACAGTTTGTTGATCGTGCGCGAGAAAGCCGCACTGCAACGCATCCAGTTGAAACTCGAGACCGATACCGAGCTTGGCACCTTCGAACTCGATCTGCGCAAGACCAAACAGATCATCTACAACCTGTTGGCCAATGCCGTGAAATTCAGTGCGCCGGGCGACGTGGTGACCGTGGCGGTGCGCCAGGTGCCGAGGGCTCAAGTGGGCACGATCGAGGGGGACTGGCCAGCTTACGGCTTCCAGCTCGCGGACAGCGACTATGAGGAATTTCTGGAGCTGAGTGTCAGCGACACCGGCATCGGCATAGCCCAGAGCGATATGGACAAGTTATTCAGGGCCTTCAGTCAGATCGATAGCAGTCTGGCGCGTAAATTCGAGGGCACCGGTCTAGGCTTGGCAATGGTCAAGCAACTGACTGAACTCCATGGCGGCAGTGTCGCCGTGGCCAGTCGTGAAGGCACGGGCGCCCGATTTGCTGCGTGGTTGCCTATCCGTCGTTCCCCCAGTGTGGAGGCGCCGTGGCTGAAATCCTGATCGTCGAAGACAACGCCGCCAACATGCGTCTGGCCCGGCTGCTGCTCACCAGCGCCGGGCACAGCGTCGTGTGCGCGACCGATGCGGAAACCGGCCTGAAACTGGCGCGCGAGCGACAGCCGGCGCTGATTCTCATGGACATCCAGCTGCCGGGAATGGATGGCCTGAAGGCCACCTCGCTGCTCAAGAGCGATGCGCTGACAGCCGCGATCCCGGTGATCGCGCTCACCGCCATGGCCATGAAGGAAGACGAGGAAAAAACCCGCCTGGCGGGCTGCAATGCTTACATCATCAAGCCGTTACGCTACAAAGAGCTCTACCGGGTCATCGATACGTTGCTGCAAAACAATCTGCCTCAACAGCCCTCTACTTGAGCTCTTTCCATGTCCGACATTGCCGCTACTTTATTGATCGTCGACGATGAACCGCATGTCTGCAAATTGCTGCAGATCCTGCTGCAGAACCAGGGGTATCAGACTTTAACGGCCGGTTCGGGCGAAGAAGCCCTGCTCATGGTTGCGCAACAACCACCGGACTTGATCCTGCTCGATATCATGATGCCGGGCATGGACGGTTTCGAAGTCGCCCGCCAGCTGAAAACGGACAAAGCCACCTCGAACATCCCGATCATCATGCTGTCCGCCCTCGGCGAGCACAGTGCGCGGATTTCCGGGCTGGAAGCGGGCGCTGAAGATTTCCTCAGCAAACCGGTGGAGAGCGCCGAGTTGTGGCTGCGGGTGCGCAACCTGCTGAGACTCAAGGCGTTTGGCGATTACCTGAAAAGCCACAGCCTGATGCTGGAAGAGCAACTGCAACAGCGCACCATCGACCTTGAGCGTTTTCGTTCGGCCATGGACGCGTCGGGTGACGCGATTTTCCTGATCAACCGCAGCACCATGCGGCTGATCGAGTTCAATCGCCGTGCCTGCCAAGTGCTTGGCTACACCCCGGAAGAGCTCCTGAGCAAGACACCGGCCGATCTCAGCGAAGACTCCACCGAAGAACTGGAGGTTTTGTACGACCAGATCATCGCCGGCCGAGGCCCCATTGAAGCCACGGAAACGCAGATCCGCTGCAAGGACGGCAGTTTCCTGCCGGTAGAAATTCACCGCCAAGCCTATAAGACCGGGGATGACTGGATCATCGTCGGCATTGCGCGGGACATCACGCAGCGTAAGGAAACCGATCAGCGCATGCTGAAAATGGCCCATTACGACACGTTGACCGGGCTGCCCAATCGCAAACTATTCTTCACTACCTTGCAAATGGGGCTGACCCAGGCGTCGCTCAGTCACTGGCAACTGGCGGTGGTGACCGTCGACCTGGACGATTTCAGCAGCGTCAACGAAACCTGGGGCCACCTACTGGGCGATCGAATGCTGGCGGAGCTGGGCCAGCGACTGACCAACTGCCTGAATGTGAGCGACACACTGGGGCGCATGGACGGTGACGAATTTGCGTTGATCCTGATGATTCGCGAGGGCCAGGTGGACCCGCTGCAAACCGTCGAGCGCATACGCGAAACACTGCGCGAGCCTTTTCAGCTCGGCGGCCAATCAACCGCGATGACTGCCAGCATTGGCATTGCCCTGTACCCGGATGACGGGGACGACGCACATGGGTTGATCAAGCACGCGAACACCGCCATGCACCGGGCGAAGAAGATTGGCCGGGATACTTATCGGTTTTATACGGCGCAAATGAATGAAGAGGCCTCGGCGCGGCAATCGATGGAAACCGCGTTACGTGAGGCGGTGAAGCAGCAGGCGTTCGAGCTGTTTTACCAACCCAAGATCGGCCTGGCCGACGGCCGAGTGTGCGGGCTGGAAGCGCTGCTGCGCTGGCCACGTCCGGGGCAGGCGAATGTCTCGCCGGCGGTGTTCGTGCCGATACTGGAAAGCCTCGGGCTGATTACCCAGGTCGGCAACTGGGTGATCACCCGTGTGTGCAAGCAAATCGCCGATTGGCAAGGCGCAGGGAAAGGCTCCTTCCAGGTGGCGGTTAACGTCTCCGGCCAACAGATCATCGAAGGTGATCTGATCGCCAGCATCCGCCAGGCGCTCATTGATCATCAGATTGAACCCCACTGGCTTGAGATCGAGCTGACGGAAAGCTCGCTGATGGAGAACACGTCGCACACCATCGCCAGCTTGCAGACCCTGCAACAACTGGGGGTCAAGGTGTCCATCGACGACTTTGGCACCGGTTATTCAAGCCTCGCGTACCTGCGGCGGTTTCCGATCGACAAACTCAAGATCGACATCGCCTTCATTCGTGAAGTGACGAGTAACCCCCAGGACGCGGCCATTGCCAGGACCATCATCGAATTGGCCCACAGCCTCAACCTGCAAGTGGTCGCCGAAGGGGTGGAGACCCCCGAGCAACTGGCGTTCCTCACGGCCAACGGTTGCGATCAGGTGCAAGGCTATCTGTTCAGCCGGCCACTGCCCGTCACGGAGTTGGAGTCTTTTCTGCAGGGGCAGCAGTGCTTCACCTGATCCATTTCAGCGGGATCAGGCAAGAATTCAGCAGAATGCAGCCATCGCTGCGGCCTACCCAAGTCGTACCCTGTACGCACCACGGCGCCATTTAGCCGCCAAGTCCCCCAGACGGTCGACGCTCAATCGACCGCTCCTGTCATCCACTTGAACGATTCAGCAACTACGCTACTCCTCTTGTATTCAACATCTGACTCAAAAGGCGATCGCAATGACCAAGACTTACAGCTATGCCGCGCAAGGCGCCAAGGACTCGCTCAAGCCTTTCACCTTCGAACGTCGCGCCCCGGGCGCTGATGATGTGCAGATCGATATCCTCTATTGCGGCGTGTGCCATTCCGACCTTCACACCGTAAAAAACGAGTGGCACAACACCCTGTATCCGTCGGTGCCGGGCCATGAAATTGTGGGTCGTGTAACCGCGGTCGGCGCAAATGTCAGCAAGTTCAAGGTTGGCGACCTGGCCGGCGTTGGCTGCATGGTAGACAGCTGCCAGCACTGTGCATCGTGTGCGGAAGGCGACGAGCAATATTGTGAAAATGGCTTCACCGGTACTTACAACGGTCCGGTGTTTGGCGGCGAGAACACCTTCGGTGGTTACTCGGACAATATCGTGGTGAAGGAGAAGTTCGTTCTGAGAATTTCCCACGGTGACGCCAATCTGGCTGCTGTCGCGCCGCTGCTGTGTGCCGGCATCACCACGTATTCGCCTCTGCATCACTGGAAGGTTGGTCCTGGCAAGAAAGTCGGCGTAGTCGGTCTCGGCGGTCTGGGGCATATGGCCGTGAAGATTGCGCATGCCATGGGCGCGCATGTGGTGTTGTTCACCACGTCGCCGAACAAGCGTGAAGACGGTTTGCGTCTGGGCGCCGATGAAGTGGTGGTATCAAAAAATCCGGATGAGATGGCCAAGTTTGCCAACACCCTGGATTTCATCCTCAACACGGTTGCCGCGCCGCATGATCTGGACGCGTTCCTCGGCCTGCTCAAGCGCGATGGCACGATGACGCTGGTCGGCGCGCCGGACAGTCCGCATCCGTCGCCGTCAGTGTTCAACCTGATCTTCAAGCGCCGCAGTCTGGCCGGTTCGTTGATTGGCGGGATTCAGGAAACCCAGGACATGCTGGATTTCTGCGCCCAGCACGGGATTGTTTCGGATATCGAGATGATCAACATTCAGGACATCAACGAAGCCTATGGCCGGATGTTGAAGGGCGATGTGAAGTATCGGTTTGTGATTGATATGAGCAGCCTCAAGAAAGAAGCGAATGCTGCTTGATGGATCGCCCCTCGGATCTGATCCGAGGGGCACATGAGCCACCCGTCAAAAGATTCCGCCTATCACGCTCTAACACTGCGGCTATTAGCAGTCCCCTCCAGACGGTCTAGTCTTACCGTTGCGCCAGCGCATGCTGGCCGCTTAATACCCTGATAACGAGATAAAAAGAGTCACAGGCTTGCCGTGGGCCCGCGTGCTGGCGAATCGATCGCCCATTTCTGGAATTCCCGTGTGGCTTTATGGGCAGTTGATCGAACTGCCTGGCCCAGCAGCCTATGTCCTTGATTTCACTCATTGCTATTGCAGGCCCGTCGGGCCGGGTAGCTGGATGAACACGACCAAAGGTAGCTCTTACATGGCAACTGAATCGAAATGCCCGTTCAATCACGCCGCTGGCGGTGGCACGACGAACCGCGACTGGTGGCCGAATCAACTGAACCTGAAGATCCTGCACCAGCACTCGTCCCTGTCCGATCCCCTGGATGAGGGCTTCAACTATGCCGAGGCGTTCAAGAAACTGGATTTTGCGGCGGTCAAAGCGGATTTGAATGCGCTGATGACCGACTCGCAAGACTGGTGGCCGGCGGACTTCGGTCACTACGGGCCGTTCTTTATTCGCATGGCCTGGCACGCGGCCGGTACGTATCGCACCGGTGACGGGCGTGGCGGGGCGGGGTCGGGTCAGCAACGCTTTGCACCGCTCAACAGTTGGCCGGACAACGTCAGTCTCGACAAGGCGCGGCGGCTGCTGTGGCCGATCAAGCAGAAGTATGGCCAGAACATTTCCTGGGCTGACCTGATTGTCCTCACCGGCAACGTGGCGCTGGAGTCCATGGGCTTCAAGACTTTTGGTTTCTCTGGCGGCCGTCCCGATGTATGGGAACCGGACGAAGACGTGTACTGGGGTTCCGAAACCAAGTGGCTCGGCGGCGACACCCGCTACGACAAGGCAAATCCTCCCGTGGAAGCGCCGGGCGACGGTCCTCTGGTAGCCGAGCCGGGGAAAAACGAGGAGAGCCGTACCGACCACGGCCGCAACCTTGAAAACCCGTTGGCCGCTGTGCAAATGGGCCTGATCTACGTCAACCCCGAAGGCCCGGAAGGCGAGCCCGACCCGGTCAAGTCGGCCCTGGACATCCGCGAGACTTTCGGCCGCATGGCCATGAACGATGAAGAAACCGTGGCGCTGATCGCCGGTGGCCACGCCTTCGGCAAGACCCACGGCGCCGGGCCTGCCGACAATGTCGGTGCAGAGCCGGAAGCGGCGGGCCTCGAACAACAGGGCCTGGGCTGGAAGAACAGTTTCGGCACCGGCAAGGGGCCGGACACCATCACCAGCGGCCTGGAAGTGACCTGGACCACCACGCCAACCAAGTGGAGCAACAACTACCTGGAAAACCTGTTCGGCTTCGAGTGGGAACTGACCAAAAGCCCGGCCGGCGCGCACCAGTGGACCCCGAAAAACGGCGCGGGCGCTGGCATCATTCCAGATGCTTTCGATCCGTCGAAACGGCGTAACCCAACCATGCTGACTTCAGACCTGGCCCTGCGTTTCGACCCGATCTACGAGCCAATTTCCCGACGTTTTCTTGAGAATCCGGACCAACTCGCCGATGCGTTCGCCCGCGCCTGGTTCAAGCTGATTCACCGTGACATGGGCCCGCTGTCACGCTACCTCGGCCCGGAAATGCCCGCCGAAGAATTGCTCTGGCAGGACCCGATTCCGGACCTCGACCACGAGGTGGTCAACGACAGCGACATTGCTGCACTGAAGAGCAAAGTGCTGGCCTCGGGGCTGAGCGTTTCGCAACTGGTGTCGACCGCTTGGGCAGCAGCTTCGACTTTCCGTGGCTCCGACAAACGAGGTGGTGCCAACGGTGGACGCTTGCGTCTGGAACCGCAGAAGTCGTGGCAAGCCAACCAGCCCGATCAACTGGCCAGCGTGCTGGGGAAACTTGAAGGCATCCAGCGCGAGTTCAGCAACGGCGGCAAGAAAATCTCCCTGGCCGACCTGATCGTATTGGCGGGCAGCGCTGGCGTTGAGCAAGCGGCGAAAAACGCGGGCCACAACGTGACAGTGCCGTTTACGCCAGGGCGGATGGACGCGTCGCAAGAGCAAACCGACGTCGAATCGTTCGGCTTCCTCGAACCGATCGCCGACGGCTTCCGCAACTACCTAAAAACCCGCTACAGCGTACCGGCCGAGCACCTGCTGATCGACAAGGCACAGCAACTGACCCTCACCGCGCCAGAACTGACCGCATTGATCGGTGGGCTGCGGGTGTTGAACACCAATGTTGGCCAAACCAAACACGGCGTCTTCACCCAGCGGCCAGAAGCGCTGACCAACGACTTCTTCACCAACCTGCTGGACATGGGCGTGGAGTGGAAACCGACGTCGGATGCGCAGGAGCAGTTCGAAGGACGTGATCGCAAAACCGGCGCAGTGAAGTGGACCGCGACGCGGGTTGACCTGGTCTTCGGTTCACACGCGCAGTTGCGTGCGTTGGCGGAGGTGTATGCCAGCAGTGATGCGAAGGAACGGTTTGTTAAGGACTTCGTGGCGGCATGGGTCAAGGTCATGAACCTTGATCGGTTTGATTTGAAGTGATGTAAGCAGCCAACAGCCCGCTGAACCGTTAACGGTCAGCGGGCTTTTTTTTGCCCTGCATTTACACAAACCGTGTGGGAGCGGGCTTGCTCGCGAAGGCGTCGTGTCAGCCGACATCAATATTGGCTGACCCACCGCCTTCGCGAGCAAGCCCGCTCCCACAAGGAATTCTGCAATCTGATCCGTATTTTCCAGTGCCATCTGCCTCTGTAACCAGATCAGCCCGAGTCCCACAATGCCTCACCGGCCCGGCCGCCTGAAGTGAACACACTTCACTGCGCCTGTTGCGCCGCAAACTCAAGTGGTAGGAGGCCTTATGGCTAAGATGGCGATTTTCCTGGGTGGGTTTCTGGTGCTGACCATTTTGATTGGTGTCCTTGCCACGATTTCTCCGACATGAAGAAAACCCTGTGGCGAGGGAGCTTGCTCCCGCTGGGGCGAGAAGCGCCCCCCTTCAGGCGCTGCGGTGTACCAGAAATAACCGAGTCACCGAATGGGGGCCGCTGCGCAACCCAACGGGAGCAAGCTCCCTCGCCACAGGTGGCTTCGTCTAGTTGCCATCCGCAACCTTGCGTTCAATCTCATCAACTTTCTTCTGCAGCTCCTCCGCATCCTGCTCTTTAACCCGAGTAGAGGTGGGCGTAATTACCTCATCCACGCCTCGGGTATCGTCATCTCGATCCTCAAGATCGCGTTCCACCACATTCACCGGTTTGCCGGATGCATCGGTGGGCGTTGCTTTCGATTCATCGTTCATTTCGCATACCTCCATTGACCGTATTCATTGGAGGCGCGGTTATGCCCAGAGTTCGAGATTTCTACAGTTCACTCTCGCGCCAGCGCCGTGCCTGAACCAGCACTGCCGGGGCAAAGTGCAGCATCACCATGCGCACCAGGTGGTGGGTGAGGATAAACACCACATTCAGCCCGCCGCTGAACGCGACGATGGCGATGGTTTCGATGGCGCCGGGCATGTAGGCCAGCCACAACGACAACGGATCGCTGCCCAGCACTCGCGAGGCCAGGACTGCAAATGCTGCGGCGATGAGCACCATCAGCGAGACCGACATCACGCCGGAGCGGCCGTGGCGGACCAGGTCCGCCAGGGAAATATCCTTGAATTTGGAACCGATCAGCGTGCCGAGGATGACGGTGGCGAAGTTGACGCTCCAGGGCGGCATCTGGAAGTCCGGCAGGAAACCCATCTTGACGTAGACGCCGGTGGCGACGATAGCGGTGAGCATGAACGGTGCCGGAACGCCGATGCGCAGCAGCACGCGACCGATGCCGATGCACAAGGCGATCAGCGACAGAACGATCACCACGGTGCCCGTAAGCAACGGTGAGTCTTCGGCGATCACCAGGTTGGTTTGTGCGGGGATGAGAAAACTGACCAGCACGGTAATCGACAGCAACCGCACCAGGTGCACGACGATCACTTTGCCGGACGCCCGCTCGGACTCCAGCAAATCAAACACCGCCGCGAGGGCGCCGGGGTAGACGGCCAGCAGCGAGTCCTTGAGATTCCAGCCAGACACCCGGAACAGCCAGAAACCGGCCACGGTGATCTGCACGGCCAGGCACACAAACAGAAAGCCCAGGCTCGGCAGCAGGGCGGCGGCGGTGTGGCTATCCCACGCCTTGAACATCAGGCCGGTGGCGATTCCGAGCACGACTTGTACGTAGCCGAGGCCCAAAGGCACGGTCGGCGCAAAGTGCAAGTTGCTGGCGATCAGTGCGCTCGTGAGGATTGAACCGAGCAACAGGCCGTGGGGCACGCCGGCGTATTGCAACGCCGCGCCTACCCCTGTGGCGATGAGCAAACACAGTAGGGTTTTCATGAGTCTTCCTTGATTCTAGTTGTTTCCCAATGTTTCAAACCATGCACTTTCTCCCATTGATCCGCGTGCAGCGTCAAGCAAAAGGCGCTGCGCCTATTCCACAGGCGTCGGCATCTTCATCGGCGCGCTTTCCCCCATCGTGCTGTATTGCTCACGCAGGGCGCGCAGTTCCTTGGTCCCCAACTTGTCCAGGCACAGTGCCGCGTTTTGCGCTTCGTGGGTGGCACGAAGCAGCTCGTCGATTTTCAAGTGCAGAATGTCGTTGTCGCGGTTCTGGGTGTTTTGAATCAGGAAAACCATCAGGAAGGTGATGATGGTGGTCGAGGTGTTGATGATCAGTTGCCAGGTGTCGTTGTAATGGAAGTACGGCCCGGTGCACGCCCAGATGCCGATCAGGGCAATGGCGAGCAGGAAGGTTTTGGAGCTGCCGGCCCAGTTGGAAAGGGATTGACAGAATTTTGCGAATTTCATGGCCGTGGTTCCTGAGGGTGGGTGAACCATGGACTGCGGCGAGTTCTTGAAATTCTTTTTTACATTTAAACAGTCCGACGAAACGTCTTTTTTAGGCTGGAGGTGTCTGGCTTGGGGTTGTGGTGATATTGAGGGCCTCTTCGCGGGCGAGCCTCGCTCCTACAAAGATCTCGATTAGGGGCGGGAATTTCTGAGCAGTTGGCTGAAGGCTTGTTTGTCGATCGGGCGGCTCATGTAGAAGCCTTGCACTTCGTGGCATTGATCGGCGCCGAGGATGTTCAGCTGTTCTTCGGTTTCGACGCCTTCGGCGGTGACGGTCAGGCCCATGGCTTTGCCCAGGCCGATGATCGCCTGGACCACGGCGCGGTCGTTGCCGCCGCTGCCCATCGAGGCGATGAAGCGTTTGTCGATTTTGATGCCATCGAACGGGTAAGCGCGCAAGTATCCCAGCGAGGAATAGCCGGTGCCGAAGTCGTCCATGTTCAGACGCACGCCGAGTTCCTTGAGGGCGTTCATGGTAGTGAGGGCGCCGTCGATGTCGTTGAGCATCACGTTTTCGGTGATCTCCAGTTCGAGGCGGCTGGCCGGGAAGCGCGTTTCGACCAGCACCTCGCGGACATCCTCGACCACGTCGCTGCGGGCGAATTGGGCCGGGGACAGGTTGACCGATAGCATGAGGTCGTCCGGCCAGGTGAGGGCGGTTTCACAGGCTTCGCGCAGGACCCAGCGCCCCAGCGGCACGATCAGGTCGGTTTGTTCGGCCAACGGAATGAACAAGTCCGGCCCCAGCAGCCCTTGGGTCGGATGCTGCCAGCGGACCAGCGCTTCAACCGAGACGATTTCCTTGCCGTCCACTTTGTAGCGCGGCTGGTAATGCAGCACAAACTCATGCCGTTGCACCGCCAGCCGCAGGTCGTTTTCCAGTTGGCGACGATGCTGGATCTGGTCGCTCATGTGCGCTTCGAAATAGCACCAAGTGTTTTTACCGTCGGACTTGGCCTTGTACAGGGCAATGTCGGCACAGCGGATCAGTTCGCTGGGCACATAACCCAGGCGTCGGCTGAGAGCGATGCCCAGACTCGCGCCGACATGCAGGGCGTGCTGTTCATAGTGGATGGGCCGGTGCAGGCTTTCGATCAGCCGGGCGCAGAACTTGTCGACCTCGCTGCGGCTGTCCATGTTGTGCAGCACCACGACAAACTCGTCACCGCCCAGCCTGGCCACGATGTCATGGTCGCGGGTGCACTCACGCAAACGCGCGCCGACTTCCTGCAACACCACATCGCCGGCGGGATGGCCGAGTGAATCGTTGATCGGTTTGAAGTTGTCCAGGTCGAGCATCAATAACGTCAGCGGCGCCGAGTGTTCCTTGAGCAGCAGGGCCTCTTCCAGATAGCGCGCGAGCTTGTTGCGGTTGGGTAATCCGGTCAGCGCGTCGTGCATCGACAGGTGCTGGATTTGCGCGTGGGCTGCGACTTCATCGGTGATGTCGCTGGCTGTGCCCCGGTAACCAACTATGCGCTGGTTGTCGAAGATCGGTCGCGCAGACACCCGGCAGTAGCGTTGTTCCCCGGTCTGATCGCGGTAGGTGCAGCGCAGGTCGCTGACACTGGTTTCTTCGGTCAGTTTGTTCAGCCACAGGGCCAGCGGCGTGGTGTCGCAATACAGCAATTGCTCGATGTTCAGTCCCAGCCATTGCTGATCGGAGAAACCCGTGACGGCGCTGAAGCGTCCCGACAAATAGGTAATGAACTGGCGCTGATCGATTTCCCAGATCCAGTCGGACGCCGCTTCCGCCACCGCGCGAAAGCGCTCTTCGCTGGCCTCCAAAGCGTGATTGGCGGTTTCCAGCGCCTGGTTGGAGGCTTGCAAGACTTCATAACTGCTGTCGACGTATCGAGACGAGCGCAGCGCATAGCGAAAGAAATAAGCGGTCAGCAACATCAGCAACACCAAGGTCCCGCCCAGGGTTGGCAACAACGACCACAACAAATGCTTGCCGGGCTGATCGAGTTCGGCGATCAGGCTGTAGCCGGTGCTTTCCAGCGGCACTTGCTGCTGGTTTTTTGCGAGGGAGCCATCGAGAGCGAGTTTCAGATTGTCCAGGCCATAACTGGTGCCCAGGGCATGCAGTTTGGCCGTGCTCAGTTGATCGACGAACACGAGCACTGACGTGGTTTTCGGATCTTCAATCGGACGCTCGTCATTCGGCATGATCGCCTCGGCGGTCAACAATGCCGGCGCTCCTTCGAACATCGTGTACAGGCTCACCGGTTTGTTCAGTTCCTCCTGGCCCTGGACCTGCTCGATCAACGCTGCGGCAGACGCCGTCAGGTAACTGGAAAATTCTCCCTCGACCAATTGCCCGCGAATCACCGCGTATTTGGTGCGCGCCCGATCGAGCACGAACACGCCCTCGTAGCCATCGCTGGTGAACATGGTTTTGCCCATGTTTTGCTGGGTGTACGCCCAGTCAGTGTCCACTTCGCCATTCAAATGGTCATAGGCGGAGGTCCAGAAGGCGTAACTGGTGATGTAGTTTTTCGACGCGGTGATGCGGTTTTCCAGCGCGCGGGCGGTGTAGAAGCGGGTGTCGTTGATGTCTTCGGCGTCGAGGCCGGTGGCGATGCTGAACAACGCGCCGACCACCATGCACACGCCGACGATAAACAGAATCGCCATTGCAAAAGCCAGGCGTCGGGTTACAAGGTTTTGTCGCGTGGGGGCGGGGGCCGTATAGGCTGAGACATCCATGCACTCGTCCTTGATCCATTGTCGCGGCGGGTGGGCAGCCTTGGTTGTTGAACTTGTCTGGCTGCCCGGTGATTCAGACATTTGCGACGGTTGGTGATGCATCTATGGGCGTGAGTATAGGTCGCGTGGGGGAGAGTGTTGGGACCATCCTGGGTTTGGCGGTGATTGTCAGGGCCTCTTCGCGAGCAAGCCCGCTCCCACAGGGGATTTGTGTATTCCACAGATCCAATGTGGGAGCGGGCTTGCTCGCGAAAGCGGCTGCCCAGCCGCCACAAACCCCGGATCAATTCGAGGTCCGTCATCCTGAGATAGACTCAACTCTGTGCATCAACCGGCAGGAGTGACCACTGTGGCGCGACTCAAATGGATTCGCTGATCACCGCAGCAGCGCGAGCACTGGCGGCGGGTGATCCCCTCGGAGCGCTGAACCGCATCGCCCTGCGCGAAGACGCGGCGGCGCTGGCATTGCGGGGCATTGCGATGGCGCAACTCGGCGATCTGCAGCGAGCACGGGCATTGGTGCAGCGGGCGGCGCGGGCGTTCGGGCCAAAAGAGGCGTTGGCGCGAGCGCGATGTGTGGTCGCCGAGGCCGAGATCGCGTTGGCGTCACGGGACCTCGGTTGGCCGGTCAAGAAGCTCGACGCGGCACGATTGACGCTTGAGGCCCACGGCGATTTCGTTAATGCCGCTCATGCGCGGTATCTGGAGATTCGGCGTCTGCTGCTGATCGGACGCCTGGATGACGCACAGCACACACTTGCCGAACTCGACCCCGCGCCGTTGCCGCCAGCCCTGCGTGCGGTGCATGAACTGGTGGTGGCCGGGATTGCGATGCGGCGCCTGCAATCCAACACGGCACGTGCAGCCCTGACCCGAGCCGAAGCGGCCGCCCTTGATGCCGCAATTCCCGCACTTACTGCCGAAGTCGGGCACGCCACCCGGATCCTCGACACGCCCGTCGCGCGGTTGATTGACCATGGCCAGGAGCGACCGGTGTTGCTGGCGGAAGTTGAAGCGCTGCTCGCCTCGACATCGCTGGTGGTGGACGCCTGCCGCTACAGCGTGCGCGGTGCTGGCATGTCGGTTCCCCTGGCTTCGCGACCGGTGTTGTTCGCCATTGTTCGGGCGCTGGCGGAAGCCTGGCCGGGGGACGTGTCGAGAGAAACGCTGATCGCGCGGGCCTTTCGACTGAAGCTTGGCGATGAGTCCCATCGCGCCCGTTTGCGCGTCGAGGTCGGACGTTTGCGTGCGGCGCTGGAACCCCTGGCCAGCGTGACCGCCACCTCGCGCGGTTTTGCGTTGGTGGTGCGCGGTGAAAGCGACGTCGTGCTGTTGGCGCAGCCTGTCGAGGAGAAATACGCGGCGTTGTTCGCGTTTCTTGCCGATGGTGAATCGTGGTCGAGCTCAGCGCTGGCGCTGGCGCTCGGCACCAGTCAGCGCAGCGTGCAACGGGCACTCGATACACTGGCGGCGGGCGACAAGGTGCAGTCATTCGGACGTGGCCGGGCGCGGCGCTGGATGACCCCGCCGGTGCCCGGTTTCGCGACGACTTTGTTACTCACGGCGCCGCTGCCCAGTGATTAGGATCACCTCACCAACCCGTGACTGAGGAAGCGATCATGAAACATTCAACAGCCGAAATACTCCGTGAATATGGACCTTTTGCCGGTGTCGACGCCGTGCATGGCGTGACCTGGGACGGCCAGCGTGTCTGGTTCGCCAGCGGCGAAAAACTCAACGCCCTCGACCCGGCCAGCGGCCAGACCTTGCGCGCCATCGACGTCACCGCCGACGCCGGCACCGCATTCGATGGCGAGCACTTGTTCCAGATCGCCGCCGATCGCATCCAGAAAATCGACCCCAAGACCGGCCGCGTGCTGCACACCATCCCCGCGCCCGGCGATAGCGATTCGGGCCTCACCTGGGCCGAAGGGACGCTGTGGGTGGGCGAGTACCGCGACCGCAAGATTCATCAGATCGACCCTGAGACCGGGGCCATCCTGCGCACCATTGAGTCCAACCGTTTTGTCACCGGCGTGACCTGGGTCGAGGGCGCGTTGTGGCATGGCACCTGGGAAGGCGATGAGAGCGAATTGCGACGGATTGACCCGACCACTGGCGAGGTTTTACAGAGCGTGAAAATGCCGGCAGGGGTGGGTGTTTCGGGGCTGGAGTCGGATGGCGGCGATCAGTTCTTTTGCGGCGGTGGTGGCAGTGGAAAGGTGAGGGCGGTGCGGCGGCCGAGATGAGTTTAATCGCTGATTTTGGTGGCGGCTCTGAGGCCGCCTTCGCGAGCAAGCCCGCTCCCACAGGGGATTTGTGTACGCCACAGATCCAATGTGGGAGCGGGCTTGCTCGCGAAGAGGCCATCACAGACAACGAAAAGCCTCGGACGGTAAAGTATGATTTGTGCCTACCCCAGCCAGCCACAAGGACCACCCCATGGCTTCAAGCAAACGCGAACAAGCCCACATCGAACGCCGCCTCGTCGCGACTCTGACCGAAGCCTGTGAAACCGCCAAAGCCGAAATCATCGGTTTCAGCTGGCTGACCCACGAAGTCGATTACGCCAGGTTCCCCTCCAGCCTGCGGGTGATCTGGGTCTTCAATACCGAAGCCGAGAAAAATCAGGCATTGGCCAACGGGCAGGGCGAGCGCATGCTCGAACTGACCACCTTCGCGTTGACTGAGGCAGAGGTGCTCGTCAGCCCGGTAGCCGCGCATGTGCAGTTCGACTCCGAAGAGCAATGCCAGCGAGTCAACGGCGGGAACTGGGTGCAACGGTTGGCGCGAGGAAAGTCATAGCCCGGCGCCTATCAACTTGAGGTACTCGGGGCTCTCGGAAATTGAATTGTGCCCGACCCCCGCAATCACCTTCATCGACGCCATGCCCGGATTGAAATGCCCATAGAGCCGATCCGTGCTCGAACGCGGGATCACTTCGTCGTTTTCAGCGGCAATCAAGAGCGTTGGTACGCTGATGTGTTCGGCGTATTTGCCTGAGTCAAACGTATCCTTCAACAACCACTTCACCGGAAAAACCGAGTACTGGCGAGCGGCGAGTTCCAGCAGGCTGTTGTAGGGCGTGATCAGGATCAGCCGCGCCGCCGGGCGTTGGCTGGCGAGGCGAATGGCGACGCCGGTGCCGAGGCTGCGACCGATCACCGCCACTTGCGGATGTTCGGCGTAAACCCGGTCAAACAGGTCCAGGGCATCGCGCGCGATAGCCTCTTCGGAAGGCGAGCCGGAACTGCCACCGTATCCCCGGTAATGCAGCAGGTAGATCGCCTGATCCGGGAACGCTTCGGAAAACGAAGGCAGGTTTTGCGAGACATCTTCGGCATTGCCGCCGAAGTAGATCAGCGCCTTGGGACCGTCGTGGGGCCTGATGGATACCTGCAAATCCGCGTCGGCTACCGAGAGTTTCAGCACCGTGTCCGCTGTGGCCATGGCGCCGGGTTGCGGGAAGTAAATCAAGGCGCGTTGAAACACGAACAACGCCAGGCACAGCAGCAGGTAAACGGCTGCGAGCGCTACGAGGATGTACACCAGAGTTCGTGGCATTCGGCTGATTTTTCTGGGTGGCATTGACGGCTCGGGCTGACGACAGCTTTCGCTGATCATTGTCGCAGTCTAGTCCATTGGCAGCCCCGCCCCGGCGTCTGTTACCGCACCGGGATCGGCAGGATTCCGAGCAGCAGCACAGGCCCGACAGGTTTTAGCGGCACATCGGCAACCCCTTTACCGGAGCGCTGGAATAATTTGCAGCCCGCTTCATCACCGGCAGCGGCGATATGTGCGGCAAAACCGGACTTTGTTTTGGTGGGTGGCAGTTTTTCGCCGGCGGTGACAGAAAGGCTGTCGGAGATCGTCACCCAGATGATTGCGTTGGCATCGACATACGTCTTGATGTGGCGGTCGTTATAGTCCGCACAAATCATCATCGCGAGTGTGTGCCCCCAAATGTTAATCGTAGGGCACTGGGTTCCCGGGACAAATTGAATCGAGGCATTCTGGTAGGTTTCATGAAAGTCGTTCTGTTTGCTGTACTTGAGAACGAGCACGCCGTCCAGGTAAACGAAACAAGTGTTCTTTACCAGGTACTTCAGCTCCGGGGCTTGCAGGGCGGCTATTTTTTGTTGGTAGGTTTGCTGTTGATTGAACCCGTCAATATTGGCCACCATCGCAGGTTCCCGGAATAACCGCGTAGAAGCGCCTTTTTTGTGAGACTTCCTGGCGGCATGCCAGGCGCTTATCCCGGCCGCGTACTTTGCTCGACGCTCGAACTCCGCCTGTTGGTGAAGGGCCGTGGGGTCGAAGGCGTCATAAAAAATATCGGTTTGCTGATCCTCTTCATCAAACACTTCTTGCCCTGGCGGGTTCCATGCCGCCAGCGCCGGGGCCAGCAAGCGTGAGGGAATTGCGTCGACACCCTTGCGCCATACAACGGTGCCGCAAAACATCAGAACCCCCGGAAATTTTGCGCTTAACGCCCCCAGGGAACGGGTGATGTCTTGTTTTTCCTGTTCGGAATAGGAGAGTGCCGTAACCGTGTTTTTTTCAATGGTCTGCGGTCGAAACAGGTATTCCGGGGCCACAAAAATAGCGATTGGCTTTAAGCCCGCGACCGCTTCCACCGCGCTGGACGAACTGGATGAAGAAGACAGCAAGGCGCTCATCCGCGTGAGTTGTTCTTCAAGTTGAGCAAAACGCATCATCCAGGTAGTGGGCGCTTCCCTGGAGCCGAACCCGAAATTCTGATGCCAATAAAACACTGGAATATCCATAGGCTTCCTTAGCAGTCGATCGGTAGTTTTGTGTCCGCCACAAATCCCCTGTAGGAGCGAGGCTTGCCCGCGAAGGCGGCTTAATCATCAGCAACGATGTTGACTGTCACACCGCTTTCGCGAGCAAGCCCGCTCCCACATTTTTAGTCGTTACATCAGGGTGTTTTGCGGCAACCCCAACAAACCCGTCAGCGTATTCATGATCCCTTGCTGCCGCGCCCGATCCACCTGGTGCAGCGCCTCTGCCGCCGCCACATCCGCTGCACAATGCGGGCAAGTCACTTCGTGTTGATGGATGTACTGCAAACATCCACGGCACAGCGCCAGTTGCGTCGGCACGCGGCCTTCATCCGGCGATTTCTGGCCCTGATTCGCCCAGGCCAGTTTGATCACCTGACCGCTGTCGCTGACGCTACTCACCGTTTCGCCGGTCTCGATGCGCTCGGTGATCAAGTCAAAACGCCCGACCGCGAATGACTTCTGCGCCGCGTCCTCCAGTTTGACAATCCGTTCGCGCAGCCCGCGTTTTTGCAGGTCCAGGGCGCGGTAATGGCAGTAGGGATTGTTGCCGGGCTTGCCGAGCAACGAGTGCGAAGTCCAGGTGCAACCGCCACGGCAGACGTCGTTGTAGTAGCAGCTGCGGCAGTAGCCCCACAGGTCATCGACCGAGCGCAGGCGGCCGAAGTGCATGCCTTCGCTGTAGTGCCAGATGTCGTGCAGGCTCATGTTGCGCACATTGCCGCCGGAAAAGCCGACGGTGGCCAGCGACGGGCAACCTTTCACCGTGCCATCGGCTTCAAGCGCCAGCACGGTTTGCCCGGCGGCGCAGCCACTCCAGTGCACGCGTTCGTCGCCGAAACCTCGCCACATGTGCTCATACGGGCCGTAGTAACCGATGTTGTTGCCCACGTTCATCAGCAGGCCGCGATCAACGCCTTCTCGGTACAGGCGCGCGAGCAACGGCATCACTTCCAACAGTTGATAGGGTTGCAGCAACAGTTCCGGATGATCGACGGCGTTGCCCATGGCGACGGTCAACTGGATCTGCCAGTGGGTGGCGCCGAGGTCGATGATCAGGTCCATCAGTTCGGGCAAGTCGGGCAGGGTGGCGGCGCCGATCTGGGTATTGACGCTCACCGCCAGGCCGGACTGTTTGGCGCGGCGCAGGGTGTCCACGGCTTTGTCGAATGAGCCGGGCACGTTGCGCACCGCATCGTGCAGCGGCGCCAGTCCGTCCAGCGAAACCCCGACGCCATTGAGCCCGGCGTCTACTGCGGCCTGCATTTTTGCTGGCGTGAGGTTGCGGCCACCGGTCTGGATCGCGCAATACATACCGTGGTCGTGGATAGCCTGGATCAGCCGGGTCCAGTCCTTGCGCAGATAGGCTTCGCCGCCGATCAAGGTGATCTCGCGGGTGCCGAGCGCCGCCAGGGAATCGATGACGTCGAGGCATTCCCGGGTGTTCAATTCGTCGGGTCGGCGGTGCCCGGCGCGGGAGCCGCAATGCAGGCATTTGAGGTCGCAGGCCAGGGTGATTTCCCAGACCACATGCACCGGCACGTAGCGTTTGAGGTCGGTTTCACTGAGGTAGCGGGCAGGGCGATTGTCTGACATGGGAAATCCTTGCGCACCGACATGTGCGCGGCACGAATCCATCGTAGTTGTGGCGAGGGAGCAAGCCCTCGCCACGGATCACTCCAATCACCTCACTGACGGTTTAGCGCGCCTCCAAACGCGCAATCTCCGCGTTCAACTGCTCCAGCGCACCGCGCAATGCGCCACTGTGAGCCAGTTGTTGCTCGCCTTTGCTCACCACCGATTTCAACTGCGCCAGATCACCGCTGGCTTGCGCCTGCTGCACCGCAACGGCGTACAGCGGCTGAGCGTGGTGCGGATGTTCCGGCTGCACAATTACCGGAGCCGGGCTGACGGCCGCATGTTTGACCGCATGCCAGGTGCCCCCCTCCTGATATTTGTAATCGACAAAACCGCTGACCCAATCAGCCCCCAGAATCCCCTTCAAGCCGAAGGTCTGGGCAATCTGGCTCAGCGGGCCGCTCGGGCTGCCATCCAGGGTCAGGATGATGTGGTTTTCCGCCGTCGGCACCAGTTTGACTTCGGAATACTCGCCCCATACGCGGGCGCGGAAGTTGAGCGGCGGCCAAGTGCTTTGATAGATGCTGGCAACCCCGCTGACTTTCTTTTTAACCGTATCCACCAGCAGGTCGAGGGTCAAAACAGGGGCGCCGAGCAGGTGATTGCTGACGTTGAGGCGTGTGTGAAAAAGTCCGATAGACATGGTGCAACTCCCTTAAATGTTTTCAGGACGAGCCAGGCACATTGAGTGGCCGGGTCAGCGGCGTTCCAGCCGATTGATTTCGCCCTTGGCGGCTTCCAGTGCACTTTGCAGTTGTGGCTGCTGATCCAGTTGCTGTTTGGCCAGACTGGCCAGGCTTTTCATCTGCGCCAGGTCACCGCTGGCAATGGCGCTTTGAATCGGCGCGGCGTACAGCGGCATGATCGGCGGATAGGGTGACTGTGGAGGAATCACCGGGCCAGGTTCTAGCGGCGGGAAGGCGCTGGAGCGCACGGTTTCGGCGAGATGAGCGGGCACGTTGTTCACTTCGATCCAGCGCTGGCCATCAAGGTAGGAGTAGTTGGCGACCCCGTCCTTCCAGTCGGTGCCCACCACCAATTGGATCTTGAAACTCACGATGGAATTGGAGCCCGGTCCACCCTGATTGCCTTGTGCGGTGATCAGGATTTTGCTGACCCCCGGCGACATGACCGTCAGGTAGGTGTATTCGCCCCAGACATCGGAATGCACATCCAGCGGCGGGTTGGTTGCTTGAGTGATTGCCGCTGTGCCGCTGACCGTTTCTTCAGGGGTAAAGACCAGCAGATTAAGTGCCAGGCTTTGTGCGCCCGGTGCCGAAGTACCAATACGGTAGGCGAGCGGGAACAAGCCGACAGGCTGTTGATTAGAACCAGACATGGTTATTGCCTCCATTGCAATAAGGGGAGAAAACAGAGCTAGTGTTTTTCCTGGCGCGTAACTTCCTTGGCCAGTCTTTCGTAGGCGGTCTGTAGCTCTTTGGGTTCAGCTTTGGCTGCGTCGCGTTGTTTCAATAACGCTTTCATCTTTTGCAGATTGCCTTCCGTGATCGCGTCATGGATGGCGGCCCCGTACGGGGGGATGGGATGAGACGAAGAACTGCTCATGACGACTCCTTCCGTGGTCTGTGTGACACTGCTCCGATCAGCAGTTTTTGCAGTTAAGCAGGACTCTTTGAATATGCAATGGCCAATGAAGGCATAATGCCTGTTAAATTTTTAATACTATTTTGTTAATCGCAATGTGCGTGGATATCGCATGGCTGATATTAAGAATGGCGATTAATAAATACGTATTCAGCTTTTTCCTCATATATAAGTGGTGTCTTTATCGCCATTAATAATGAGTTGTTCATATAACGTTTGGCATTAAACTTTATTGTCATTTGATAGGGGTTCAGGAATAAAACCGGGAGTGCGAAATGACCGAGCGCCATCTGATCCACACCGAAACATTGCACAACGGCTGCAAAATCGAGGTGAAAGCCAAGATCCTGAGGGACGGCTCGCTGGAGATGTTTATCGGGGTCTACCGGCCAGACGGCACGGTGATTCTGGAGAACAACGATCCATCGCCACATCTGCTGGATATGGAGGCCGCGATGGAGTGGGGCATCGAGATCGCCAGGAAGGCCGCTAACGCTCAGATCGCATGACCTTCATTCATCGCCAGATAGCGCTTGAACCAGTCCAGCGTGCGGCTCCAGGCAAGTTTGGCAGCGGCTTCATCGTAACGAGGCGTGGAGTCGTTATGAAAGCCGTGGTTCGCGCCGGGGTAGATGTAGGCTTCATAGGTCTTGCCCGACGCTTTCAACGCCTGTTCGAAGGCCGGCCAACCTTCGTTGATGCGGGTGTCCAGTTCGCCGTAATGCAGCATCAGCGGTGCCTTGATGCGTGGCACATCCTTGGCCTCGGGTTGGCGACCATAAAAAGACACTGCGGCGCCCAGTTCCGGATAGGCCACGGCCGCCGCATTGACTACGCCACCGCCATAGCAAAAACCGGTGATCCCGACTTTGCCGGTGCCCGCCGCATGATTCATCAGCCACTCGATGGCGGCGAAAAAATCATTCATGAGTTTTTCCGGGTCAACGGTCAGTTGCAGTTCCCGACCCTTGTCATCGTTACCGGGGTAGCCGCCCACCGATGTCAGGCCATCCGGGGCGAGGGCGATGAAACCGGCCTTGGCCAGGCGCCGGGCGACGTCTTCGATATACGGATTGAGCCCACGGTTTTCATGCACGACCACCACCGCCGGCAACTTGCCGGTGGCTTTTGCCGGGCGCACCAGATAGCCGCGCACCTGGCCGTTGCCCTTGGGAGACGGGTAGGTGATGTACTCGGCGAGGATGTCCGGGTCGGTGAATTCCACTTGCTCGGCCAGGGCGTAATTCGGGCTCAGGGCGGCGAGCAGGGCGGAGGCGGTCAAGCCACCCAGGGTGAACAACGCCGCACGGTCGAGAAACTCGCGGCGGTTGATTTGGCCATGCACGTAATAGTCGTAGAGTTCCAGCAATTCGGGGGCGAAGTCTTTGGCGGTCAGACGGGTCATTTGCCTGTTTCCTGTCGAGTCATTTGCAAAGAGTCCCTAAGCATTCGCGACCTTGGCGGTGCGGATAAACAACGCGCGCACCTTGTCCCAGAAGTTGCCGCCCAGCACGAAGAAGCTGCCGATCAGCATGAGATCGCCCAGCAACTGAAGCTGCCAGAGGTTCGGCCGCAGGCCCGGCCAGATGCTATCGACGTAGGGTTCAAGAAACGCCGAGATCAGCGGCAGGCAAAACATGACAAGTCCGATTCGATGCCGAACCGGGCCCACTTCCGCATCTGTGCTGGGCGCCAGTGAGGTCACATAGCCGAACACGCTGCGCTTCAACTGCTGGAACCCGGCCTTGCCCATGACTGCAATCACCAAAATCAGCAGCACTTTGTTGCTGATAAACAGCACGCCCGTCAGCGCAGCGACTTTCGAGCCCGGCACTCCGACAGCTGCGGCGAGCGGCACCATCAGCCACGAGCCCAGCATTAAACACAGAATGACGATGCCCAGTTTGAAGCGCCAGCCTGCCGAGTGGGGTTGGGTGGTCATGAGGGTCGCACCTTTGATGGATTGCTGCTGTTTTGGGAACACTTGAAAAGCGTAGCAGCTGACTCGCGACTGTGAGCAAGTCCGCGTTTTTGTACCGCTCGCCTTCCCTAGGGGCGGCTATGCTCCAGTCATCTTCCTTGGCCGGTAAAAAAACCTATGCATTCACGTGCCGCCATGCTGATCCGGTCGGGGCCGCTTTTGCTGCTGGTGCTCGGCTTCAGCGGCTGCGCGCGCGTGGGGCCGGACTTCCAGCCGCCGGGCGAGGAATGGGTCAAACACTGGAGCACCCCGGCGCTGGAGAAAGCCAGTGAGCGGGGCGACAGCCCTGACCTGCGTCAGTGGTGGCAGGTCTTTAATGACCCGGTGCTCGACCAGTTGATCACTGACGCCGATGCCCACAACTCCAGCCTGAAAATCGCCGGCCTGCGGGTGATGGAAGCTCGGGCGCAATTGGGCATTGCCCAGGCCGGGCGCTATCCGCAACTTCAGCAGGCCAATGTCGATCTGCTTTATGCGGAGCGCCGCCAGTACAACGGCAGCAACCCAAAGAACAGCCGTTTCTGGCAATTCAGCGAAGGCTTGGACGTCGGTTGGGAACTGGACTTCTGGGGTCGTTTCAGCCGGGCGATCGAGTCCTCGGATGCCAGTTATTTTGCGGCCCAGGCCAACTATGAAGACGTGCTGGTGCTGTTGCGCGCGCAAGTGGCGGACACCTACTTTTCCATGCGCACCACCGAAGCGCGATTGCGCGTGGCACGGGACAACACCCAGCAGCAAAAGCGCAGCCTGGAGATCACGCGCAAGCTGTTCAACAGTGGCCAGACTGCTGAACTCGACCTGCAACAGGCCAAGACCCAATACCTCGGCACGCTGGCCAGCATCCCCAACCTTGAAGACCAGTTGCATCGAACCCGCAACGCCTTGTCGGTGCTGACCGGGCAGGCCCCGGGCGAGCTGCCGCAGGTGACTGAAAACCAGGAGCTGATCCCGTTGCTGGACCGCGCGGTGCTGAGAGACGTGCCGGCCAATCTGCTGCTGCGTCGCCCCGATGTGCGCGCCGCCGAGTTGAATGTCGCCGCGCAGTCGGCGTTGATCGGCGTGGCCGTCAGTGATTTCTATCCGTCGCTGACCTTGCTCGGCAGCATCGTCTGGACCGCGACTTCTGTGGGCGGTACGCCGAACAATCTGGACTTTGTCGGCGGCCCGAGCCTGCGCTGGAACCTGTTCGATCACGGCCAGATCAGCAACAACGTGCGGGTGCAGGATGCGCGTTTGCAGCAGTTGATCGAGACCTATCGCGACACCGTGCGCCAGGCCGCCCGGGAAGCCGACGATGCCGCCGGCGGCCTAAGCAAGTCTTTGGAACGCGAACGCATCCTGCGTCAGGCCGAGGTCGCGGCCAAGCGCTCGCTGGTGTTGGCGCGGGCGCAATACACTGAAGGCTTCTCCGACTTTCAGCGAGTGCTGGATGCGCAACGGGCGCTGCTCGAACAACAGGACAACTACCTGGTCAGCCGCAGCAACGCGGTGAGCAATCTGATTGCGCTGTACAAGGCCCTCGGCGGTGGTTGGTACGCCGCGCAGCCGATCGTTGATCGCGCCACGCAAAAGCAAATGGAAAAACGCACCGACTGGGGCGACTTGCTCGATGAGCCGGCCGCCACGCCGCCAGTCTTTCCCCAGCCCGACAAGGTGAACAAGCATGAGTGAAGCCGCGCAGCCCTCCGTCGAAGCGCCTGCACCCAAGGCGCCAACGCCGGTTGCCGACCCGGCGAAAAAAGGCATCAAGTGGGTGTTGCTGCTGATCCTCATCAGCCTCGCTTGGTACTTGTTGGCCGACCGCTTCACGCCTTACACGCAACAGGCGCGGGTCGGGGCGTTCGTGATTCCGGTGGCATCGGAAGTGGCGGGCCGGGTGATCCGGGTGAACGTGCGCAACAACCAGGACGTGCGGGCCGGGGACATCCTTTTCGAGGTCGATCCGCAGCCGTATCAGATTGCCGTGGATCGCGCCCGCGCCGACCTCGAATCGACCCGCCGCCAGATCGGCGCCAGCACCGCCGGCATCGCTTCGGCGCAAGCCTCGTTGCGTTCCGCCCAGGCCAACGAATTGAGGGCGCGGCAGGACAGTCAGCGCCTGGAAGGTTTGTATCGAGCGGATAAAGGCACGGTGTCGGTGCGCCTGCTGGAAGTGTCCCGGGCCAATCTCGAACAGGCCACCAGCCAGGTCGCGGCGGCGGAGGCCGAAGTGCTGCGGGCGAAGGAACAGGAGGGCGGTAGCGAGGCGGAAAATGCCTTGCTGCGCAGCGCGGCGACGGCGTTGTCAAAAGCCGAACTGGATTTGGCCAACACCCGCATCGGCGCGCGTTCGGCCGGGCTGATCACCGACCTGCGCACCGATGTTGGCCAGTTCACTGCCGGTGGCAGTCCGGTGATGACCCTGATCGCCATCCACGACGTGTGGATCAGTGCCGACATGACCGAGAACAACCTGGGCCTGGTCAGACCCGACACGCCAGTGGCCATCGTGCTGGATGCGTTGCCCGGCGAAGTGTTCGGCGGCCGGGTGCGCAGTGTCGGCTATGGCGTCAGTGTCGGCCAGACCACCACGCCCGGCACCTTGCCGAGCGTGCAGAACAGCCGCGACTGGTTGCGGCCGGCCCAGCGTTTTCCAGTGGTGATCGAGTTTGATGAAGATGCCTTGAACGCTTTGCGCGACAGTCGCGCCATCCGCGCGGGCGGGCAGGCGGAAGTGATGGCGTTTCCGGCGTCGGGTAATCCATTGAATCCGCTCGGCCGGGTGTTTTTACGCCTGATGAGCTGGTTGTCGTATGCCTACTAATCGCACGCCCCGGGATCAGCGTTCACTGCGGCTGGCCACGGGTACGGCGCTGTGCCTGGCCACGAGTTTCGGCCTGGCGTTGCCGATTCCTTTTCTTTCGCCGGTGCTGGCGTTGCTGTTTTTGGCCACGCTCAATCGGCCACTGCCGTTCAAGGCCGGCGTGGTGCTGGCACTGGTGGCGATGCTGACCACTGGCATCGGTTTGTTGCTGATTCCGCTGCTGGGGCATTACCCGGTCAGTGCGTTGTTGCTGATTGGCGTTAACTTGTTCCTGGTGTTTCGCTTTGGCCTGCGCGGCGGCAATAACCTGATCGTGACCTTTCTGGTGATCGGCCTGACCATGATTTCGGCGGCAGGGACCGCGAGTTTTGACTTGGCGCTGCTGGTGATTGGTGCGCTGGTCAAAGGGTTGCTGCTTGCCGTGTTGGTGGTGATCTTGAGTCATGGTCTGTTTCCCGAACCGGCCAATGCGCCGCCGTCACCTGTGCCCCCGATGCTTCCTGCCGAAGAGGTTGATCAAGTCGCGCTGCGGGCCACGCTGATCGTGTTGCCGGCGTTCCTGCTGGCGCTGATCGATCCGGCGAGCTATCTGCCGATCATCCTCAAAGCCGTCAGCCTGGGGCAGCAGAGTTCCACGACCACCGCGCGCAATGCCGGTCGCGAGTTGCTTGGTTCTACGCTGTTGGGCGGTGTGCTGGCGATTCTGTTCTGGTGCGCGTTGAGCCTGTTTGTGCACCTGTGGATGTTCTTCCTGTGGATGCTGCTGTTCGGCCTGGTGCTGGCGCGCAAACTCTATGCGCTGAGCCCGACTCGTTTCAGTCCGGGGTTCTGGCTGAATACGCTGATCACGCTGATTATCCTGCTCGGCCAATCGGTGCAGGACAGCGCCGCTGGCAAGGATGTCTACACCGCGTTCGCCGTGCGCATGGGGCTGTTTATCGCGGTGACGGTGTATGCCTGGCTGATGGTGCATCTGCTGGAACAACGCCGGGTGAGACTAGCCTGAACCCAGGCTGAACGGCTCTGCGGTGGGCAGCGCTTTGGAGGAGGGCTGGCCTTACACTTCGGCACTCGTCCAACCCCTGAAGTCAAAGCCATGTCTGAAGCGTTCGAAGTCCCCAGCCCTCACGAACATCATGTCGAACACGTCACGCATCACGCGCATGGCACCGGCGATAACTTCGCCAGCAAAATCGCAGTGATGACCGCGATCATGGCAACCATCGGCGCCTTGCTCAGCTATCAGGCGGGCTCCACGGAGAGCGAAGCGGCGATGGACAAGAACAACGCCGCCATCGAGAAAACCGAAGCGTCTAACCAGTGGAATTATTACCAGGCCAAATCCAGTCGACAGAACCTGTCCGAACTGGCGACCCATATCCCCGGGATCGACGCGGCGCACTACGCGGCCGAAGCCGAGCGTTACAAGAAAGAAAAGGAAGTCGTGCGCAAGAAAGCCGAAGCGCTGGAAGAAGAGGTGCGGGTGTGGGATGAAAAGTCAGAGCAGGCCCTGCATCAGCATCACCGCTGGGCCCAAGCGATGACCGCGATCCAGATCGCGATCTCCCTGGCAGCAATCACCTTGCTGACCCGCAAGGAATGGCTGAAAAAAGTCGCCTACACCGCGGCGGGCGCCAGTGTGGTGCTGGGCACGTTGGCGTGGTTGCAACTGTAAAAGGACAGGCCTGCCTGCACACCAATCCCCCTGTGGGAGCGAGCCTGCTCGCGAAAGCTATTTACCCTTCAACATTGATATCGACTGACCCACCGCCTTCGCGAGCAAGCCCGCTCCCACAGGTAATCTGTGGTGGATGGAAATGGTGTGTACGACCCCAAACCACTGTGGGAGCGGGCTTGCTCGCGAAAGCTATTTCCCATTCAACATTGATATCGACTGACCCACCGCCTTCGCGAGCAGGCTCGCTCCCACAGGGGATCTGTGGTGGATGGAGAGGTCGTGTGCGACCCCGAACCACTGTGGGAGCGGGCTTGCTCGCGAAAGCTATCTACCATTCAACATTGATATCGACTGACCCACCGCCTTCGCGAGCAGGCTCGCTCCCACAGGGGATCTGTGGCGAATGGAGATGTTGTGTACGACCCCAAATTACTGTGGGAGCGGGCTTGCTCGCGAAAGCTATTTAACCTTCAACATTGATATCGACTGACCCACCGCCTTCGCGAGCAAGCCCGCTCCCACAGGTAATTTGTGGTGGATGGAAATGGTGTGTACGACGCCAAACCACTGTGGGAGCGAGCTTGCTCGCGAAAGCTATCTAACATTCAACATTGATACTGGCTGACCCACCGCCATCGCGAGCAAGCTCGCTCCCACAGGGGATTTGTGGTGGATGCAGACTTGTGGGGGAGATCAATCCCGCCGAATCTGCCACAGCTCTTCAATGGTCTCGATCAGCGCGTCATACGACACCGGTTTGCCCAGATGCCGGTCGAAGCCGGATTTTCGGGATTTCTCGATGTCGCTTTCGGCGCCGTAGCCGGTCAGGGCGATGGCCGGGACTTGTTTGATGTGCGGCAGTTCTCGCAAGGCGCGCATCAGGTCATGGCCGCTCATGCCCGGCATGCCCACGTCGGACACCACCACGTCATATCGACCGGTCTGGGCGGCTTCCAGCGCCTGGCGTGGCTCGGTGAAGTCGATGACCCGGGCGTCTTCCATTTCCAACAGAATTTTCAGGGTGTCCAGCACGTCCCGAGAGTCATCCACCAGCAACACCGTGAGCCCGGCAAGACGCCCGGACTGTTCGCCGGTCTGCGTCGATGGCGCCACCAAGTCATGGGGCTGTCTCAAGGGCAGCAGGACGGTAAAAGTACAACCCTGGCCCAGCCCGGCGGATTGCACCTCGACACTACCCCCATGCGCTTCGGTCAACTGGCGTACCAGCGACAGGCCGATACCCAGGCCATCCCGTTGATGGGTTGCATGCTGATTGGCGGCCTGGCCGAACAGATCGAACACCTGATGCAGGCTCTCAGCGCTGAGGCCCACGCCGCTGTCGCGCACATCCAGTCGCGCCATGCCTCCAACGCGGGCGGTGACCAACTGAATCTTGCCGCTGGTGGGCGTGAACTTCAGGGCGTTGTTCACCAGATTCCAGACAATTTGTTCGACCCGGGTAGGGTCGGCATCGATCACCAGAGGCTCCGGCATTTGCACCGACATGTCGACGTCCGGGTTGTCATTCGTCACCACCTGATAAATGTCTTGCAGCATCCGGTTCAAGTCCACGGCGCTGCGCTTGAGCCGCAGCTTGCCGGTGCGCACCCGGGCGACATCGAGCAAATCGTCAATGATCCGGGCCTGGCTGCTGACCGCCTCGCAAATGGTACTGACGGCTTTTTCCGCCGGCGTCGCGGATTTGATAACGGGCAGGCGCCGTAGCAGTTCGGCGTTGAGTTGAATCAGGTTCAGCGGGTGCTTGAGCTCATGGGACATCACCGCAAAGAACTCGTCCTTCAAGTGGTTGCTGCTCTTGATGTCGGACAGTTCCTGGTTTTGCTCGTCGTGCAGGCGCATGCGTTCCTGGCCCATGCGCAGCTCTTCTTCGGCGGCGCGGCGCTTGGTGATGTCGATGAAGGTCAGCACCGTGCCGTCGATATGATTTTCGCTGGAGCGGTAGGGCAGGATCCGGGCGATGTACCAACGGTTGTCGGTGCTGCTGACTTCACGCTCGATCATGTTCAAGGACTCGAACACCAGCGCCGCGTCACCTGCCAGATCTTCGTAATCGAGGCGATGGGTGATGTCGAGCAACGAGCGTCCGGTGTCCACCGGCAACATGCTGAAGATGTCGGTAGCCCGGGGCGTGAACCACTTGATGCGCAGTTTGCTGTCGACGAACACCGTGGCGATATCGGTGGAGGCGATCAGGTTGGTCAGGTAGTCGTTGATCTTGTCGGTTTCTTCGACTTTGGTTTTCAGCTCGAAGTTGACGGTCAATAACTCTTCGTTGATCGACTGCAGCTCTTCCTTGCTGGTTTCCAGCTCTTCGGTGGCCGAGCGCAGTTCTTCGTTGATCGCCTGCATTTCTTCGTTGGAAGCCTTGAGCTCTTCGCTGGAGACTTCCGATTGTTCGATGGTGTCCTGCAACTGCAACTTGGTGCGTTGCAGTTCCCGCTCAAGGTTGGAAAGCACCTGGTTTTCCGATTGCAGCGCGATAC
The DNA here is from genome assembly GCF_024296925.1 of Pseudomonas nunensis. Lineage (NCBI taxonomy): Bacteria > Pseudomonadati > Pseudomonadota > Gammaproteobacteria > Pseudomonadales > Pseudomonadaceae > Pseudomonas > Pseudomonas nunensis. Next base: position 1,627,372 of record NZ_CP101125.1, read on the forward strand.
CGGTAGCGACTTCGGCAGCGCCGACTTCGACTTCCTCGAAAATCACCAAAACGAATTCGCTGTCCGATTCTTCGTCGCGGTAAGGATGGGCCAAAAGGTCGACTTTAAAGGTGCGATCCTCGCGTTTGATCACCACCGCCCGAGACTTCACCACCTGACTGCTTTGTTGCGCCTGGAACAGCGTGGTGCGCACTTCCAGGCGCAGATCCGGAATAATCAGCGTCAGCAAGTTGCGTGATAGCTCGCCGCCGACGTGCCGCAGGAAACGCCCCGAACTTTCGCTCATGTGCAGGATGTCGGCATTCGCGTCGACGATCATGCTCGGCGGTGCGGAGTGTTCCAGGGCGCGTTGATGGATGTCGGCAAACGACAGTTTGCGCGGTGTACTGCTCTGCGGGACCGGTTGGGAAATGTCGGTGCGCACGTAGCCTCCACGGGGCATCGCTGGGGGACGGCGGCTGTTGCCGGCGCCAGTCTTGGCCCGGAAGATCCGGTTACGCTTGTCCACTGGAGCAAACAGGTCGTGGCAGGCGTCCGCGCTCTCGGACGTGCCGAGGAACAGGAAGCCGCCAGGACGCAGGGCAAAGTGGAACATTTGCAGGATCTCGCGCTGGACCTCGCGATCCAGATAAATCAGCAGGTTGCGACAGACGATCAGGTCCATGTGCGAGAACGGTGGATCGGACAACAGGCTGTGCTTGGCAAACAAGACCTTTTCGCGCAGCTCTTTGCGAATCCGGTAATGCAGGTCTTCCTTGCTGAAGTAATGCCGCAGTCGAGTCGGCGGCACATCGGTGATGATCGCTTGCGGGTACAGCCCGCTGCGGCCGACGCTGATGGCGCGCTCGTCGATGTCGGTGGCGAACAACTGCAATGTGGCCTGACTGGCGTCCAGTTGCATCTGATCGCTGAGCAGCATGGCCAGGCTGTAGACTTCCTCGCCGGTGGAGCAGCCCGCCGACCAGACGCGGATTTCTTCTTTGTCGGGATGGGCCGAGATGGCAGCGCTGACCAGTTGCGGCACCACGTCCCGTTCCAGCGCTTCAAAGGCCTCGCGGTCGCGGAAGAAGTTGGTCACGCCGATCAGCATGTCGGCCAACAGTGCCTTGGTTTCTTCGGGGCTGTTTTGCAGGTAGTGGTAATAAGCGGCCAGGTCGGGCTGCGCCGTGACCTGCATGCGCCGTTCGATGCGGCGCAGCACGGTGGCGCGCTTGTAGTGCTTGAAGTCATGGCCGGTGCCAGCGCGCAACTGGATCAGGATGCTGTGCAGCAATTGTTCGGCGGTCGCGGCTTCACGCTCATCGACCGAGGCGAAGCTTTGCAGGTCGGGATCGTTGGCCGTGGGCAGGGTGATGGACTTGGCATTGCGCCACAACTCCAGCAGTTTTTGCGGCATTTCCACCACGGGCAAAATCAGGTCGACCATTTGCGTTTCGATGGCAGCCCGGGGCATGCCGTCGAACTCGGCGTCTTCCGGCGCCTGGGCCAGGGTCACGCCGCCCTGTTCCTTGATTCGCGACAAACCGACGGCGCCATCGGAGCCTGTGCCGGACAACACCAGGCAAAAGGCCCGTTCACGGTGTACATCGGCCAGGTTACGGAAGAACAGATCGATGGCTGAGGTCCGACCCAGGCGCGGGTCGGACGGGCTGACCTCAAGGTAACCGTCATTCATGGTCAGCCGGTGCGCCGGAGAAATCACATACACATGATTACGTTCGATGGGCACGGTTTCGGTGACCTGCAGGACCGGCATGTGCGTCGATTCCTGGATGATCTTGTCGGCAATGCTTTCGTGATCCGGCGACAGGTGAAGAATGATCACGAACGCCATGCCGTTGTCCTGGGGCATGTTGTCGAAAAACAACTTGATCGCTTGCAGTCCACCGGCGGACGCGCCAATACCCACGACACCAAAATCGAGTGGGTGAAAGGGATGCTGCGGTGAATCGGTAACGGTGGACTTTGGGTCGGATGAAGTTGTCATGCATATGCCTTGGAAAGCGACGGCCTGACGCCGCTACAAAATAAATAGGCTTGTGCCTGCTTCGTGAATCAATAGCAGGACGCGATCAATTACTTGTATTAAATCAACGCGAACCGGATGGCGGAGAAATTTAGCATTCTATACGGGATACGGGTGGACGTTTGTTCGGGGGGACTGAGTGGACCAATTGATGTGCCAAGTGTACGGGCTCAGTCTTTTAAGCTTAGTCGATTATCAAGTAATCAACGGCGGCGGGGGAAGGTTCCCGGTCGCACTGATAAATGGCCCGGTGCACATAGAACCTGTGGCGAGGGAGCTTGCTCCCGCTGGGTCGCGAAGCGGCCCCAAAACCTGCACTGCGGTGTAACAGACAAACCGCAGGCGATGGTTTTACGACTGCTTCGCAGCCGAGCGGGAGCAAGCTCCCTCGCCACAAGGACAGTGTTCTCCCTTGGTTGAGCGGCGCTAATTCAATGCCCACCAACCACCATATGGCTGAACGGCGCCACATATGCCTGCAACGTCACCAATCCGCCGACCAGTATCGCCAGCACGATGGAGTGGAAGAACACATAGCGCAGAATCTCCCCTTCATGCCCATACCAGCGGGTAGCGGTGGAGGCGACCACGATGGACTGGGCGTCGACCATTTTGCCCATGACCCCGCCGGAACTGTTGGCGGCGGCCATCAATACCGGGCTGATCCCCAGTTGTTCGGAGGTCACCCGTTGCAAGCCGCCGAACAGCACGTTGGAGGCGGTATCCGAGCCCGTCAACGCGACGCCGAGCCAGCCGAGCAGGGTGCCGAACATCGGGTAGAAAATCCCGGTGGCGGCGAACGCCAGGCCCATGGTCGCGTCCAGTCCCGAATAGCGCGTCAGATAGCCCAAGGCAAGCATTGCGGCAATGGTGATCAGCGAAAAACGCACCACCCACAAGGTTCGCAGGTATTGGCGCGCCAGTTGCGGAATCGAATAACCCATCAGCAAACCGCCGAGGATCGCCGCGAAAAAGATGCCGCTGCCGGTCGCGGTGAACCAGGTGAATTTGTAGATCGCGTCTTCGGTTTTTGGCGTCGGCACCACGGGCGGCACTTTTTCGACCTGCTGGTGCAGGGTGGTGAAAGTCAGTGCCGGGGAGAAGATCGGATTTGCCTCACGCAACGGCTTGCCCTGCGGGTCGAGCGTGGCGGCGTGGGTTTGTGGATCAATGACGGCGCGGGTATCGAACAGGTTCTTGAAGCCCTGGGTGCCCCAGGCGAACACGAAGACCGTGAGGATGATCCACGGCATCCACGCGCGCATGACCGCCGGTTTGGCATCGCTGGCAAACGTCGCACTGGCCTCGGGTTTTTGCTCATGCTCGGGGTCGATTTTCGAGTTGTCGACGCGTCCGGAAAGCGCGGCTGAGGTATGCACGGTGGCGGGTTTCCAGACCTTGAGGAAACCGGTCAGGCAGGCCATGGAAATCAATGCGGCGATCACGTCCACCAGCATCGGCCCGTGGTAGTTGGAGACGATGAATTGCGGCACCGCGAAACTGACCCCGGCCACCAGAATCGCCGGCCAGATTTCCAGCATCTTGCGCCAACCGGCGAACGCCCAGATCAACCAGAACGGCACCAGCACCGAGAAGAACGGCAGTTGCCGGCCGACCATCATCGACAGCTCCATTTCATCCAGCCCGGTGACTTTGGCCAGGGTGATGATCGGTGTGCCGAGGGCGCCGAAGGCTACTGGCGCGGTGTTGGCGATCAGCGCCAGGCCGGACGCAGCCAGAGGCGAGAAGCCGAGGCCGATCAGAATCGCCCCGGTCACCGCCACCGGCGTGCCGAACCCGGCCGCGCCTTCAAAGAACGCACCGAAGCAGAAGGCGATCAACAGCAATTGCAGACGCCGGTCGTCGGTGATGCGCGCCAGCGAATCCTGCAGCACCTTGAACGAACCGTTCTCGGTGGTCAGGCGGTGCAGGAAGATGATGTTGAGCACGATCCAGCCAATCGGTAGCAGCCCGTTGGCCGCACCGAATAACGCCGCCGTGCCCGCCATGTTCGCCGGCATGCCGAAGACGAAAATGGCGATCAGCAAGGCCGAGGCCAGGGCCAGCAGTGCCGCCATGTGCGCCTTGATATGAAAAAACGCCAGGGAGGCCAGCATCACCACCACCGGCACTGCTGCCATGACGGTTGATAACACCGGGTTGCCGAACGGGTCGTAGATTTGCTGCCAGACCATGTTCCACCTCTGCTTTTTATTGTTGGAAGCGCAGATCCATTGCGGTTAGGTGGTTGGAGTATAGGTGGCATTTAGCCGCTGTCCTGGCGGGGTAGGATTGCGGCTCTTTGCTTACCAGCAGCCACAGAGATCCCTTGTGGGAGCGGGCTTGCTCGCGAAGGCGGTGTGTCAGTCACCATCACTATCGACTGGCAGACCGCTTTCGCGAGCAAGCCCGCTCCCACAGGGAATTGCGCTCGGCAAGGCATCGGCGGTGGATGCTGGATCCAGGCCCATCCGCAAAAAGAGCACGTACATCCAATTTTCCCTCGCCTGACCCCGGCACTATCGGATCAAGTGCCGGCGAAGCCATGCCGGTGATTTTTCAATGGGATGGACGGGCCATGAATGCATCGGGCTGGGATGAACGGTCGCGGGACCTGGGGCTGCTGTTTTTGCGGGTCAGCGGTGGGCTGTTTCTGCTGTGGGTCCACGGCTTGCCCAAGCTGCTGAATTACACCGAGCAACTTCAACAGATCGAAGACCCGTTCCACCTCGGCGCCAACCTCACGCTGATCCTGGCGATTTTCGCCGAAGTGCTGTGCCCGCTGCTGATCGTCGCCGGGGTGCTGGTGCGTCTGGCGTGTTTGCCTATTCTGGTGGTGCTGTTAGTGGCGCTGGTGATCGTGCATCCGCAATGGAGCCTGTTCGAAGGACAGTTCGGCTGGCTGCTGTTGATTGTGTTCACCAGCATCCTTATCGCCGGGCCTGGACGGTTGGCGCTCAATCATCGATTCGCCGGAGTTTTGCGTTATGCCTGAGTCTTTCACCACCGCTGCCACCACGCGGCCGGGTTTCGATGAGATCGTGACCCTCATCATCAAGCACCGGGTCAAGGCCGGTTTTGAAGCACCGTATGAAGCCTGGTTGCGCAACATCGTGACGATCGCCGGGCAGCAGGAAGGGCATTTGGGCGTGGACGTGATGCGCGGCAAAAACGCCGGCCTCGACATGTACACCTGCGTGCTGCGTTTTTGCTCCACCGAGGCGATGCAACACTGGCTGGATTCGCCGCAGCGCCTTGAATTGGTCAACGAAGCCACGCCGATGCTGGCCGACGGCGACCAGACCGAGGTCAACCCGGTCAATGAATTCTGGTTTGCGCCAACCGCCGATGCCGCTTCGCCACCGCCACCGCGCTGGAAGCAAGCCGTGGTGACGTTGCTGGTGATTCTGCCGCACACCTTGCTGGTGCCGCTGCTCTGGGGGCCGCTGCTCAAGCTCCACCCCATCCTGTCCAATTACGTGCTCGCCACGTTCCTGATCACCGTGACCATCGTGGTGTCGGTGGTGTACCTGTTCATGCCCAGGGCGACCCGATTGTTCGCGCCCTGGCTTTCTCATTCCCCTGCGACGAAGGAAACGCGATGAACGCCGATCTGATTCTATTCAATGGCCAATTCCATACCGTTGACCGCGAAAACCCTCTGGCCAGTGCGGTCGCGATCAAGGACGGGCGCTTTGTCGCGGTCGGCAATGACGGCGAAGCCATGGCCCTGCGCGGCTCGGGCACCCAGGTCATCGACCTCAAGGGCCGCTGCGTCATCCCCGGCCTCAACGACTCGCACCTGCACCTGATCCGTGGCGGCCTCAATTACAACCTCGAACTGCGCTGGGAAGGCGTGCCTTCGCTGGTTGATGCCCTGCGCATGCTCAAGGATCAGGCCGACCGCACGCCGACCCCGCAATGGGTGCGTGTGGTGGGCGGCTGGAATGAATTCCAGTTCGCTGAAAAACGCATGCCGACCCTGGAAGAGTTGAACCAGGCCGCGCCAGACACCCCGGTGTTCGTCCTGCACTTGTATGACCGTGCCTTGCTCAACCGCGCGGCGCTGCGGGTTGCCGGCTACACCCGCGACACGCCAAACCCGCCGGGCGGCGAAATCGTGCGGGATGCAAATGGCAACCCGACCGGCATGCTGGTCGCGCGTCCGAACGCGATGATCCTCTACTCGACCCTGGCCAAAGGGCCGAAGCTGCCTCTGGAATATCAGGTCAACTCGACCCGCCAGTTCATGCGCGAACTCAATCGCCTCGGCCTGACCAGCGCCATCGATGCTGGCGGCGGTTTCCAGAACTATCCGGACGATTACCAGGTGATCGAGCAGTTGGCGAAGGACCAACAACTGACCATCCGCATCGCCTACAACCTGTTCACCCAGAAGCCGAAAGAAGAACTCAGCGACTTCAAGAACTGGACGTCGAGCGTGACCCTGCATCAGGGCGACGACTACCTGCGGCACAACGGCGCCGGCGAGATGCTGGTGTTCTCGGCGGCGGATTTCGAGGACTTCCTCGAACCGCGCCCGGACTTGCCGCAAACCATGGAAGACGAGCTGGAACCGGTGGTGCGCCACTTGGTGGAACAGCGCTGGCCGTTCCGTTTGCACGCCACTTACAACGAATCCATCAGCCGCATGCTCGACGTGTTCGAGAAGGTCAATCGCGACATTCCGTTCAACGGTTTGCCGTGGTTTTTCGACCACGCCGAAACCATCACCCCGCAGAACATCGAGCGGGTGAGGGCGCTGGGCGGTGGCATTGCGATCCAGGACCGGATGGCGTTCCAGGGCGAGTATTTCGTCGAGCGCTATGGCGCCAAAGCCGCCGAAGCCACGCCGCCGATCAAGCGCATGTTGGCCGAGGGTGTACCGGTCGGCGCCGGCACCGACGCTACGCGGGTGTCCAGCTACAATCCTTGGACCTCGCTGTACTGGATGGTCAGCGGCCGTACCGTCGGTGGTCTGGAATTGCACGCTGAAGGTTTGTCGCGACTGACCGCCCTGGAGCTGTTCACCCACGGCAGCGCCTGGTTCTCGTCCGAACAGGGCAAGAAAGGCCAGATCAAGATTGGGCAATTGGCTGACGTCGCCGCCCTCAGCGCTGACTTCTTCAGCGTGGACGAGGAAGCGATCAAGTGGATCGAGTCCGTGTTGACCGTGGTCGGCGGCAAAGTGGTGTATGCCGCCGGTGACTTCGAGAAACTCGGCCCGGCCAGCGTGCCGGTGCTGCCGGACTGGTCGCCAGTGGTGAAAGTCCCTGGCCACTGGCGCCCGACGTCGCCGATGCAGGCCCAGGTTCACCATTGCAGCGGGCCGTGTGGCGTGCACTCCCACAGCCATGAAAAGGCGCGCCTGTCGAATGCGCCGGTCAGCGATTTTGCGGGTTTCTGGGGCGCCTTTGGCTGCTCGTGCTTCGCCTTCTGAAGATCATAAAAAAGCGCCGGCCCAACATGCCGGCGCTATTGGCACCATCCCACTACCGAGGAGTTTCACATGAGCAACGTTCCGTACAAACGCCTGAACAAAGACGACGCCGTTGTACTGTTGGTTGACCACCAGACCGGCCTGATCTCGTTGGTGCAGGATTTCTCGCCCAACGAATTCAAGAACAACGTACTGGCCCTCGGGGACCTGGCCAAGTTCTTCAAACTGCCGACCATCCTCACCACCAGCTTCGAAAACGGCCCGAACGGCCCGATGGTGCCTGAGCTCAAAGAACTGTTCCCGGACGCGCCGTACATCCCGCGTCCAGGCCAGATCAACGCCTGGGACAACGAAGACTTCGTCAAAGCCGTCAAGGCTACCGGCCGCAAGCAACTGATCATTGCCGGTGTGGTGACTGACGTGTGCGTGACCTTCCCAACCTTGTCGGCCCTGGCTGAAGGGTTTGAAGTGTTCGTGGTGACCGATGCTTCGGGCACCTTCAACGAAACCGTGCAACAAGCTGCTTGGGCGCGCATGTCGGCGGCCGGTGCACAACTGGTGAACTGGTTCTCCGTGGCCTGCGAGCTGCAAGGCGACTGGCGCAACGACATGGAAGGCCTGGCCAACCTGCTGTCGCCGCGCATTCCGAACTATCGCAACCTGATGAACAGCTATTCGGTGTTGACCGCCAAGTAAGTCTCCACGCATAAAAAAATACCCGCCAATGTGCGGGTATTTTTCTATCTGACCAAATCCCGTAGCAGCTGCCGAGCCTGCGAGGCTGCGTTCGGCGGCGAAGCCGTCGTCAGTCCTGCCACCTCGGTTTACCTGAAACACCGCAGCGACTGGTTTTACGACGGCTTCGCCGCCGAACGCAGCCTCGCGGTGCTCGGCAGCTGCTACGGGGGCGTTTTGTTGGTGCATCAGCGTTTTTGTAGCCACCCCAGAAAACCACCTTTCTTGACCGGCGCCGGCACGGCCATCAACGCCAGCCGACTGTTCTGCTGCCGCACCGCCTGTAATTTGTTCAACGCCCGTCCAACCTCACCACGCTGCGCCATGCAATCGCGGGTCAGGGACTTGTCGATCCGGTAAATGATGCACGACGTCAGCGCCGTAAAGCTGGCCTGTGAAGGTGTGTCGGTGAGGATGCTCTGTTCGCCCATGACTTCACTCGGCCCCATGCGCCCGGCTTCGGTTTGCCCGGTGCCATCGGGCACGGTGGCGCTGACCACGCCGGTCGCGATCACGAAGAGGCTGTCTGGCACTTCATTCAATTCCAGCACCACCTGACCCGCCGTGTACTGCTGCGGGACCATAGCTTGCGCCAGTCGATCACGTTCATCCTCGCTCAGGGAACGGAAGATTTTCACCTCGTCCAGCAATGCCCGAGCGCGGGTCGATGGCTCGATCACGCCATCGAGCTGCCGGGAAATCCCTGCCGCTTCCAGATGCCGATGGGCCAAGTCGAACAGTTGATTGCGCACGTCACCTTTTTTGCTCAGTTCCGCGATAAACCCGCTGGCCACGTAGATGGACATGGTTTCGCCAGCCTCTTTCAGCACGGCTTTCGGCGCCGGGTTCAGCAGCAACGTGCTGCTGCCCTGAAGCGTACGATCCAGCGCATCCAGCACCCGACGCGGACGAATATGATTCGGCACCTGAATGCTGATCGACACGCCGTGCATGTTGTTTGGCCGGCTCAGGTTGACGATCTTCGCCTTGGCCGCCACCGAGTTCGGCACCACCGCCATGGTGCCGGCGCTGGTGAGCAAATGCGTGGCGCGCCAATCGATGTCGAGCACCTTGCCTTCAACGCCGTCGATCACCACCAAATCATCCACCTGATACGGCTTGGTGGTGTTGAGTACGATCCCGGAAAACACATCGCTCAAGGTGCTTTGCAACGCCAGACCGACCACTATCGCCACCACCCCGGACGTCGCCAGCAAGCCCTTGACCGGCAGCTCCAGCACATAACCGGCCGCCGCGACGATCGCCACCAGAAACACCAACGCACCGATGACGTCCTGCAACAAGCGCCCGCTGTGGCCGATGCGACGCATCAGCACCAGGCCGATGACTTCGGTCAGCACCCGCGCGGCGTACAGCCACCAGATAATCCCCAGCGCTGTGGCCCCGAGCTGCGCCACGCGATCGTCGGCAAACAGCGGCGCCTGCAACGGGCTGACACCAGCGTTGATGATCACCGCGCTGAAGATCATGAACAGCGCCAGGCGCAGGCCAATGCGGATCACGCGTTTCTGCAATGGCGCGAGGTGCCAGAGCAGGGCGTCGATCACCAGCAACAGGGCGCTCCAGGACAGGGGATGGTCGTAGACAAAGGACATGGCGGAACTCCGGATGAAAGTGAGATCGCTACGAGCTCTCGTAGCAGCTGTCGAGCACCGCGAGGCTGCGTCCGGCGGCGAAGCCGTCGTCAATCCAGCCACCGCGGTTTATCTGAAAAACCGCACTGTCTGGTTTACGACGGCTTCGCCGCCGGACGCAGCCTCGCGGTGCTCGGCAGCTGCTACTTCAGATGAGTTTTCAGTTCCAGCGCCGCTTGCCGCACCGCCGCTTTCACTTCAGGAATCTGACTCAGCGGATTCAACAAGCCAAAGTCATGGATCATCCCGTTGTAACGCACCGCCGTCACCGGCACACCCGCCGCATCCAGATGACGGGCATAGGCCTCACCTTCGTCACGCAACACGTCGAACTCGGCGGTTTGCACCAGTGCTGCCGGCAAGCCTTTGAGCTGTTCGGTGCTGGCCTGCAACGGCGAGGCGTGGATCTGCGCACGTTGGCCAGCGTCGGTGGTGTAGTTGTCCCAGAACCAACTCATCATGCCCTTGGTCAGGAAATGCCCTTCGGCAAATTGCTGGTACGACCCGGTGTCGAACTGCGCGTTGGTCACCGGCCACATCAGCAACTGAAAGCGCAGCGCCGGGGTTTTCTGTTCCTTGGCCATCAACGCCACGACTGCCGCCATGTTGCCGCCGACACTGTTGCCAGCCACCGCCAGGCGCTTGCCATCGACGCCGATTTCCTTGCCGTGCTCGGCGACCCAACGAGTCGCGGCATACGCCTGGTTGATCGCGGTCGGGTACTGCGCTTCCGGGGACGGCGTGTAATCGACATACACCGCCACCGCGCCGGAGCCCACCACCAGGTCATGAATCAAGCGTTGGTGAGTCGGGTAATCGCCCAACACCCAGCCGCCACCGTGGAAGAACATGAACACCGGCAACTCACCCTTGACCTTGGCCGGACGCACGATTTTCAGGTTGATGCTTTGCTCGCCGACCTTGATCGCACGCTCGCTGACTTCCACACCCGACAGATCCACTTTCACCGAGTTCTGCGCACCGGTCAGCACCGCACGGGCATCCTTGGGGCTCAGCTGTTCGAGGGGTTTGCCACCGCCAGCAGCGAGGGCTTCGAGGAAGGCCTGGGTGCTGTGTTCAACGCCAGGGCTGCCAGCAGCGAAAGCGTTGCCAACGGCGAGGGCGAGGAGGGAAGCGGTCAGGGTCTTTTTGACGAGGTTCATGGTGTAAATCCTTTTTAATTATGAAAGCGGCTTGGGTTCGGCGGCAGCGGCTGTCGCTGCACCATGGACACAGATTAATGGGGTGCCAGAATCGGAAAAAGCGGCTATAAAGTGTTTGACTGTCAACCAGGGCGTGACAATGAACCCGTTCGAAGATATGCGTATTTTTTGCCAGGTCATGGACTCCGGCAGCTTCACTGCGGCAGCCGACCAATTGGGCCTGTCCAAGCAATTCGTCAGCCGTCGATTGATGCAACTGGAAGAACGCCTCGGCGTGCGTTTGCTCAATCGCTCGACCCGGCGCCTCGACGTCACGCCACTAGGCCAGAGCTACTATGAGTCAGCCTTGCGTCTGCTCAGCGAAGTCGAGCAAGTGGAGCAGGGCATCGCCGGCCAGACCACCGAACCTCGGGGGACGATTCGCCTGAGCGCGCCGCTGTCGTTCGCGCTGGCGCATTTGGGGTGTTTGCTGCCGGAGTTTTTGCAGCGCTACCGCGACGTCACCGTGGAAGTCGACCTCAGCGACCGGCCGGTGGATTTGCTCGGTGAGGGCTACGACCTGGCGTTGCGCATCGGCGTGCTGGAAGACTCGACGCTGATTGCCCGGCGCATCGCCTCGATCCAGCGCGTGTACTGCGCCAGCCCGGCGTACCTGGCCGAGCACGGCACCCCGGACAAACCCGAAGACTTGCTCAAACACGACTGTCTGCCGTATGGGCATGGGCGGCAGGTGCAGTGGCGGTTTGAAGGGCAGGGCAAGCCGTTGACGGTGAATGTCACCGGGCGGATGCGCGTGAATAACGGGGAGTTGCTCAAGGATGCGGCGATTGCAGGGATGGGGATTACCTACCTGCCGACGTTTATTGTCGGCGCGGCGTTGAAGGACGGGCGGCTGGTGCCGGTGCTGGAGGATTTTCGGCCTGAGCCGCTGACGTTATCGGCGGTGTACCCGCAGCATCGCCAAGGATCGCGGCCGGTGCAGGCGTTTATCGAGTTTTTGCGCGAGCGGTTGGATCAGCGGGAGGGTGGGTTGTAGCGCGGATTTACGGTTCACACGGTCCCTGTGGGAGCGAGCTTGCTCGCGATAGCGGTGGGTCAGTCAGCATTGATGTGGCTGACACTCCGCTATCGCGAGCAAGCCCGCTCCCACAGGGGATTTGTGCAGGTCAGTTAGCCCGTTTGTCGTCGCCCGGTTCGCCGCCGACGTGAACGCCACGGTCATCGGCTACCTGGCCAACCGCATGCACGCCACGGTTGTCGCCCAGTTCACCGGCGCGATGCACGCCATGGTCATCGCCTAGTTCACCCGAGCGATGCACGCCGTGGTCGTCACCCAGTTCACCCGAACGATGCACGCCGTGGTCATCACCCAGTTCACCCGAGCGATGCACGCCGTGGTCGTCACCCAGTTCGCCCGAACGATGCACGCCATGGTCGTCACCCAGCTCACCCGAGCGATGAACCCCATGATCATCCCCACGCTCGGCATGGGTGCCGCTGCGTCCGGAGTTTGAGGCATTGCCGGCTTGCCCCGATCCATGGTCGCTGCCGCTGTGACCGCTGCTGTTTCCACCGTTGCCACTACTGCCATTGCCGCCGTGACTGCCGCCATTGCCGCTGCCACCGCCGCCAGATCCACCACCAGATCCGCCGCCACCACCGCCCGAGCCACCACCGCCGCCAGAACCTCCGCCGCCACCGCCCGAACCGCCACCGCCGCCAGAACCTCCGCCACCGCCGCCGGAACCGCCGCCCCCACCACCGGAGCCACCGCCGCCACTGCCACCATCCTTGGCTTGTGCGCTCGACACACCGGACAGGCTGTCCGGAATCAGAACGGTAGACGCCGACAGAACTGCGCCAATAGCTACTGCAAGTAAAAGCTTGTTGATGTGCATGTCGTTCTCCGTCTTTTTATTCAAGTTGGAACGTTGATGAACACTGCAACGTGCTGCCTGATTCAGTTCGTAAACACATCAGCGTTCCGATTTATTCATTCGAGACGTTAATGACCGATGCACGGTAGTGCTCGACCCGTTCCAGAGGGTCAGTGAATACTCGAAGCCAGTTCGAAAATCGGCATGTACATCAGGATCACGATGACCCCGATCAGCAGGCCGATGAAGGTCATCAGCAACGGTTCGAACAGGCGCACGAACCACTCGAGCCAGCGGCTGATTTCTTCGTCGTAGAAGTCGGCGCTGCGTTCCATCATTTGCCCGAGGTTGCCGGACTGCTCGCCCGCACGCAGCAAACGCAGGGAGACCGGGGTCACCAAATGGTTGAGTTCCAGCGCGGTGGACAGCGACTGACCTTCGCGCACCCGTTCGCAGGCCTGGTCCAGGCGTGTGCGCGAGGCGACGGTGAGCAGGCCGCGGACCATGCCCATGGCGGTGACGAGCGGTATCCCGCCCTGCAGCAGAATCCCCAGGGAACGGTAGAAGCGCGCCAGTTCGTACATGAAGATCCGCTGATGCACTGCCGGGAGTTTTTCGATCAAGCGGTCCACGCCCCGACGAAAGGCCGGTTGGCGCTGGAGGAAGGCGAGGGCGACGATGATCGCTGCCAGCGAGCCGAAAAATTCCATCTGGTGCGTGTGCAGGAACATGCCGCTGGTCATCAGGACCTGCGACATCCAGGGCAGGTTCGAACCTAGGCCTTCGAACACCAGGCTGAAGCGCGGCACCACATAGCCCATCAGAAACAGCACCACGCCACCGCCGACAATCAACAGCAGCAGCGGGTAGATCGAGGCGCTGATGATCTTCTGCCGAACCTCGTCCATGCGTTGGCGATAGCTGACGTAGCGCCCGAGCGCCTCGCCCACGGCGCCTGTCTTCTCGCTGGACTGCACCAGCGCCACGTAGAGCGGCGGGAACACCGCCGACAACTGGCCCAGCGCCTGGGAGAACGATTTGCCCTCATACAGCAGGCGCACCAGCTCGCTCAGGGTCTTGCGGGCCTGGGGCGCGCTTTCCTTTTCCGCCAGGCTTTCCAGCGCGTCGATCAACGGCAGGCCGGCGTTCAGCAACGTGGTCAGCTCCTGGCTGAACAGCACCAGGTTGAAGGTCTCGCGCTGGCGCAGGCGCAAGGCCCGCCAGTGCCGCTCGGCCTGCAGGCTGACCACGCGCAAGCCCTGGTCTTCGACGATGCGTCGGGCTTCGCTATGGCCGGGGGCTTCGACGGTCATCGAGACCACGCCGGCCTTGCCGACAGCCTTGAGATGAAAGCGCATGGGCGTCGCTCCGGTCATTGCCAGTTAGTGACTTCAGCGTTTTCGCCTTCGCCGCCGGGTTGTCCGTCCTTGCCCATCGACAGCAAGTCGTACTCGCTGTTTTCCCCGGGGTAGCGGTAGTTGTAGTTACGGCCCCACGGGTCTTGGGGCAGTTTTTTCTGCAAGTACGGGCCAGTCCAGCGGGTTTCATCGCTGGGCGCGGTGACCAGCGCCTGCAAACCCTGCTCGGTGGACGGGTAGTGGCCGACCTCCAAACGGTACAGATCGAGTGCCTTGCTCAGGCCTTCGATCTGCGCCTTGGCGACCTTCACTTCCGAGCGCCCGAGCTGGGCGAAATACTTCGGCGCGACGATGCCGGCCAACAGGCCAAGCACCACCAACACCACCAACAATTCGAGCAAGGTGAACCCGCTTTGGGAACGCGGGGCGGAACACAGACGCTGATTCATGATGACCTCATCCAGTCGGCAGCAGAGTCGCTGAGAAGGCTTATGCAATTGCCATGCTCACGTTTGGCGATACCGCTGGACCCCTTGTGATCCGGGCCTTGGCGCCGACGGCACAGTGCTTGCGTATGGCTGGTTGACTACCGGCCATTGGGGCAAAAGCCCCGTTTTTCGGGGCCGGCCAGGGGAGGTATGAAACATGAAAAATCTCACCGCAGGACTGCTCGGCACGCTGCTGCTGACCGGCATCGCCCAGGCCGATGTCTTCGTTTCCATGGACTCCAAGGGCAGCTACGTTCTGTCCAATGTCCACCGTCCCGGACGGCACTATGAACGGGTAATTCACGAGCCCGAAACCGCCCAGCTGAGCATGGATCAGCAACCACAAATGATCGCCCGCCAGCCCTATGCCGAGCTGGTTTCGGCAGCGGCCACGGCCAATCAATTGCCGGCGGCGCTGCTGCACGCGGTGATCCAGGCCGAGTCGCACTACAACGCCGACGCGACCTCCGCCAAAGGCGCCGGCGGGTTGATGCAATTGATGCCCGACACCGCCCGGGAACTGGGGGTGAACGACGTCTATGACCCCAAGGCCAACATCCAGGGCGGCGCGCGTTATCTCAAGCGTTTGCTGACCTTGTTCGACAACGACATCAGCCTCGCCGTGGCGGCCTACAACGCCGGGCCGCAAGCGGTGCTCAGCCGTGGCGGGGTGATCCCGCCGTTCGCCGAAACCCAGCGTTACGTGCCCAGTGTCTTGCGCCAATACCGACGCTTGCAGGGCCTGGCCGTGGATGCGCCGTTGTGATCGACGGTCGTGGGGCAGGTTGCCCCAAATGTGGGGCAAACCGGGTACCCCGTAGCAGCTGCCGAGCCTGGCGAGGCTGCGTTCGGCGGCAAAGCCGTCGCAAACCCTTAGCACACGTTTGACCTGAGACACCGCGCCGCCTGATCTCACGACGGCTTCGCCGCCGAACGCAGACTCGCCGGAGCTCGGCAGCTGCTACAGGGGAAATAGTCGCCAAACGTGGTTGGAAAGTGGGGAATGGGGGTGGGTTATTTCCCCCGATTGATTAACTCGTAACTTTAAGTTGTTGATAAACCGACAAATTATTTATGGCATGCGGATTGCTCAACCGGAGTTGTCGAGAATTATTCCTGTGAGCACCCAAAGCGAGGCCCGTGATCATGACCGGCATACCACACGCTCATCACCTGGTTAACCTGCTGCTGTTTTTAGCGCCGATGTTTGGCCTGCAGCTGGCTGAAGCCGCCGTGCGCTGCGAGCGCAATCTGGTAGCGAACGTCGTGGCGTTCGATCAGCCGCTGATGTTCAACCGCCTCGGTGCACAGAACGCCAACGGCATGATGTTCGCCCTGCGTCGCGATGTGGTCGACGACCATGATCGCTCCCTGGCCCAGGGTGGTTCGGCGGTGCCGGGCAAGGTTTCGCTGCGGCCCGACAAGCGTCCGCGTCCGCTGGTGCTGCGCGTCGCCGCCGGTGATTGCCTGACCATCAACCTGCAAAACCTGCTGGCCTATCAGGCCAATCCCGGCAGCCATGAAAGCGGGGAAGAAGAGGAGGGCGAAATCGGCAATGTCGATGATTTCAAGGTCGACGAACAAGTCACCGACCGCCACGTCGGCTTCCAGGTCAACGGCATGCAGGCGGTCACCAGCATCGACGACATCGCCTCTTACACCGGGCGCAACGCCAACAGCCTGATCGCCCCCGGCGCCAGCCGTTCCTACACCTTGTACGCCGAGCGCGAAGGCGCATTCGCTGCCAGCAGTCGTGGCGCGACATTCGGTGGTGAAGGCGATGCAGGCAACGTCGCCAACGGTCTGTTCGGCGAAGTGGTGGTGGTGCCCAAGGGCGGCCGCACCTATCGCAACACCGTCACCGAAGAAGAAATGCGCCTGGCCAGCAGCGGCCGCACGCCGACCGGCCAACCGATTGTCGACTACCAGGCGCGCTACCCGCAGCGCGAGCCGTGGATCCGAGAAGGTAAGGCCGGCACGCCGATCATCGGCATGGTCGATGGCAATGAAATCATTTCCAGCGAGAGCGACGCGATCGTGATGGGCAGCAACGCCGACGGTAGCTTCCCGGCCTCGACCTATCCGCTGGAAGCCGTTGGCAAACGCAACCCGGCGATCCCCAATCGGCTCGAACCGTTCCGTGATTTCGCCTCGCAATTCCAGGATGAAACCGCCGCCACCCAAGCCTTCCCGGCCTATTGGGCCGACCCGGTGATGGCCCACGTGCTGGAGCCGACCCGCGATTCGTTCATGATCAACTACGGCTCCGGCGGCATGGGCGCCGAGGTGGTGGCCAACCGTTTGGGCGTCGGGCCGATGCACGATTGCCTGTCCTGCGCCTATGAAGAATTCTTCCTCAGTTCCCACACCGTGGGCGACGTGGCAATGCTGGTGGACGTACCGGCCAACGCCGGCCTGGAAAACATTCGCCCCGGCGAAACGCCGCGTGCCGATCAGATCGGGGTCAAGGCGACGATGGCGCTGTATCCGTCCGAGCCGTCCAACGTCAACCACAGCTACATCGGCGACTTCGTCAAATTCCGCAACACCCACAACGGCCACGAGCAGCACATCTTCCATTTGCACGGCCATCAGTGGTTGTTCAACCCGAACGACGATAACTCCGACTATGTGGACGCCCAGGGCATCGGTCCGGGCGCCGGCTACACCTACGAAATCGCCAACGGTGGTTCGGGCAACCGCAACCGCGTGGCCGGCGATGCGATTTATCACTGCCACTTCTACCCGCACTTCGCCCAAGGCATGTGGAGCATGTGGCGGGTCCACGATGTGTTCGAAGAAGGCACCAAACTTGAGGTGTCGCAGCAAGGCGCCGACGGTTATCACAGCGAACCCTACGCCTTGCGCAGCGGCAAACCAGCCTCAGGCGCCCGAGCCTTGCCTGATGGCGAGATTATCGCC
This sequence comes from Pseudomonas nunensis, assembly GCF_024296925.1. NCBI lineage: Bacteria > Pseudomonadati > Pseudomonadota > Gammaproteobacteria > Pseudomonadales > Pseudomonadaceae > Pseudomonas > Pseudomonas nunensis. The sequence goes on from NZ_CP101125.1 coordinate 1,645,036, forward strand.
GGGACGCCGATTCCAGCCGTCGTGCCGCTACCCGGTAAAGCCATGGCGCCGATGCCGGGCAAAGTTGCCGTGGTGCCGAAAATCGGCGAAACCCTGGTGGCTGGTCATGACGATGACGATGACGACGATGATGACGGCGAACACCATGGCGGTGGCGCTCAAGCCATCGGTTCCCTGGCCCTGGTGGATCGCAGCGAAGCCAACCGCAACGCTGACGGCAGCCTGAAAAACCCTGGCTATCCATTCTGGATCGGCGGCATGGAAAGTTCGGTCGGGCAACGTCCGCCAACACCACCGCTGGACATGCTCGACGCCGCCAAGGCGCAGTCCCTGAAAAGCAGTGGCAAAGCCCTGTGGGCCAATCTCGACCCGGCGCAGTCCGGTGGTTGGGACGGCGGTCTGGGCCGGCATTCCCTCGACGGTTTCTCCTCAGGTGGCCTGGCCCACACCGTGACCACCTCGCTGGATTTCTCCAAGGAAGTGACCCGCGCCAAACCAATCTACATGCCGGAAGAGGGCACCGAAGTCGAACAGGCGGCCATGGCCTTCCACGCGAAAAAGGATCACCCAAGCTTTGCGCTGCTGCCCGGTAATCAAATCGTGGCCAAGGCGTTCCGCACCAACGGCGCGTTGCCGATTGCCGGTGCGCCGTACTACGAACCGTGCATGGACGACCGGCAAAAACGCCTGACCGCCAGCGCCGGCATGGGCGAGTTCAACAGCGGCGAGCGGGTCGACGGCATGTCATACACCGGTTCCTCGACCTTCACCGCCGACCGTCCGCGCATCTACAAAGCCGCGAACATCCAGTTCGACGCGGTGTACAACAAGGTCGGCTACCACTTCCCGCAAGCGCGCATCCTGGCCCTGTGGGAAGACGCCTGGCCTGTCATTACCAAGCAGCGTCCGCCAGAGCCACTGGTGATGCGCATGAACACCTTCGACTGCGTGCAATACCAGCAAACCAACCTGGTGCCGGCCACCTATGAGATGGACGACTATCAAGTGCGTACGCCGACTGACGTGATCGGCCAGCACATTCACCTGCCGAAATGGGACCTGACTGCCGCCGACGGTTCGGCCAACGGCTGGAACTACGAAGACGGCGTGCTTTCTCCAGGTGCCGTGCAAGAACGCATCCACGCGATTCGCGAGTTCAACCAGTGCGAAGGCACCGACCCGCGTGACGGCACGCCGGCCTGCCCGAAAGCCAAGACTCACCCGTTCTTCGGTCAATATGGCCGGGCGGACTGGGTGGGGGCGCGCACGGCGATGCAGCGCTGGTTTGTCGATCCGGTGGTGAACGCCAAAGGTGTCGACCGTGGTCTCGGGACGATTTTCACCCACGACCACTTAGGCCCATCGACTCACCAACAGATTGGCCTGTACGCCACTGTGCTGGCTGAACCGGCCGGTTCCACCTGGTTCCACGCTGAAACCGGCGAGCCGTTGTACAGCGGCGCGCGTCAGGATGGCGGGCCGACGTCGTGGCAAGCGGTGGTGTCCACCGGGGACATCGACGGCGATGGCAAGAACGACAGCTTCCGCGAGTTCTTCCTCGAATACAGCGACTTCCAGCACGCCTATGAAGCCGGTGTGTATGTGGGCGCCGGACCGGATGGCGTGCCGAATCCACAAGCGTTCCCGGCCACCGCCGACAGCTTCCGCTACTCGATCAATCCGCCGGTGCGCAAGGAAGCCGAGACCCTGCTTGAGCAGGTGATCGAAGCTCGCGGTGGCTTGACGCCCGGCTGCCCAAGCCGACCTTGCCCGCAAGCCATCTCGGTGGATGACCCTGGCATGTTCGTGGTCAATTACCGTAATGAACCGCTGGCCCTGCGGGTGTACGACCCGAACAAGGTCGGCCCGGACGGCAAGCGCGGCATGCAGGCCGACGGCCTCGGCGGCGACCTGGCGTATGCGATGCAAAGCCGCACCGACCGTGCGATCCCGGCGATGAACCTGGCGCCGAACCTGGTCACTGCAGCCACCGGTCCTACCGGCGGTACCACACTGTTCCCGCCGCACATCAACAAGGGCGGCGCCGAACCAGGTGATCCGTTCACGCCGATGTTGCGCACTTATACCGGTGACAACGTGCGGCTGCGGGTGCATGCCGGCGGTCACGAAGAAGAGCACAACGTGACCCTGCACGGCGTGAAGTGGCTGCAAAGCGGTTCCGGTTTCGGCAACAGCTCCAACTCCGGCTGGCGTTCGTCGCAGATGATCGGGATTTCCGAGCAGATGGGCTTCATTGCGCCGGTCTCGATGCTCTCCAGTTCGGCGGCGACCACCGGGGATTATCTGTACTCGATGGACGCCTCCCTGGAAGGCTACTGGAGCGGGATCTGGGGCGTGATGCGCAACTACACGGCCCAGCGCAACGACCTGTTCGCACTGCCGAACAACCCGAAACCGGCGGGCATGCGCAACACCGTGGCGTTCGACGGCAGTTGCCCACGGATCGGCGCCAACCCCAATGGCATCGGCACCCGGCCCACCGTGCAGCGCAACTATGAAGTTGTCGCGGTGCTGGCCAACGACATCCTCGGCAATCCGCTGGGCCTGTCCATGGGTGACCCGGCGGGGCTCGGTCAACACGTGGGCGGGCCGTTGAATCCGGCGGGGGGCACGCTGGTCTACAACTCGCGGGCGGTGAGCATTCCGCAAGTGACCGTGACCGATCCCGAGGACGGGACGACCTTCACCATCGGCGGGCAAAGCGGTCCGTTGCATGACCCGACCGCGATCCTCTACGTGCGCAAATCCGACCTCGACCCGGTCACCGGCAAGTTGAAACCCGGTGTGCCAGTCGAACCGCTGGTGCTGCGCGCGGCGGCCGGTGACTGCATCAACATCACCCTGGAAAACCGTCTGCCGAGCGTGATGCCGGACTTGACCCAGACGGCCTCGGTGATGGGGATGGTCAAGCGTGATCGCAACGGTGGCGAAGGCTCTACGACCTTCAGTAACAACTTGATGCGGCCGTCGAGCCATGTTGGCCTGCACGCGCAATTGCTGGCCTATGACATCACCAAATCCGACGGGACCAATGTCGGTGCCAACCCGATCCAGACCGTACCACCTCGGGTCGGCAACAGCGGTGCGTACCCGACTCGCACGTATCAGTACTACGCGGGGCACCTGGAGCGCGAAGGCAAGCCGATCTCGCAACTGGGCCGCAGCGTCGACAACATCAACGCCACGGCGGTGGAGTTCGGCGGGTTGAATTTCACCCCGGCGGACGTGATCAAGCAACCGCAAAAAGGCCTCGGTGGTGCGATGAGCATCCTGCCGATCGGCGCGACCTGGGTTGACGACATACGCAAAGTGTCGGCGACGGTCACGGCCCCTGGGCAGACCCCCTATCGCGACTTTGCGATGGTCTGGCAGAAGGCGCTGAACATGCGCTGGGCCAATGGTCGTCCTGTGGAAGGTATTGCCTCGGAGGCCGGCGTGCCGACCGATCCGCAGGACAACTCAAGCATGGCGATCAACTACAAGACCGAGCCGATGTGGTACCGCTTCGGCCTGGCGCCGGACGCACCGTTCGGGCATGCCGACGGCAACGGTTACGGCGACGTGCCGAACGCGCACATGGCCTACAGCAACGCGCTGGTGGGCGGCGATCCGCAGACGCCGGTGCTGTATGTGAAACCGGGGCAACCGTTCCGCACCCACATCCTGATGCCGACCGGGGGCAGTCGCGGTTCGACCTTCCAGCTGGATGGGCATGTGTGGTCGGTCAATCCGTTCCAGTCGGAGAAGAGCGATACCGGTGGCTATCCGATGAGCACCCCAGGCGTGGGCTCGGTGCGGTTCGGCTACAACCCGATGTCGATGTACATCGGCGCCCATGAAAGCATCCTGCCAGCGGCGCACTTCAGCTTCATGCACCCGAGCGCCGGGGGCAGCAACGCAATACCGGGCGACTACCTGTTCCGCGACTACGCCGCCTACGGCAACACCGCCGGGTTGTGGGGATTGCTGCGGGTGACCAACGAACCGGAGCCGGCGCCGGCGCCGTAGGAGAGGCGGATGACGCCATCGCGAGCAAGCTCGCTCCCACAGGGGGCAGGGCTGGACACAAGGACTGCGCCCACTGGCGATCGAATGTGGGAGCGGGCTTGCTCGCGAAGGCGGTGGGTCAGGCGACATCGAGGGTGAATGTGATGGCCCCTTCGCGAGCAAGCCCGCTCCCACAGTGGGGTGGGGTTGGGCACAGATGCTGCGACCACTGGAGATCAAATGTGGGAGCGGGCTTGCTCGCGAAGGCGGTGGGGCAGGCGACATCGATTGTGAATGTGAAGGCCCTTTCGCGAGCAAGCCCGCTCCCACAAGGGGACCGGTTTGGCAGGCACAGATGGGTAAGGGGAGACGCGGTATGAACAGGACAATAAGAATTGCCGGGTGTGCGCTGGTTGTCGCCGCCGTGTTGCTCTGGCTGGGTATCTGGCGCACGGCGCCGCCCACGATGCTCAGCGAGGTGGCGCTGCCGGACACCTGGAGCGGCCAGACGCTGGCCCGTGACGGTGTGGCGGTGGACTTCAAGGTGCAGGCGCTGGCCGAGGACGGTGTGCTGCGTGAAGGCGGATTTGCCGATGTGCAGTTCCGCGTCACTGACAGCAATTCCGGCCAACCGCTGTCAGGGGTGAATCCCGGTGCCTGGCTCGACCCGGAAACCGTCGCCGCCGACAAGGCCCAGGGCCGTGAACAAAGCTGCAAATCCCGGGTCGGGGTGTTCCTCAAATCCAGCATCGGCGCACGTCCGATGCTCGACCTGAACAGTTATTTCCTGCTGGTGATGAACCGCGATGCCAGCGTCTCTGTAGTCGATCCATCGGTCTCGGTCGGCGGCATCACCAGCACCATGGCGCGCATCGACCTCAAGCAAGCACCGATGGATTGGGTCACCACCAAAGACAACAAACGCGTGTTCATCTCGATGCCCACCGCCGGCGAAGTAGCGGTGATCGACAGCGAACAATTCAAACAGATCGACTCGGTCGCTGCCGGCAACAACCCGGTGCGCGTAGCCCTGCAACCGGACGAGCGCCTGCTGTGGGTCGGCAACAATGGCAAAACCGCCGAGGAGTCCGGCGTCACCGTCATCGACAGCCGCAGCCTCAAGACCCTGAAACACCTCGCGACCGGCAAAGGTCACCACGAAATCGCCTTCAGCAAAGACAGCCGCCACGCCTTCGTCACCAACCGCGACGACGGCACCCTGAGCATTATCGACATCGCCACCTTGACCATCAGCCAACAACTCAAGACCGGCACCCACCCGTTGTCGGTGGCCTACTCGCCGCTGTCCCAAGCGGTGTACGTCGCCGATGGCCAGGACGGCAGCGTCACCGTAGTCGACACCAGCAGCCTGGCGGTGCGACGCATCATCAAGCTGAGCCAAGGCTTGGGTCCGATGGGCTTCACGGCTGACGGTCGCTTCGGCATCGCCCTCAACACCCTGGAAAACCGCGCCGAAGTGATCGACGCCGCCACCAACGCGCGCATCCATTCAATCGACGTCTCCGCCGAACCCTATCAAGTGGTGTTCACCAAGGCCTACGCCTACGTGCGCGGACTGGCTTCGGCCAAGGTGACGATGATCAACCTCGCATCCCTCGGCGAAGGTCGCACGCCAATCAGCCAGGGTTTCGAAGCCGGGCCCCAGGCACCACGGCTAGCCGGTGACTTGCCGCTGGCGTCGAGCCTGGCAGTGTCGCGAGACGACAACGCGGTGTTCGTGGTCAACCCGGTGGACAACACCACCTACTTCTACGCCGAAGGCATGAACGCGCCGATGTCCGGCTATCCCAATCGCGGGCAGGTGGCGCGGGCCGCGATGGTCATCGACCGCAGCCTGCGGGAAGTCGAGCCAGGGCTGTACAGCGCACGGATCAAACTGCCCCCGGCCGGGCGTTTTGACGTGGCGTTCCTGCTCAACCAGCCGAACATCATTCACTGCTTCAGCGCCCTGGTGGAACCGGACAGCAACCTCGCCCAGCGCCCCGGCGTGCCGAAAGTGGAATTCATGCTCGACAAGTCCACGGCCGACCTTGGCGACCCGTATGTCGTGCGCTTTCGCATCGTTGAGGGCCAACACAAAACCCGGCGCAGCGGGGTCAAGGACGTGCAGGTGCGCTACTTCCGCGCCCCGACGTCCCGGGCCCAGCAAGTTGCGGCGCTGGACGTTGGCAACGGCGTGTATGAAGCGCCGGTGACCCTCGACCAGAGTGGCGCCTGGTACCTGCATGTGCGTGCCGCATCCCTGGGCGCGAATTTCGATGACAAGACCTTTGCCAGCGTCCGGGTATTGCCCTGCGATGACCACCGAAGAGGAAACTGACATGAACCGATTCGCACACCGTGGCTTGTTGACGTTCTGCCTGTTGGCCACCGGCATCGGCCAGGTCCTGGCGCATTCGGCGGATGAACACGCCGGGCACAACGCGCCGCCGGCCAAGACCCAGGAAAGCGCCCAGGTGAAATTTGCCGACGTCGCGCTGGTGGACCAGAACGGCAAACCGGTACGCCTGGAAAAGGACTTGATCAGCAACAAAATCGTGGTCATGGGCTTCATCTACACCAGTTGCACCACGGTCTGCCCGGTGGTGTCCTCGATCATGGGCAAGGTGCAGAAACAGCTCGGCGCGCGGGTCGGCAAAGAGGTGCAACTGGTGTCGATCAGCATCGATCCGCAACGCGATGACCCCAAACGCCTGAACGACTACGCGCGCAGTTTCCAGAACGGCCCGGGCTGGAGCTGGCTCACCGGCAGCCAGCAATCGGTAACCGAAACCCTCAAGGGCCTCGGTACGTTCAGCGGTGACTTCAAGAACCACGCGCCGCTGATCATGGTCGGCGACGGCAACAGCCGCCACTGGACCCGCTATTACGGTTTTACCGACCCGACGGTGCTGACCCGTGAAGTGGAAAAACTCAGCGGCCAGCGCAACGCCCACGCCAAACACACTGCTATCGCCATGGAGAACCAGCCATGAAAGCCCTCATTTTGATCTTCCTGACGATGTGCTTTTGCGTGATCAGCTTCCTCGCGTTTTCCCACGAACAGCACGCAGAGCAGGCGCCAACCGTGACCGCCGCCGCACCGGCAACCGGCACCCGCGATGCGCAGACCTGGTTCACCGACACGCCGTTACAGGACCAAAACGGCAACACCCTGCGCTTCTACAGCGATGCCCTGCAAAACCGTGTGGTGCTGCTCAACGTGATTTTCACCAGTTGCACCGATGCCTGCCCGCTGATCACCCGCAAGCTCAAGGAAGTGCGCGAAGTGCTGGGCGACAAGGCGGACGGCATCACCTTCATTTCCCTTACCAGTGATCCGCTGCGGGACACCCCGGCGGTACTCAAGGCTTACACCTTGAAGCAGGGCGTCGATGGCCCGCACTGGCTTTTTTTAACCGGCGACAAGGCGCAAATGGATCTGGTGCTGGGCCGCATCGGCCAGATCGTGCCGACGCCCGAGCAACATTCCACGCAACTGATCGTCGGTGACGTGGCTAACAAACGCTGGAGCAAGATCCGTCCCGATGCACCCGCCGCCGCCATTGCCCAGCGCTTGCAGTTGCTGACAATGCCCGTGGTCGGTCGCTGAGTCCGGGCCATGAATATTGCCCTCCTGATCCTTCTCGCCAGCTTCAGCCTGAGCTCTAGCGCGTTGCCGCTGAGCCCCAGCGAAAGTGCGGGCAAACGCTTGTACCGCGAAGGGCTGTCAGGCAGTGGCGAGCCGGTGATGGCGCGGGTCGGTGCGGCGGACATTGTGCTGCCGGCCACCAGCCTGCCGTGCGCCAATTGCCACGGCGCCGATGGCCAGGGCCGGGCGGAGGGCGGGGTGCGGCCACCGGACCTGAATTGGTCGCGGCTCAGCAGCGTTTATGGCCAACAGCAGATTAATGGTCGCGATTACCCGGCCTACACCGAGGGCACACTGGCGCGGGCGATTCAAGAAGGGCGCGACCCCGGCAACAATCGACTCGACCCGGCCATGCCACGGTTCGTGCTGTCGATGAAGGATCAACGCGATCTCAGCGCCTACCTCAAGCGCCTGGGCGAAGACCGCGATCCGGGCCTGAACGCCGACAGCCTGCACTTGGGCACCTTGTTGCCGAGCCAAGGGCTGTTGCGCGATGAAGGCGCGACCGTGGCGGCGGTGCTTCAGGGCAGCGTGGCACGGATCAATGAGGCGGGCGGGATTCATGGCCGCACGCTGCGCCTGACGATCCTCGATCCCGGCCCGGACAGCGCAAGTGCGGAAAAGGCTCTGGACCGCTTGATCGAGCAGGAACAAGTGTTCGCCCTGATCGCGCCGCTGGTTCCGGCGCTGGACACCGAATTGGCGGCACGCCTGGAGCGGGCCGGAGTGCCGCTGATCGGCCCGTTGTCGCTGCTCGGTACAGCCCAGGCCAGTCGGCAGATTTTCGAACCGTTGCCCGGTTTGCGCGAACAACTGATCGCCCTGGCCGACTACGCCACCGACAGCCTGCGGGTGCTGCCGGGGCCGACACTGATCGCCTACCCGGACGATCCCGGCCAACGCCTGGCGGCGCAGAGCCTCGGCCAATATTTGCAGGCCCACGCCTGGCAGGATGTGCGATTGCAAGCCTACGACTCGGCTCAGGACGAGTTGCCGCTGGGCTCGCGTTCAGTGTTTTACCTGGGCAGCGGCGGTGGTTTCAGTCACCTGGCCGAACGCTTGCAGACAGCGGGGCAGGTGCCTTACCTGTTCGCCGCATCGAATCAGGTCGCGGGGGAGTTGCTGCAAGTCCCCAGCGGATTTTCCCGGCGGGTGTTCCTCGCTTACCCGTTTGTGCCCAGCGACTGGACCCAGTCCGGGCGCACGGCCCTGACCTTGTTGCGCGAGCATCAGGGCCTCGGTGGCGAACACGCGGTGCTGCAAGTGGGAGCGTTCAGTTCGATGCTGCTGTTCAGCGAAGGCATGAAGCAGGCCGGGCGCGATGCCAGCCGCGAAAAACTCATCAGCGCCCTCGAGGGCCTGCACGACTTCGACACCGGGCTGACCCCACGGATCAGCTTTGGCCCCGGCCGCCGCCTGGGCCTGAATGGCGCGCATATCGTCACCGTGGACCTGTCCGACCAGCGTTTTTACCTGGTCGCACCCTACAAATCTATTGCCGTTACACCCTGACCGGAGGCTTCGATCATGAAGACGCTACTGTTGCTGCTGATGCTCTGGGTGCCCGTGGTCTTCAGTAATAACGGGCCGGCTGCGGCGCGGGTCAATGGCGAGGAGATTTCCGAGTTTCGCCTGGAGCGCTATTTCGCCGAATACCTGGAAGACCAGGGCCGGGCGGTGGCCAGCATTCGCAATCCCAAGGCGTACAAACAGCTGCGTCAGGCCGCCCTGGATGCGCTGATCGACAAAGAATTGTTGTGGCAGGAAGCGCTCAAGCGCGGGGTGGTGATCAGCGATGCCACGGTGCAGAGCCAGGTGGCGCTGACCCGCCAGGCCATCGGCGGCCCCGAGGTGTTTGCGCGCAAGCTGCAAGACTCCGGTTTCGATGAGGCGAGTTTTACCGAGTACACCCGACGCGAGCTGGCTGCCCAGGAGGTTTTCGCCGACCTCACCCGCGTGGCGGAGCCGGACGAAAAACAGGTCCGCGACTTCTTCCAAGCGCACCGCGCCGAGATGGGCAGCCCCGAGCAGATCCAGGCCCGGCATATCCTGATCAAAGTGCCCCAAGGGGCGGATGCCGCCACAGTCGAAGCCGCGCGACTACGCTTAGAGGAGCTACGTATACAAATCGCCAGTGGCGCGGACTTCGCCAGCGTCGCCCGCAGTGCTTCCGAAGACGCTTCGGCCAGTGCAGGCGGGGACTTGGGCTATTTCACGCGTGGGCGCATGATGCCGGAATTCGAAGCGGCGGCGTTTGCATTGAGGCCGGGCCAAGTCAGTGAACCGGTGCGCACGCCAGTTGGCTGGCATTTGATTTATTTACAGAACCACCAGGAGGCGGCGGATGTCACAGAGGAGCAAGGGCTTGAAACAGTCCGGGTGTACCTTGCCCGACAGCAAAAGGCCCAGGCTCGTCGAGACGTTCTGGCGCAGTTGCGATCCCGTAATCGCATTGAGCGGATTGACGATGATTGAACGTTCCCCCCCAATAGTGGGGAAAAGCTTCAATGCCAATCCATGCGCTTCCCCGCCTTTGGGGGGAGGGGGATCTGGACGACTTGGCATTGTCTTCAAATTCAAGGACATGAAGAGATAAAAATACCGGCGCTCGGCCTGGCATGAAGTGTGCGTTAGTCCTAGTAAGGCGCGCACTCCGCCAGGCTCGGTACTCGGACCTGCGGTTTCAAGGAGTCGACCTTGTTAAACAAAGTACTGGTTGTCGAAGACGAACAACTGCTTGCCGAAAACCTCAAGGATTACCTTCAGGCGCAAGCGTTGGAAGTCCGGATAGCTCACGACGGTGCCATGGCAATCGGTGAAGCCGAACGTTTTGCACCCGATGTGATGGTGTTCGATTACCGCTTGCCGGATATGGAAGGCTTTGAGGTGCTCGATGCCGTCCGCCAGAACAGGAACTGTCATTTTGTGCTGATTACCGGGCACCCAACCGCTGAAGTCTGTGAGCGGGCCCGACAGTTAGGTGTCAGCCATATCCTGTTCAAACCCTTTCCGTTGGCGGAATTGGCCCGTGCAGTCTGCGACCTTCTGGGGATGGAGCGCGAAGCCAAAGCAGGCGTGAGCACTTCTGAAGGTTTTGTCGAACGACGCCAGAGCAGGACCGAGAGTTTCCCGCTGCAGTTGTACGACGGCAGTTGGGTGCTGGCGGATCGCCGACGAACATCGGCCTCGCTGGCACCGGACGACGAACAATTGCTCACCGGGGAGTAGTGGCGCGACACGACGTTCCGGCTCCAGCCGCAATGGCCTGCCGCGCCGACAGGGCTTTAAGCCCCCGGCGTTGGAGAGCAAGCCATGGAACGTCTATCACTTGCCGTAGAACCGGCACCGTTGGAGTCTGTACCGACACGCTTTAGCAGTGAGCAATTGGCCCAGGCGCGGATCCGGGCCGCCAGTTCCGGCGAACGGGTACTGGACGCTCTCGGGGTGTTGTGCGAACTGGCCCCCATGCCATTTATCCAGTGCCTCGGCGCTACCCTGCATTACCCGGTGCTCGACACCGACACGCTGTTCCAGGCCACTCCAGTATTTGATCGGGTCACCCTGGCCCAATGCCTCAAGCGCGAATTCATCCTGCTGCGCCACGCCGACGAAGTCATCGGTGTGTTCGCCGACCCGTTCGACACGGCGCGCCTGGCCTGGATCGACGATTGCCTGCACGGCGCGCCGCTGTATCTGGTGCATGCCGACGACTTGAAAGCCTACCTGGCCCGTCACGAAGAAAGCTTCCACGCCGTGGAGTCGCTCAACGCCCAGGCCGACGCGAATGTCGAGATCGACAACCTGCAAAGCCTGTCCCTGACCAGCATCAGCGAAGACGCGAGCGTGGTGGTCAAACTGGTCAACTCGACCCTCTACGACGCGCTGAAAATGCACGCCAGCGACATCCACTTGGGCACCACCGGCAGCGGCTTGGTGATCAAGTACCGCATCGACGGCGTGCTCAATAACATCAGCAAGATCCAGGGCAGCGAGTTCGCCGAGCAGGTGATTTCCCGGGTCAAGGTCATGGCTGAGCTGGACATCGGCGAGAAACGCGTGCCCCAGGATGGGCGCTTCAAAATCGGCATCAGCGGTCGGCAGATCGACTTCCGGGTGTCGATCATGCCAAGCATTTTTGGCGAAGACGCGGTGCTGCGGGTGCTGGACAAACAAGACCTGGCGGACAAGGTCAGCGGCGTGCAGTTGCAGGCCCTCGGCTTCGAGGAAGACACCCTCAAGCAACTGCGTCGCCTGGCTGCCGAACCCTACGGCATGGTGCTGGTGACCGGCCCCACCGGCAGCGGCAAGACCACCACGCTCTACGCGATGATCACCGAGATCAACCACGGCGTGGACAAGATCATCACCATCGAAGACCCGGTGGAATATCAACTGCCGGGCGTCCTGCAAATCCCTGTGAATGAAAAGAAAGGCCTGACCTTCGCCCGTGGTTTGCGTTCGATCCTGCGCCACGACCCGGACAAAATCATGGTCGGTGAAATCCGTGACCCCGACACCGCGCAGATCGCTGTGCAATCGGCGCTCACCGGGCACCTGGTGTTCACCACCATCCACGCCAACAACGTCTTCGATGTGATCGGCCGTTTCACCCAAATGGAAATCGACCCCTACAGCCTGGTCTCGGCGCTCAATGCGGTGCTGGCCCAGCGGCTGATTCGCCTGGTCTGCGCCAGTTGCAGCGCACCGCACCATCCGACCGATGAAGAACTGCAACTGTCCGGCCTCGACCCGCAACACGTCGGCCACTACCACTTCGTGCATGGCAAGGGCTGCGGCCATTGCCGGGGCACCGGTTATCGCGGACGCACGGCGATTGCCGAGCTGCTGCACCTGGACGACGAGCTGCGGCAAATGATTGTCGAGCGCCAACCGATTTCGAAAATCAAGGCCCACGCCTGCAAACGTGGCTTGCGCTTGTTGCGCGAGTCGGCGCTGGAACTGGTGCAAGCGGGGCGTACTACGCTCGAGGAGATCAATCGTGTCACTTTTGTCTCGTGATCGTTATGTCGCCGTGCTCGGCGCCAGTGGCGTCGGCCTCGGCCAGCGCCAGGGCAGCGAAACCCGCTGGCTGGGCAGCATCGGCTTTATCGACGAAGGCTTCCACGCCTGGGCCGTGGCCCTGGAAACCCTCGACCGTCTGCTCGGTGAACATGCCCGCGCGGGTGCCGAATTGAGCGTGGTGGTCTCCGGGCACTTCAGCCGCTTTTGCCTGGTGCCCTGGAGCGACCAGATCAGCAGCCCCGACGAATTGCTCGGCTTCGCCCAGCTGTGTTTCGAAGACCTCTACGGCGCACCGACCCAAGCCTGGAGCCTGGTGCTCTCGGCGGAACCGGCGGGCTACGACCGCATCGCCTCAGCCTTGCCCCAGGACTTGCTGGAACGCCTGCGCAGCCTGGTCAGTGCTCGTGGTTTGCGCTTGCGTTCGGTGCAACCGTACCTGATGGCGGCGTTCAATCACTTCGATAAAAGCTTCGACGCCGGGGACTTCCTGTTCGTGGTCGCCGAACCGGTGCGCAGTGTGTTGCTGCTGGCTCGGGAAGGGCGCTGGACCTCGGTGCGCTCGGTGGGCAGCAACGACAGCGATGCCGCACTGACCGCGTTGATTGGTCGCGAAGGCCAGTTGCAGGCCTCCAGCAGCGAACGGCCACTCAACGTCTACCTGCACGCCCCGGCACGCATCGACTCGCAACCCGACGTACCCGGCGTGCACCTGCGGACCCTTGAAGAGGACCGGACTTCAGTACGGGATTGCCTGTACGTGATGTCCCGGGCGGTGGCCTGACATGCGCGCCCTGACCCTCGACTTCCAGCCGCGTCGCCGCTCGGGCCCCTTGGGCTGGAGCCTGATGACCGCCGGCGTGGCGCTGACTTTGGCGTGCTTCTTCGCCCAGCAGCACCTCGACCAGCAATCCTCACAACAACAAGGTCACTTGCAACACGCCCAGCGCGAACTCACCGGCGACACCGGCGGCAAAGTCGGCCTGACCCCGGCCGAGACCCGCGAACAAGCACAAAACCTCGCCGAGATGCGCAAGGTCTCCCAGCAACTGCGTCGGCCATGGGAACGCCTGTTCGCGATGCTCGAAGCCATGCCTCGGGATGACATCGCCTTGCTGACCCTGACCCCGGATGCGCGCAAAGGCCAGGTGCGGATCAGCGCCGAGGCGCGGGACCTGGAAGCGATGCTCGAATTTCACCAGCGTCTGGAAGCCAGCGACGAGCTGTCGGACGTGTCCCTGCTGAGCCACGAAATCGTCGCCAACGTGCCGGAACACCCGGTGCAATTCAACCTGTCGGCGACCTGGGAGATAGGCGATGCGAATCCCTAGACTGATCGTGCACGAATACCTTCAAGGCCTCGGTATTCCGGGCCTGGCCGGAATGGCACTGGTGGCGGTGGCGCTGATGTATGCGCTGGCCGGACTGATGCCGGACTGGCAGTCGCTGCAAACCCTCAGCCAGCAAACCCGCGAAGCCGGCGAGTACCTGGCCAAGGTTGAAGACGGCAGCGTTGCGCCACCGGTGGTGCCGCAACGGCAACTCGACGACTTCCGCAGCAAGTTGCCGTCGCAGCCTCAAGCCACCGTGGCCATCGACAAGATCTACGCGTTGGCCGCGCTGGAACACATCACCTTGGCCCGGGGCGAATACTCCCTGGGTATCGACCCCAAGACCCATCTCGCGCGTTATCAAATCCTGCTGCCAGTGCGCGGCTCCTATCCGCAACTGCGGCGCTTCCTGCACGCCTTGCTCGGCCAGTTGCCGGCGGTGGTGGTGGAGGACGTTGAGTTCCAGCGCAAAAAGATCGCCGACACCGACCTGACCGGGCGGATCCGCATGACCCTTTACCTGTCGAGGTCGTGATGAATACCAAACGCGTAGTGGGTTGGGTGGCGTTCTTCGGCGTGGCGGCAGCGCTGGCCTGGTTGCCGGATTACCTGCGGCAACCCGAGGACGGCGAGGTCAGCGTTGCGACCGTTGCGACGCCGGCCAAAAGCAAACAACCGGTTGCAGCTGCTAGCGTAAAAGCCGCACCGATCAAGGACTTGAGCCCGTCCGGCGACCTGTTCGCCACCCGCAGCTGGAAGGCTGCGCCGGTACTGGCCAGCGTCACCGAACAACCCGTCAACCTGACCCCGGTGGTGCAAACCCCAAGCGCCCCCGCGATGCCTTTCCAGTTCGTCGGCAGGCTGCATAACCAATCCGACCTGCAAGTGTTTTTGCAGAACGGCGAAAAAATATACGTCGTACGCAAAGGGGATGTGATCGACGACACGTGGCGGATCGAGGGCATTTCCGATGTGGAATTGAGCCTGGTCTACCTGCCTTTGCATTTGTCCCAGACCTTGTCTGTGGGGAGCACGCAATGAACAGATCCCGTTTGCTGATGAGCCTGTGCCTGAGCACAGCGCTGGCCGCGTGCAGTTCGGCGCAAGTCGCCAACAAAGAAGCGTCCGACCTGATCGAACAAGGCCAGTACGAGGCCGGGTTGGCGCGCATCCAGGAAGGCCTGCGGGAAAACCCTCGGGACACGGAATTGCACCTGCTGCTGAACACCGGTCGGGCCAAAGCGGTGACCTCGCTGCTGACGGCGGGCGACACCGACCGTGCGCGCCGGGACTTCGCGGCCGCACGCCTGGCCTACGGTCGGGTGCTGACCATCGAACCGAGCAACCGCCGCGCCCAGGATTCCCTGAAACAACTCGACTACCTGCGCAGCCAGGACGACAAACTCGAACTGGCCCGTGGCGACCTGCGCCGTGGCGACATTTACGGTGCCGACCGCCAGGTCAAACAGATGCTCGAACTCGACCCGAAGAATGAAGGCGCCCTTGAACTGCAAGGCAACATTCGTCTGGTCCAGAGTCGCAACGTGGTGCCGTATCCACAACTGCGTACCCGTCTCGATCGCCCAGTCACCCTGGAGTTTCGCGACGCCAACCTGAAAACCATTTTCGAAGTGCTGTCACAGGTCGCCGGGCTGAATTTCATCTTCGACAAAGACCTGCGCCCCGACATGAAAGCCACGATCTTCGTGCGTGACGTGCGCATCGAAGACGCTGTGGAACTGCTGTTGCAACAGAACCAGCTGCACCAGAAAGTGGTAAACGAAAACACCTTGCTGATCTACCCGGACTCGCCGCAAAAGCTCAAGGATTATCAAGAGCTGGTGATGCGCACCTTCTACCTGACCAGCGTCGATGCCAACACCGCGCTGAACATGATCAAGACCATGCTCAAGACTCGTGATGTGTTCGTCGATGAACGCCTCAACACCCTGACCATGCGCGACACCGAAGACGCGGTGCGCATGGCCGAGAAACTCCTGCAATCGCAAGACCAGTCCGACCCTGAAGTGGTGTTGGAAGTGGAAGTGATGGAAGTCGCTACCCAGCGGATTCTCGACCTGGGCCTGCAATGGCCGAACACCTTCGGCGTGGTCAACAGCGACGGTTCCGGGGTGACGATCCTTGATCAACTCAAGGGCATCAACTCCAGCCGGATCTCCATTTCGCCGTCGCCGCAAGCCAAGATCAATGCGCAGGACAATGACATCAACACCCTGGCCAGCCCGGTGATTCGCGTGAGCAACCGCGAGCAGGCGCGCATCCACATCGGTCAGCGCGTGCCGATCATCAGCGCCACGTCGGTGCCTTCGACTCAGGGGCCGGTGATCACCGAAAGCGTCACCTACCTGGATGTCGGTCTGAAGCTGGAAGTGCAGCCGATCGTGCACTTGAACAACGAAGTGGCGATCAAGATTGCCTTGGAAGTGAGTAACGCCACGCCGCTGGAACCGACCCGTCAGGGCACCATTCCGGTACAGGTCGATACCCGCAACGCCCAGACCACCCTGCGCCTGCACGACGGCGAAACCCAGATCCTCGCCGGTCTGGTGCGTAACGACCACGGCGCCACCGGCAACAAGATTCCGGGCCTTGGCGACATTCCGGGGCTGGGCCGCTTGTTCGGCAGCAACAAGGACACTGTCGGCAAGTCGGAACTGGTGCTGTCGATTACCCCACGGATCGTGCGCAACCTGCCGTATCAAAGTCCGTCGGACATGGAATTCCAGACCGGCACCGAAACCAGCATGCACATCCAGGCACCCGACCGTGGCATGGACTCGGCGATTCGTACCGACGTCATGGTCACACCGGTTGCGTCTTCCGCCCGTGTTGTCGTCGAGAAGCCTTGATCATGAACGCCTCCCAGCGCGGTTTTACCTTGATTGAAGTCGTGGTGACGCTGGCCCTGGTCGGCCTGTTGGCCGGCATGGCCGCGCCCCTGACCGAGACCGTGGTGCGGCGTGGCAAGGAGCAGGATATGCGCGCGGCGCTGTACCAGATTCGCGACGCCATCGACGCCTACAAACGCGCGTTCGACGCCGGTTACATCGAGAAGTCGCTGAACAGCAGCGGCTACCCGCCGAATCTGCAGGTGCTAGTGGACGGCGTGCGCGATGTGCGCAGCGCCAAAGGCGCCAAGTTCTACTTTTTGCGTCGGGTACCACATGACCCGCTGCTGCCGGTCAAGCGTAACGATGAAGGCGGCTGGGGCCTGCGCTCCTACGACAGTACGGCTCAAAACCCACGGGAAGGCGAAGACGTGTTTGACGTCTACTCCAAAGCCCGGGGCAAGGGCCTCAACGGCATTGCCTACCGCGAGTGGTGAACCTATGCGCCGGGAAAAAGGTTTTACCCTGCTGGAACTGATGGTGGTCATGGCCATCATCGCGACCCTGATGACCATCGCCTTGCCGCGCTATTTCAGCAGCCTCGAGGCATCGAAAGAGACCACGCTGCGCCAGAGCCTGTCGGCGATGCGCGAGGCGCTGGACCACTATTACGGCGACACCGGGCGCTATCCCGATTCCATCGAGCAGTTGGTCGAGCAGCGTTATTTGCGCAACCCGCCGACCGATCCGATTGCCGAGCGCAAAGACCTCTGGGTGTTGGTCGCACCACCGGACGGCGTGCCGGGCGCAGTGGCCGATATCAAAAGCGGTGCTACCGGGAGGGCGCGTGATGGCAGCCTTTATTCCGAGTGGTAGTCCCGCAGGTGAAAGCCTGCGGCTACGGCGCTTGTTGTGGCAAGGAAGCTTACTGTGGCGAGGGAGCTTGCTCCCGCTGGACTGCGAAGCAGTCCCCCGCTTTTTAGGCCGAGAAGTAGAGGGGCCGCTTCGCAGCCCAGCGGGAGCAAGCCCCCTCGCCACAAGAAAGCAGCATTGCGGCAAACAGGGCGGCTTCACTTACTTGGGCGTGCTGTTCCTGATTGTGCTGATGGGCATGGGTTTGGCCAGCGCCGGGGAGTTGTGGTCCACCGCCTCGCGGCGGGATCGCGAACGCCAGTTGCTGTGGGTCGGCACCCAATACGCCCAGGCGCTGCGCAGCTATTACCGCAGTTCGCCGGGACTGGCGCAGTACCCGAAAGACCTGGCCGATCTGTTGCAGGACGAGCGTTTTCCATCGCCCAAACATCATCTGCGCCAGCTCTATCCGGACCCGATTGGCGGCGGCGAATGGGAGCTGATGCGCGGGTTTGACGGGCGCATCACCGGCCTCTACTGCCCATCCACCGACACACCGCTGAAGCAGACGGATTTCCCCAGCCAATGGTCCGATTTCGTTGGCATGGCGAGCTACAAGGACTGGCAGTTCGTGGCCGAGAAAGCCTTCCTCGATGGCGCGTCCGGCCCGAAACCCCAGTCAACAGCCCCACAGGCGTTGGCGCCATGAACAGATATTGCCTGGCGCTGCTGCTGATGCTGCTGAGCCCTTTGGCCCCGGCCGGCGAAGAGGACGAAATGATGGGCTTCATCGTCGACGACACGATCTCGCACATCGGCCACGACTTTTATTACTCGTTCAGTGAACGCCTGCGCGCCACCAGCCCGATGGATTTCAACCTGGTGGTGCGCGAACGACCCTCGGCCCGCTGGGGCAGCCTGGTGACCGTGGAATATCAACAACGCCTGGTTTACCGGCGGTTCCTGCCGCCGAACACCGTGGAACTCAAGGACGAGGCGTACGACGCCGCCGACTGGGTTCGCCGGCAGATCGTCCAGCGCAAGCTGGAAACGTTATTGCAGGACACCACCGACCTGGAGAAGGACGAATTATGAACAAGAAAACGTTCTCACAGCGCACCGGCATTTGGCTCCTCGGATTGGCCAGTTGCGGCCTGGTCCACGCCACCGAGCTGGTCTATACGCCGATCAACCCATCGTTTGGCGGCAACCCGTTGAACGGCACCTGGCTGCTCAACAACGCCCAGGCGCAAAACGACTACGACGACCCCGACCTGAAAAACCGCACGGCGGTGGCAGGCACATCGGCCCTCGAACGCTTCACCAGCCAGCTGCAATCGCGGTTGCTTGGGCAGTTGCTGGACAACATCTCCACGGGCAACACCGGGAGCCTGTCCACCGACAGTTTTATCGTCAACGTCATCGACGACTCCGGCGCACTGAGCATTGAAGTGACCGACCGAGCGACCGGTGAAGTTTCGGAAATTCAGGTGAACGGCCTCAACCCTTGATAGGGACTCAGGCTGCCGGGGAGTGAAGGACATGAAAAATATAATTGTGCTAGGGCTGATGTTGGCGGCATTACAAGGTTGCAGCTTGCGCGACACCATGCCGGCCGAACAGGACACGGAATCACCGACCCTCACGCCACGGGCGTCGACCTATTACGACTTGCTGAAAATGCCACGGCCCAAAGGTCGGTTGATGGCGGTGGTGTATGGCTTCCGCGACCAGACCGGGCAGTACAAACCAACCCCGGCCAGCTCGTTTTCCACCAGCGTGACCCAGGGCGCGGCGAGCATGTTGATGGACGCGTTGCAGGCCAGTGGCTGGTTCGTGGTGCTGGAGCGCGAGGGGCTGCAGAACTTGCTGACCGAACGCAAAATCATCCGCGCCTCGCAGAAGAAGCCGAATACGCCGGTGAATATCCAGGGCGAGCTTCCTCCGTTGCAGGCGGCGAATTTGATGCTTGAGGGCGGGATCATTGCCTACGACACCAACGTGCGCAGCGGGGGGGAAGGGGCGCGGTACTTGGGGATCGATATCTCCCGGGAATATCGTGTGGATCAGGTTTCGGTGAATCTGCGGGCGGTGGATGTGCGCAGTGGGCAGGTGTTGGCGAATGTGATGACCAGTAAGACTATCTACTCGGTTGGCCGTAGTGCCGGGGTGTTCAAGTTTATCGAGTTCAAGAAATTGCTTGAGGCTGAGGTGGGTTACACCACTAACGAGCCGGCGCAGTTGTGTGTGTTGTCGGCGATTGAGGCGGCGGTGGGGCATCTCTTGGCCCAGGGGATTGAGCGGCATTTGTGGCAGGTGGCGGGGGATAATTCCACGCCGGTGCAGGATGAGACGCTGGGGCGGTATTTGAGCCAGAACAAGGTTGATCCGGAGAGTGAGTGAGCCGAGGCGGCCTTCGGGCCGACCTGGCTTTTGTTGATTGAGTACATATCCGTTTCTGCGGTAACGGCGGCTTAGGGT
Source organism: Pseudomonas nunensis (assembly GCF_024296925.1). Lineage (NCBI taxonomy): Bacteria > Pseudomonadati > Pseudomonadota > Gammaproteobacteria > Pseudomonadales > Pseudomonadaceae > Pseudomonas > Pseudomonas nunensis. The sequence continues at coordinate 1,665,228 of NZ_CP101125.1, forward strand.
TTCGCCCTTACGGCGAGTCCCTTTGGCAAACGCCCCAAAGGAACCAAAGGTCTTGCCCCTGGCGTCCGGCCCCTCGCTTAGGCTCGGCGTTCCTTCATTCCGGCGCTCATCTGGGGGCATCGCCTACGGTCGGCTTCGCTTCGACCTCCTCTCGATGTGTGCGGCTGCGCCGCACGGCGCTACGCGCCCACCCCCAGATGAACACCTCCACTCAGCCTCCCGAATGGGGCGGGTGGGGCAAGATCAAGGGCAGGCGAGCTAACGCTCGGCCTTGAGTGGTTAGGAGCGGTGCGGTGTGTGCTGGGCTGCTTTTTCTTTTGCTTCTGTAGGAGCGAGGCTTGCCCGCGAAGGCGTCCTGACAGACGACCTGTCTGTGGGCTAGGCAAATGGACCGCGTTATCGTTCTTCGCGAGCAAGCCCGCTCCCACATTGGATCTCCATGCAGCACAACTCCCATGACCGCCACAAATCCCTTGTGGGAGCGGGCTTGCTCGCGAAGGCTGAGTGTCAGGCAACCCATCTCTAACGAATGTACTCAGCCCCCTTGTGGGAGCGAGCTTGCTCGCGATGGCGCCCGGACAGTCACCCCATCTCCCATAGGCACAAAAAAACCGCGACCCCACAAAGAGCCGCGGTTTTTTATCCCCCGCAATTACTGCTGCAAAACACTCGCCTGGTTAGCCGAGCCAAACTGCTGAACCGTCGCCATTTGCGTCACACCACTCTGATCCACAGTGGCAATGTTCCCCGTCCCGCCCTGGGTCACGTACGCCACGTTCATGGTGTCAGCCTGCTTCACAGTGATCTGGTTATCGCTGCCATACAGCTGCGAGGTATACGCCTGGTTACCAGTACCGGATTGGTCGAACTCGGTGCTGTTGCCCGAGCCGTTGGAAGAGCCCTGGGCCAGGTTGGTGGTGCCGCGCTGGTCGGCGATGAGGATGTTGTCGCTGCCGTTCTGGTCGAAGTACAGCTCGTTGTAGTTTTCAGCCTGGCTGACCGTGGTTTTGTTGCCGGTGCCGGTCTGGTTGGTGGTCATGATGTGGCCGACGCCGTCCTGCTTGAAGCTGGCCACGTTGTTGGTGCCGTTCTGGGTGACGGTCGCGCGTTGGTTGCTGCCGAACTGGCCGCCCAGTTGCGGACCTTTCCAGTTGCTGGCATAGACCTTGTTGCCGGTCCCCACGGAGGTGGCGTTGAGCACGTGGCTGTCGCCGCTCTGGTAGGTGAAGTGCACGTTGTTGGTGCCTTGCTGGTACAGCGCGACGGTCGAGCCCAGGGACTCGAACTGGTCGGCATAGATCGCGTTGAGGTCGCCGACTTGCAGCACTTGGGCCACGTTGTTTTCGCCGAAGCTCTGGTCGACTACGGTTTCGTTGGTCTGCCCATATTGGTTGATGGTCGCCTGGCTGGCGGTTTGTGTGTCTTGCCAGACTTCCGTTGCGTTGAAGTCGCCGAACTGGTTGATGTTCAGGTTGCCACCAATGCCGTTGCGCTGGTCGCCGTAGGCGTAGTTGTTTTCGCCGGCCTGGTTGATGCCGATCTGGCCGCCCATGTGGCTGACTTGTTCGGCAGTCGCATAGTTGGTGTTGCCGTACTGGATGATCATCGCGTTGTTGGCGACGCCCGGCTGGATCTGTTCGATGTTGGCTTCGTTGTTGTCACCGAACTGGAAGGTCTGGCCCGAGGTGGCTTCCTGGGAGTCCTGGTAGACGAACGAGAAGTTGCCGCTGCCTTGCTGTTGTTGCAGCACCTGGTTTTCGCCGCTGCCGATCGACTGGCTGGCATGGCTGGTGTTGAAGCTGCCGGTCTGTTGCTGGGTGATGGTGCTGGTGTCTTCGAACAACTGCTCGGCGTAACCGGCGTTGTAATCACCGACCTGGGTCTGGTCGATGGTGCTGGTGGCGGTGTCTTGCACGGCCGCCGCGTCGTTGCCCTGGCCGAGTTGTTGTTGAGTTGCGGTGCTGAACGGCGCCGCGGTCTGTTTCACGTCGGCGATGTTGGCGGTACCGACCTGGTTCTGCGTAGACACGCTGTCGTCGGCCAACGCCTGGGCACTGACAATGACCAGGATGGCGGCGGTGAGGGGCGTCAATTTAAACATGATGAAACCTCCAAGGTTATTGCAGTGCTTAGCGATATTGTTTGACCGAAACGCTCATGCCGTTACCGGACTGGGTCACGGCGCTGGAAAGCCCCGTGCCGGCCTGGTCGATGCTGGCGTCGTTGTTATTGCCGTTCTGGGAAATCTGCGCACGGTTGTGGCTGCCGGTCTGAGTGATCGAGGCGTCGTTGCCGGAACCTTGCTGAGTGATCTGTGCCATGAGGTCGCTGCCCTGTTGCAGGATGTAGGCTTCCTGATTGCTGCCCGACTGGACGATCCGTCCGAGCAACCCCTGACCGTTCTGTTGCAACAGCGCAACGTTGGCCTGGCCGAGCTGGTTGATCAGCGCTTGCTGGCCAATCGGCGGTGGCAACTCGCCGAGATCAGCGGTGGGGGCCAGGTCGTCGTTGTCCATCAAATCATCGGCGTACACGCCTGCGCCGCTGCAGAGCAGAAGCAGGCAGAGCAGGGCGGCGGTCGACGTTTGCATGGCGTTGTCCTTGGGCAAGAGGCTGGCCCCACCGACGTTAACGGTCGGCGGGGCGAGGGCTCAGAGCGTGGTTACCGACACCGAGCGCACGGTGCCTTGGGACGAGCGGATGGTCGCAGTCGGGTTGGCCGATGGCGCCACCGTGGTGCTGTTGTTGATCGTCAGCCGCCAGCGTCCGGTCACCGGCACCGTGGTGGTGCCCAGGGTTACCAGCCCGGTCGGGGTGGTCACCTGGATGGTGATGGTGTTGCCGGTGGTCACCGATGAGGTGCCCGCGAAGTCCCAATTGAAGCGGTTGTTGGAGCGGGCCTGGACCGTGGCGGTGGTCACGGTGAAGGTTTCCGCAGCAGGCCGTGGCGAGACTTGCACCGTGACCGTCGCTGGCGTCGACAGGGCGCCGAAGCTGTCCCGGGCGATGTAGGTGAAGGTCGTGGTGAACGCCGTGGTGACCGTGGCCGGTGGGGTGTAGGTGATCACGGTGCCATCAGTGCTGACGGTGCCGCGACCCGCTGCCGGTTGGGTCAGGCTGGCGACGCCGAGCGGCACATTGCCTTCCGGATCGGTGTCGTTGGCCAGCACGTTGATCGGAATCGCCACGCCCAGGGTCGCGACGCTGTCGGCAACCGCTACCGGTGGCCGGTTCGGCGCCACGGTGATGGTCACGGTCGCGGCGGTGGCCGAAGCCAGGCCTTTGACGTCCTGCGCCTTGTAGGTGAAGGTCGTGGTCAACGGCGTGGTGACGACCGCTGGAGGGGTGTAGACCACCGCGGTGGTGCCGCTCAACGCCACGGTGCCTTGGCCGGAAGCCGGTTGAGTCAGGGCCGTGATGCTCAGCGGCACGTTGCCATCCGGGTCGTTGTCGTTGGCCAGCAGGTTGAGGGTGATCGGCACGCCGAAACTGGTGGCGCCGGTATCAGCGACCGCAATCGGCGCCTGGTTCTCGCCGGTGTCCGGTGCGGTGCCGACGACCTCAACAAGCTCGGTATCATTGCCGCCTGCGGCGGATTTGACCGTGACGCTGGCGGGTGGCTGGGTCAGGTCGGTCACGGTGAGTTTTTGCAGGGTGCCGGATTTCGACAAGCGTCCGTAGCCCTGGGCAACCATGTCCGGCACGGCCACTTCATCGGTCGAAGTCGCTTCGATCAGCAGGCTGTGATTGCTCCAGCTGTAGCGCGCGGTCTGGATTTTCACCAGGTCCGTGAGCTTGCTCGAAACCGCCGTCGGACGCGTGGTGCCGGCCGGGTTGGTCGCGGTGACCACCACGGTTGTTGGCAAGGTGCCGGTAACCAGATGCTGGCCGAAGAACAAGCCATTGTTGTCGCCGATCAGGTTGGTCTGGCACGGCGAAACCGGTGGGCCGACCACCAGCGCGAGGGTGTCCCGGAAGCACAGGGTCGAGCCGTTGTTCGACTTGGCGAAGACCTCCACCCGTGCGCTGTTACCGGTGCCGGAGGTGGTGCGGCGGTAGGTCGCGCGGTTGATCTCCACGGGGGTTTGCGCGCGGTTATCGAGAACCTTGCCGGCGACGGTGAACAGGGTGGTCTGAATGGTCCCGGCCGGTCCCTGGATGCGCACGAAGTTGGTGTTGAACGGGCTGCCGGTCACCGCTTCGGTGAGGTTCGGGTCGCCGACAAAGGTTTCGACGGCGCCGGTGTCCGGGTTCACTTCGGTGTAGGGGCCGTTGACGCTGCGCAGGAACGGCCCGATGGCACCATTCAATGCGCCGCTGAAATCACCGGGGGCGCCAATGCCGACATCCTTGGTGATGTTGATCGCCCGACGGCCAGGGGCGGTGACGTTCACCGTTTCCACGCCATACGGGTGGGTGATGGTGTAAGTCCCGGCGACGGGAATGTTCACCCGCAGGCGAATCCGCGCGAAACTTTGCTGATCACCATCGGCTGGAGTGCCCGAGGCAAAGGCTGCTTCGATCCCGGCCACGTAGGCGTCCATCCCGTAGCCGGCGGCATTGTTGGGGATGGTGGTTTCGGCCAAGAACCAGAAGGATTCATCTGGCCAGTTATCCGGGAACACCATCGGCAGGGTGTCGTCGAAAATACCCGGCGTCGGCAGCAGGGTGCACATGTAGGCCGGTGGCACACTGGCCGGCACCCGCGAGCTTGCGGCCCGGGACTGGCAGAGTTCCATCGACAGCAGATTGTTGTCCTGATACCACATCGGGAATTTCCCGGTGGCGAAGGTGTAGGGGCCGGGATCGACTGCCGCCAGTTGCGCGAAAGCACTTCCCGACAGCGATAGCGTCAGTCCCAGGGCGTTGAGCGCCAGGCGTGGCCAATTGTTCATGATGCCTCCTGATACGGATCTGGGCATGAGAGCGTTCATTGCACGATGACCACTTCTTCGGTATCGCTGCCGCCATTGGATGACGTCACGCGAACCTTGGCCGGTGGAATCGGCGAGATCCCGGTCGCCAGGGTTTTCACCGCGCCGTCACCACTCAGGGCGCCGATGGCGGCACCGCTGATGGAGGAAGCGGTCAGTACCGGTGGCGAGGTTTCGTCGCTGGTCGAAGCCACGAGCGTCAGTTGCCCGGTGCTCAGGCTGTATTCGGCGCGCGAAATCACCACCAGGTCTGTCAGCGGCATCGACAAGGTGGTCGGCGTGCTGGTGGCGATGGCCAGGTGGTTGTCGGCGGTTACCTGCAAGGTGCTCGGCAAACTCGGGTTGACCGACGACTGCGCGTACCAGTTGCCGGTGGTGTCGGCTTCGGTCAGGTGCAGCGCCGGGTTGTTGCTGTCCAGGGTCACGGTGGCCGGTGGCGGCGGGGCCATGACGAACACATCCTGCTGGGCCACCGGCGCACTGCTGCCGGGTTTGCGCGAGTAAGTGCCGCGCTGGGTGATTAGCGGCGTAGGCCGTACCACCGTGGACAACTTGCCGGAGATGGCAAACACCGTGGTGCGCAGGTCCAGGCCATTGGGACCTTCGATGCGGATGAAGTTGGTATTGAACGGGCTGCCGGTCACGGCCTCCGAGAGGTTCGGGTCGCCAACGAACTTGTCGGCGGCACCGGTTAACGGATTGGTTTCGGTGTAGGGGCCGTTGACGCTGCGCAGGAATGGTCCGATATCGCCCTTGAGCGCGCCGTCGTAGGTTTTCGGCGTGCCGATGCCGATGTCCCGGGTCATGTTGATCGCCCGCCGCCCGGGGGTGTCGATGTTGAATACATCGACGCCGTAGGGGTGAGTGATGACGTAGGTGCCGGCGGTGGGTACATCGACGCGAATGCGGATACGGGCGAAGCTGATCTGGTCGCCTTCCGCAGGATCACCGCCGCTGAAGGCCGCTTCGACGGCGGCGACGTACGTCAGGTCGACGCCCCTGGCCGCATCGACAATCGCACCGTCGGCGGTGAACCAGAACGCCTCGTCGGGGAAGTTGGTCGGGAAGACCAGCGGTTGGGTGTCGTCAAAGATCCCCGGTGCCGGCAGCAAGTTGCACATGTAGGTAGGCGCGCCCGGCGCACTGGGCACCCGCGAGCTGACAGCTTTGGACAGGCACAAGTCGAGGGTTCGGCCGTGGGTGTCCTGATACCAAGCGGCGAACGAGCCGTTGGCAGGCAGGTAAGGGCCTGGATCGACCGCAAACAACGTTGCCTGGGCGACGCCTTGGGCCAGAGCGGTAACGACCAGCGCGGCCGCGGTTTTGGACAGTAAAGGGTGCATGAGTTAAGCCCTCTATCGGAATGCCTGTCCCTTGGAGACGGGCCAGTTGAGAGGGCTAGCGCAAATTGCATACCAATCGCGAGGAATGGGCGGGAAAGGGCCGGGGTACGGGCGTTGCGGGTGATGTGGAAGGTTGATGGATGGAAGTCTGGGCGGGCGAGTGTCCCCAGAGTTGGGGGTGAGTGGGGCAGGTGGGGGATGGGGGAATCGTTATGTCGGAAGCACTTAATTTGCGGTCAGAAAGTTTACCTGTGGCGAGGGAGCTTGCTCCCGCTGGGCTGCGCAGCAGCCCCTGCTTTTTGGGGTCGCTTCGCAACCCAGCGGGAGCAAGCTCCCTCGCCACAGGTTAGGTGTGTACCGCAAAGCGAGTTCGTTATTTTGACGGTGTTAAACACGTTTTCGCGCGCGCGTTTAAAGACACCCGGTGTTACGTCATAAACGGCTACAACGCCTTGCGCCGTTACCTACGCGTACGCCAGAATCGGCCGGCTTGTGCGGCTATGGGGTGGGCTATATCGTTTCCGGGTCACTGCAAAACAGTGATCGGGTTTGGTAGCCCACGTCTAAGTAACCGCATGGCGACACCTTATGCAGTCTCTTTTCAGGGCCTGCTTTATATGGTGGTCATGCGTGGGGCTCCTTTGTGAGCGCCGGGTTTTCCACTTAGACCGGTCTACCAACCCACGCATGGCCGCCACTCTTCGTTTGGTAGCGAATTGATGGCTCCTCAATTTCTAAGTGGAGCTTCATCTATGTTCAAAGTAACGCCCAATCCCCCGAATACCGGTCCAGTACCCTACGACGCCTCTTTTGATCTTGACCCCAAGAAAATGAAAGTGGCGGCCGACCGCGCGCTCAAGATCTACCTCAACCCCGAGGCGACGAAAGCGCAGATACCGCCCCGCAGACCCGGCACCATCTTCACCATCGACGCAGCGGTGGATGACGAAGCGTTGCTGGTTGAGGTCTATGAGTCGCTGTCAACCGCCTGCAAGATAGTCAACGACCTCGTCGAGCTGGAGGAAGGCCCGCGACGCCATACGTTGCTGGTGTTGCATCGGTCGCTCCTGATGGGAGAGGCGGCGGCCAATCGCGTACTGGATAACCACAAGCCTTTGTAGGAGCAAAGCTTGCTCGCGAAGGCGGTGTATCAGCTGCATAGATATTGGCTGACACACCGCATTCGCGGGCAAGCCTCGCTCCTACATTTGATGGGTGTCGTTCGCAAAAATTGTGGCCGACACAAATCCCCTGTGGGAGCGGGCTTGCTCGCGAAAGCGGTGTATCAGCTACCTTGATATTGGCTGACACACCGCTTTCGCGAGCAAGCCCGCTCCCACAGGGGACGGTGTTGGACCCACGATTTGCTTAGCTTGCTGGCATTGGGGCAAACACCAAACAGTGGGCTATAACCTTATAGGTGAATCGTCGGGATCCAACCCCATGACTATGTCCGAAAAAATGCTCCGGCCAGAGGAAGGCGACATTCGCTTGAGCACCCGCAAACAGCCGTTCAACCTGTTGCGCTGGTTTTCGCTGATCAGCATGGCGGTGATTGCGACTGTGGCGGTAGCGTTGGGGGCGGTGTCCACGCAGTTTGTGATTACCGAAAGCGTGCAGCGTGATGCTTTATTAACGGCGCAATTCATTCAGGCAATCGCCTCCGCCGAAGTGCGACATGTGTCGATCCCCAACGTGCGGACCATGGGCGAGCTGGTGGACCCCCGCCAGGACAAGCTCTTTCCCGATGTCGATCCCGCCGCACGGGCCAATGCCCGTGATGAATTTCTCGACCACATCGCCAACCTGCCGGACGTCATCCTGGCCAACGTGTATGCGCCTGACCGCACGGTGATCTGGTCCACCAATCCGGCGCTGATGGGCACCAGGATTCACGCCGACGAAGACCTGGACCACGCCTTCGAATTCAAGATCCCGGTCTCGGCCAGCTATCACGACGTTGACGAGGCGCGGATGGAGCAGAAATTCGTCGTGCCCCCCGACTTCATCTTTATCGAAAACTACATCCCGCTGTTCGATGCCGACGGCAAGAACGTCACGGCGATGGTCGAGATCTACAAGGAACCCAAGGACCTGATCGCCCGCATCGAGCGCGGCCTGGCGCTGATCTGGCTGGCCACGGCGCTGGGCGGCGGGCTGATTTACCTGGGCTTGTACTGGATCGTCCGGCGCGCGGCGATCCTGCTCGCGCAGCAACAAAAACAGCTGATCACCAACGAAACCTTTGTCGCCCTGGGCGAAATGTCCTCGGCGGTCGCCCACAGCCTGCGCAATCCGTTGGCGACCATCCGTTCCAGCGCCGAGCTGGCCCTGGAGTTCGACAGCGGCCCGGCGCACAAGAACATCCACGACATCATTGGCCAGGTCGATCGCATGTCGAAATGGGTCCGCGAGTTGTTGCAATCCTTGCGTCCGCTCAACGATGACCCGGAACCGGTGAACCTGGTGGCGGCGATCCACGACAGCCTGATGGCGTTCGAGCAACAAATCGCCAAGGCCGGCGTCAACGTGGTGTTCAATCCGCAGCAGACGCCGATGGTCCTGAGCCAGCAAGTGCAACTGACGCAGATCCTCAACAGCCTGATGGCCAACGCTCTGGAAGCCATGGACAAGGGCGGCACCCTGACCATCAGCCTGGAACCGACCGATACCCGTGGTGTAAGCGTGGTGCTCAGCGACACCGGCAAAGGCATGAACGAAGAACAGCGCAGCATGGCGTTCCGCCCATTCTTCACCACCAAGGCCGGCGGGCTTGGCGTCGGGCTGGTGCTGGTCAAACGGATCATGGAGCGTTTTGGCGGTGCGGTGACCCTCGGCAGCCGCGAAGGCGAGGGCACTTGCGTCCGTCTGTCGTTCAAATTGATCCCCTGAAAATGGGGATGAACTTTCCCCGTTAGCGGGTGTCATGGCCCAGTCATTGCTTCAATGGTGATCTGGCGGTTTTCATAACTCGTTGTTTAATCTGGTATAAATCCTTTGGTTTAAATTGTTTCAAAGTGTGGCGAGGTAATTGCAAAACTTCCATCACCCCTTAACGATTACAAGGCGGCTGGTGATGGACACAAAAGCGCGGCACCCCTGCAAGTGGTTCGTCTTGACTCCACTGAGTATCCTTCTGACGATGACGCTGGGTGCTGCGACCCTGCGCGCCAGCCCGATCGACGATGAACGTCAGCCCGAGCCTTCCGACCCCTCAGCCTACTACGATGAACCGGCGGATGAACCGGCCGCCCTGAACGCCATTTTGACCATGCCCGAGGCCAACGAAGATTCCTTCGACTTGCCCGATGGCGTCAAAGGCAGCCGCGACGACACGCGCAAGGAAAACATCCTGCCGCCGACGGTGCAGACCAGTTTCAACTACCCCACAAATGGCAAGCCGAGCCCGTTGTTCGGCGCCCAGCCGTTCACCCAGCAACTGGTGCTGTTCGAAGAATTCGGCCCGGAAAAACTCGACCCGACCACACCGGCGGCGCCGTTGGGTTTCCCACCGGCAGCGGTCGGCCCGTTGCCCCAGCAGGACCCGACCAATGCCGCCCGCAGTGCACCGCCGAGCGCGGCTCTCGATGCCTTCATGCGTCAACCGGGGCTGACACCGTTCCCCAGCCAATTCTCCAACGTGGTGGACCGCAACCCTTGGCAGTCGCAGATCGAGGTGTTCCTCAACCGCCATATCGGTTCATCCGCTGAAGGGCGTCCGCCAGGAAAGGGCTGGTCGCATCAGCGCTGGAACGAGTTCTACCCGCAAGTGGCCTATAAAACCGTGCAAACCGGGGCGAGGCTCAACAGCGGTTGGCGCGACAGCCATCAGATGCACGGCTATGCCATGGGCGAATTCGGCCCCGGCGGCCTGTATCACAACGTCGCGGGCGTGCCGGCCACTGATGGCACCGCCAAAGGCGTCGATGCGCGTTTTCACCCGAACATGCCGGTGCAGAACCACAACTCGGTCTGGACCTTCGACGGCACCTTGCCGCCCAAATTGCTCATGGTGCGCTACGGTCAGCCAGTGCTGATGCGCCACTACAACGGCTTGCCGATCGATCCGTCGGCCAACATGGGCTTTGGCCTGCACACCATCAGTACCCACGAACACAACGGCCACGCACCGGCGGAAAGCGACGGCTATGCCAACGCGTTCTTCTTCCCGGGGCAGTATTACGACTATCGCTGGCCGATCCAGCTGGCCGGTTACGACAGCATCAACACCAAGGCGGAAGACCCGCGCGCGGCGTTCCCTTGTTCGCCGGGCGAAACCCTGTGGACCAACGACCTGAGCCCGAGCCGCAAGACCTGCGAAAACGGCACGATCAAGATCCGTGGCGACTGGCGCGAAACCATGAGCACCCACTGGTTCCACGACCACATGCTCGATTTCACCGCGCAGAACGTCTACAAAGGCAACGCGGCGATGATGAACTACTACAGCGCCCTGGACCGTGGCAACGAATCGGTGAACGACGGCGTCAATCTGCGTTTCCCCAGCGGCAGCGCCTTGCCATGGGGTAACCGCGACTACGACGTCAACCTGGTGTTCGCCGACAAGGCGTGGGACGCAAGCGGTCAGCTGTGGTTCAACCCGTTCAACACCGACGGCTTCCTCGGTGACCAGGTGCTGGTCAACTGGCAGTGGAAACCGACCCTCGATGTGCGGGCCCGCAGCTATCGCTTCCGCATCCTCAATGGCTCGGTGTCGCGCTACTTCAAGTTCGCCATCGTGCGTGAGGTCAAGGGCAGCAGCGGCGAGTTCCAAGGGCCGAAAAACTCCGGTGTGTCCTATGCCCGCGTGCCGTTCCACATGATCGCCAACGACGGCAACATCATGGAACACAGCGTCCCGTTCGACGGGACCATGGACCTCGACGCCGACGGCGATAAAAAGAACCACTTCGCGATCCTGCCGACCCAGGGCATCGCCGAGCGCTTCGACATCATCGTCAACTTCGCGAAAAACGGCATCAAGCCCGGGGACAAGCTGTTCGTGGTCAACCTGATGGCCCACGACGACGGCAAAGGCCCGAAAGAGCCTATCGATCTGGCGGACGTGCTCTCGGAAAAATACCTGGCGGTGATCAAGCAATCGAGCAAAGGCCCGCAATGGGACAAGGGTGATCCGGGTGTGGGAAAAGTCTTGCAGCTCAACGTTAAGGCTTACACCGGTCAGGACCTGGCCATGGACCCTGCAGCGTATGAACCAGCCAAACCGGGCAAAGCCGAAGGCATGGTGATGATTCCGCTGAAGATCCACCGCGACAACGCCGCCGACAAAGTGCTGCTGGCCAACGCCCGTCACCGCACCTTCACCTTCGGCCGTTCCGACGGCACCGATGAAGCCCCGTGGACGGTCAAGACTGACGGCGGTTTCGGCTTCCACATGGACCCACGGCGCTTGAACACCGCGACCAAACTGGCCACCGGTCCTACCGATGCCGGCGTGACGGGTTTCGGCACTCTGGAAGTGTGGAACATCAAGGCCGGCGGCAAGGGCTGGAGCCACCCGGTGCATGTGCACTTCGAGGAAGGGATCATCCTCAGTCGCGGGGGCAAGGCGCCACCGGAATGGGAAAAATGGGCGCGCAAGGACGTGTACCGCATCGGTTCGGAAAACGATGGCCTGGACAACGTCGAGATGGCGATCAACTTCCGCGAATTCGCCGGGACCTACATGGAGCACTGTCACAACACCCAGCATGAGGACAACTCGATGCTGCTGCGCTGGGATATTGAGAAACCCGGGCAATTCCAGTTGATGCCGACCCCGCTACCGAGCTGGGACGGAGTGCGCTACGTCAACTCCGCCGCGCTGCCAACCTTCCGTACCGGCGACGGCTACGGTCCACAAGTGGCGGTGAAAAAATGAACCGCCGGGGAGCCGACATGACACCGCACACGCCGCGCTCCCGCGCCCTGGGCATGCACCTGATTCTGGTCCTGGTCACCTGTCTGCTGGTCAGTCAGGTGCTCCTGGCCCACGAAGGGGCACTGTCGTCGACCGAGTCGGCGACACCCTGGGGCGGCGACTACTTCCCCAATACCTTGCTGACCGATCAGGACGGTCAGCAGGTGCATTTTTTCGATGACCTGATCAAAGGCAAAGTGGTGGTGATCAATTTCATCTTCACTTCCTGTAGTGATTCCTGCCCGCTGGAAACCGCGCGCCTGCGCCAGGTGCAGAAGTTGCTCGGGGACCGGGTCGGCAAGGACGTTTTCTTCTACTCCATCAGCATCGACCCGCTCAGCGACACGCCGGAGGTGCTCAAGGCCTATGCGCAACGCTTCAAGGTCGGGCCGGGCTGGAAGTTTCTGACCGGCGAGTTTGCCGACGTCACCGACCTGCGCAAAAAACTCGGGCTGTTTATCGAGGGCGTCGACAACGGCCGCAGCAAGGACCACAACCTGAGCCTGATCGTGGGCAACCAGGCCAGTGGCCGCTGGATGAAGGCTTCGCCGTTCGAGAACCCGTGGATTCTGGCCGATCAATTGGCCAACACCTTGCAGAACTGGAAACAACCGAGCGTCGAGGAAAGTTATGCCAACGCACCGGAAATTCGCCCGCCGAGCAACGGCGAAGAACTGTTTCGCACCCGCTGCGCCTCGTGCCACAGCCTCGGGCCGCAAGACGGGCAGGGCATCGGCATGCGCAGCATCGGCCCGGACCTGATCGGCGTGACCCGCCTGCGCGAACCGGCCTGGCTCAACCGCTGGATTCGCGAGCCGGACCGCATGCTCGCCGAGAAAGACCCGGTTGCATTGGAGCTGTACCAGCGTTTCGACAAGATTTCGATGCCCAATCTACGTATGGACGAGCATTCCGCGCAGGCGATCATCGACTTCTTGCAGGAAGAAACCGACCGCCAGCAACCCCTGGCGACCCCGGCGCCAGCGGTGACGCAAATGAACTAGCGGCTAAATAACATCATTGGCCCGTCGATCACGATCAATGCCACCTACACTCTTCGTGACAACGGCTAAAAAGGCTTCAGGCAAGCAACCAGGGACATTCCCATGCAGCTATCAGAACAACAAAAAGTACCTGCGCCGGCTCTGCCAGCAGCAGAGCGCAAGGGCTGGGGCGGTCAGTTCAATCTGCTGCGCTGGTTTTCCCTGGCCAGTTTTTTCATCATCGGCGCCGTGGCGCTGGGCCTGGGCTACATTTCCACGCGTTTCGTGGTCACCGAGAGCATTGAGCGCGACGCGTTGTTGACCGCGCAGTTCATCCAGGCCATCGGCGATGCCGAAATTCGCCATGCCTCGATCAGTACAAGCAGAACCATGGGCGAAATGCTCGATCCGCGCCATGACAATGCCTATACCGACGTGGATCCGGGAGCCCGCGCTGCCGCCCGTATCGAATTCCTCGACCATGTGGAGCACCTGCCGGATATCTTGCTGGCCACAGTTTTTGCCTTGGATCGCACGGTGATCTGGTCGACCAACCCGGCGATGATTGGCATGCGTTTCGAAGATGACGAGGAGTTGGACGAGTCCTTCGAAATGAAGGTGCCGGTGTCCTCCAGCTACCACAAGATCGACGAAGAACGCCCCGAGCAAATGTTGTTGCGTGAGCCGCAGCTGTTGTTCATCGAGAACTACATCCCGATGTTCAACGCCGACAAGAGCAAAGTGATCGCCATGGTCGAGATCTACAAAGAGCCCGCTGACCTGGTGGAGCGTATTGAACGTGGCTTCAAGTCGATCTGGATCGCGACCCTGCTGGGCGGCGCGGCGATTTACCTGGCGTTGTTCTGGATTGTGCGGCGGGCGGCAAAGCTGCTGCAAAGCCAGCAGAAGCAACTGATCAGCAACGAAACCTTCGTCGCCCTCGGGGAAATGTCCTCGGCGGTCGCCCACAGCTTGCGCAACCCGTTGGCGACCATCCGCTCCAGCGCCGAACTGGCCCAGGAAATCGCGAGCCAGGGCGCGCAGAAGAACATCGGCGACATTATCAACCAGGTCGATCGCATGTCCCGCTGGGTCCGGGAGTTGCTGGTGTCGTTGCGGCCGATGAGCGACGACAGTGAGTCGGTGGACTTGGTGTTGTCCATCGACGACACCTTGAGCGCCTTCGAGCCACTGATCAAACGCTCGAACGTGGAGGTGCGGTTTACCCCGCACAGCTTCCCGCCGGTGGTCAGCCAGCCAGTGCTGCTTACACAGATTCTCAACAGCCTGTTTGCCAATGCCCTGGAAGCCATGCCCAAGGGCGGCGTGCTGAGCGTCGATATCGAGACGCCCAAGCCTGGGCAGTTGAGCATGATCCTGACCGATACCGGCAAGGGCATGACCAAACAGCAGCAACAGATGGTGTTCAAGCCGTTTTTCACCACCAAGCAGGGCGGTTTGGGCGTCGGCCTGGCCTTGGTCAAACGAATAATGGAACGCTTCCAGGGCTCGGTTGAACTGACCAGCCAGGAGCAGGAAGGAACCCGCGTTTGTCTCACCTTTAAAGTGGCAACGGGAGGGGAATATGGAGCACAGCATACTGCTGGTCGAGGATGATGAGCTTCTCGCCGAGAACATCCAGACCTACCTCGAGCGCAAAGACTTCGAGGTCACGGTCTGTCACTCGGCCGAGGACGCGCTGGAGCAATTGGGCACCTTCGTCCCGGACGTGGTGCTGACCGACAACTCGCTGCCGGGCATGAGCGGTCACGACCTGATCCAGAAGCTGCGCATCAGCGCGCCGGATCTGAAAGTGATCATGATGACCGGCTACGGCAACGTCGAAGACGCGGTGATCGCGATGAAAGAGGGCGCTTTCCATTACGTCACCAAACCCGTGGCCTTGCCGGAGCTCAAGTTGTTGCTGGACAAGGCCCTGGCCACCGACCGTATGGAGCGCACGTTGTCGTTCTATCAGGAACGCGAGGCGCAGAAGTCCGGGGTGCAGGCGTTGATCGGCGAGTCGGCACCGATGCATTACCTGAAAAACACCATCGGCCAGTTGCTCGACGCTGAGCGCCGCATGGCCAATACCGATCTGCCGCCAGTGTTGGTGGAAGGCGAAACCGGCACCGGCAAGGAACTGGTGGCCAGGGCGCTGCACTTCGACGGGCCACGGGCCAAAGGTCCGTTTATCGAATTCAACTGCGCGTCGATCCCGTCCAACCTGGTGGAATCGGAACTGTTCGGCCACGAGAAGGGCGCCTTTACCGACGCCAAGGATCGCCGGGTCGGGTTGGTGGAAGCCGCTGACGGCGGGACGCTGTTTCTCGATGAAGTCGGCGAAATGGACCTGCTGCTGCAAGCCAAATTACTGAAGCTGCTGGAAGACCGGACCATTCGCCGGGTCGGCTCGGTGAAGGAGCGCAAAGTCGATTTACGCGTGATCAGCGCCACCAATTGCAACCTGGAGCAGATGGTCCAGCAGGGCAAGTTCCGGCGTGATTTGTTCTTTCGTCTGCGGATTATTTCGATCAAGGTCCCGCGCCTGCACGCTCGTGGTGAAGACGTGCTGTTGCTGGCCCGACACTTCCTGGCGATCCATGGCAAACGCTATGGCAAACCACACTTGTATTTCAGCGACCAGGCCGAAGAGTTGCTGCTGAGCTACACCTGGCCGGGCAACGTGCGCGAGTTGCGCAACATGCTGGAGCAAACCGTGTTGCTGGCGCAGAGCGACACCGTGGCCGCGCACCAGTTGAACGTCTGCCAAAGCCTGGTCGATGAACCGTTGGTCATGCCCGAGACGCAATACTTCGAACCGCGGCCAAGCAACCACGTCGAATCGATGAACCTGCCGGAAGTGGAGCGGGACATGGTGCGCAAGATGCTCGACAAGACTGACTGGAACGTCACCAAGTCTGCGCGCCTGCTGGGCCTGAGCCGCGACATGCTGCGTTACCGGATCGAAAAACTCGGCCTGGCACGGCCGGATAAGCGTCAGTGGTAGCGGCATCGATTGACTGAAGGTCGGCAATTTGTCAGAGGACGACGAGGTGTAGGCGGGTTCGGTGGAAAATCCACAAAGCCTGTGCCTTACTGATTTTTCCCTTTGATGGAGTAATGGGCATGCGGCGTAGAGGCGCACAGTTCTGGCTCTGGAGTAACAGCCAATTACACGGTCGCAGTCACGATGAAGTGCTGCCCGACGGTACGCAGATCGAGGTACAGGCGCGGTTCAATCGTGAGCAAGTGACTCAGGTGTTCATCGGCGTGTACACCTGCGATGGCACGCCGCGGGCAGAAGAATTTTATGACCGTGAGGGCCATCCCACGTTGGCGAAAGCCCTGGCATGGGGCTGCACACGCGCCCAGGCGATCCTCACCACCGTGTCCGAATTCCGTGCGCCCCACCGGATCCAACTGACCGTGGGAGTGGTGGTGGATGATCCTTGTGAAATGGCCTTGCGCCATATGGAAATGTCCGCGGACGAAAGCCTTCGGCTCAAGCGTCAGGACGCCTGGGACGAGTATCTGGACGCCAAGCAAGCCGTGCTGGACATGATGCGCTCCAGCAAGGTCGACAGCGAGATCTGGGAAACCCAGAAACGCAGGCTGCGCAACGCCATCGATCGCCGGGCGGCGCTGCGGCATACCTGGCCTTGCGACTGACACTTAAGGCATCGCTTGTTCCTGCCGAGTGAGGCAGGCCAACAGGCACGAGGGGTCGAGCACCTCGTCGTTGACGTAGATCCCGCGTTCCGGGTCGTAGGAACGGATAAACACCCGCACGTTTGCATCCGCCACGGTGGGCAACTGCGAATCGTAGAACACATGTTCAGTAGCGATCGGGATGAAGTCCTGAGGTGCGCTCGGGATGTATGAACGCGGTGGCACGGAGCTCAAGGTCGGCGGCGCCGGGTGCGCGAAGGGCTGGTTGGGTCCGTAGTAGATCAGTGCACTGCTGGAGCTCTCGGTCTGCATGGGACTTTCGTCCGCATGCACCGCGCTGGCGGCAGTCAGAAGGGCGATAAAGCACAGCGTCAGATCGGTTTGTTTCATGGCGACACCTGCGTACTCGGTTTTCCCGCATTTCCCCAAGGCCTTTAACTATAGCTGCCTTGCGCTCATGCGTTCGCGCGGCCCGGATTACAAGTTCACAACAAAGCGCCGATGGGCTTTTCCAGCGGCTGATCTAGACTCGTGCCGGTCAATAAAAACGAGATCTGGAGTGCGCAATGGACATGCCGACCAAACAACAAGCCGTCGCCAGCAACCGCGAGGCGTGGAATGACTCTGCAAGGCATCACAAAGACAATCCCGAATGGCTGGCCGTGCTCGACGCCATCAGCCAGGCCGATTTTTGCTGCATCGATGACACCCTGCGCGGTGTGCTGGAACAGGTCGGCGTCGAGGGCACGGACGTGGTGCAACTGGGCTGCAACAATGGCCGTGAAAGTCTTTCGCTGTTTGCCCTGGGCGCGCGGCGGGTGGTGGGGGTCGATCAGTCTGCGGCGTTTCTCGAACAGGCGCGGGAACTGACAGCGCGTTCGCCGCATGATGCTGAATTCTTCGAGGCAGATATCCATCATCTGCCGACGCTGTTGCACGACCAATTCGACGTGGCGCTGATCACTATCGGTGTCTTGAACTGGATGCCGGACATCGCCGAGTTCTTCCGCCACGTCGCAAAAACCCTCAAGCCGGGCGGCGCGGTGGTGATCTACGAAACCCATCCGTTCCTGGAAATGCTCGACCCCGAAGCCGCCGACCCTTATCGGCTGGACAGCTCGTACTTTCGCAGCGACCCGTTCGTGCAGCATCAGCCAATCGTCTACGAAGGCAAAGTCGAACAACCGGCCAGCCCGTCCTACTGGTTCGTCCACACCCTCAGCGCCATCTTCACCGGCGCCATCGACGCCGGTTTGCAGATCAGCCACTTCCAGGAATACCCGCATTCCAACCGCGAAGAACTGTATGACCGGTATGAAAAACAAGTGGCGCAGTTGCCGTTGTGTTTTACGTGGGTGGCGGTGAGGGGTTGAGCTGAAATTTGCGTTGTGATGACTGACGCCTTCGCGAGCAAGCCCGCTCCCACAGGGATTTATGCTGGGCCCCAATTCTTGTGAACGATGCAAAACCACTGTGGGAGCGAGCTTGCTCGCGAAGGCAATTTCGAGGACGCCATCGCGGGCAAGCCTCGCTCCTACAAGGGATTAGGTCCAAGCACAGATTTTGTGAACAACACAAAACCAATGTAGGAGCGAAGCTTGCTCGCGAAGGCAATTTCGAGGACGCCTTCGCGGGCAAGCCTTGCTCCTACAGGGGATTGGGGCTGGACGCTGACTTTGTGAGCGCTACACAACCAAATGTGGCGAGGGAGCTTGCTCCCGCTGGGCTGCGAAGCGGCCCTCGAAAGGGACTGCTGCGCAGTCCAACGGGAGCAAGCTCCCTCGCCACAAGCAAGCTCCTTTGCCACAGGTTCAGTGTTGGCCTGACTTATCGTTTCAAGCCTCCGCCGTTGCCCCTGCCACCACTGGCCGACCTGGTTTGCGCAGTGGGTCGAGGCGCGAGCCTTGGTAGCGGGTTTCGCGGAAGAAGCGCCAGCGGCCGCCGAACAGGCCATAGACGTGGGTCACGCGGCCCTGTTCGTGGTAGCCCATGCGGATGTGCAGTTTCAGCGCCGGGATGTTGTGGGTTTCGCAGACGTCCACCACTTTGTCGCAGCCTTGGGCGGCCATGGCCTCCCAGAGGGCGACCTGCACGTCCACCGACAGGCTGGTGCCGAAATAGGCGCGGGTCATCTCGCCGCCGAACTCGAAGAACTCCCCTGGCTTCACCGGAAACCAGCAGCCGTAATAGTGGCGGTCGTGGTAGTCCCGGGTGCTGCCCCAGATGAAGCCGACGGCATGACCTTCCTCGTCCAGGTACATGTGCCCGGTGTGGCCTTCGGCGGCGAGTTCGGCCATGGTCCCCACGCGATCACCGAAGTGCTTGGTGAAAGCCACCGCATTGTCCGCGGTAATGTTCACCTGACGTAAGCCAGAATAGGGGCGCAACTTGTGCGGTGGCACTGGGCTGACCAGGTCGCGCTCCATCCACAGCAGCTCCCAATGGAAGAATACGTAGCGCTTCCAGAATGCCCGGAAGAGGTTGCCCAGACCTTTTTGCCTGATGCGTTCGCGTAGCTTTTCGATGACATTCATGACGCTCTCCTTAGCCGAGGCCAGGGTGTTGTGGGGAGGCTTTTGATGGGTATAGATGAAGCTTGCAAGTTCATGTCAAAGCGCCAGCTTTGAATGTGTTGCAATGTGTGTAACTCATTCGAGTGCGGCTGTTCCGGCCTGAAAATCCTTGCTGACAACCGCATAGGAAACCCGCTCGATACCGGCTAGGCGCCGCTCTAGCACCTGCGTTAGCGACTCGCCGGGGTTCAGGTACGCATCGCCAAAATCCGCCCCGAGCTGGTTCGGATGAGCGACGATTTCCAGCAGACCGTCGGTCGGCACGGGAGCGTTGCGCAGGTCGACTGGTGTGCAGACATAGTCCGCCGTCGCCCCGGCTAAATTGTGCAGACGCCGGTTGAGCAAACCCTTGAACACGCGTTTGGGCAGGCTCAGGTTTTGCCCCAGATTTCGCGCCAGTCGCACGGCGACTCCTTGGCGCGCGGCGAAGCGCGCGACGATCTCGCCGATGGGCCAAACGTTGTGCACATGCTGGTGGGAATCGAGGTGGCTGGGGCGCACGCCGTTGTCCAGGCAGCGTTGCCATTGGGCTTCCAATTCGTCCATCACCGCTTCACGGTCCAGGCGATTGAGCCATAGGCTGTGGCGGGGCAGGTTGAGGTCGAATTCACCCTGGCTGTCGCAGAACGTCGAGCGCTCGAGAATGCCCTGGCTCAATGGCCGACCGTAGGTGAGGTTGAAGTGCAGGCCAATTCGGCCTTGAAGCAACGGATGCTGGGCCATGACGCACGCCGCTTCGAAGGCCGGCATGTTGGCCATGGCCGTGGCGGAGCTGATGACCCCGGCCTGGAAGGCGCCAAGGATCACTGCGTTTTCGCACGGGCTGAGGCCAAAATCGTCAGCGTTGACTATGACTTGGTGAGGCATGTTTGCCCTCCATGGTTTTTTCAATAGGCGCCTGAGGCTGGATCGCTGGCGTGGAGACCGTGGCCACCGCTGCCGCGCGTTTCGCCCGCCATGTTTGCAAGACCGGTTTGAGTCGCTGCCAGACGCGCAGTGCTAGCCCCAGCACCAGCCCGCTCGGCCGCCAGGAATAGAAACTCCAGCGCCAGTGTTCGAGTTGCCCGGTCATGCGCTCGTGGAGTTGATGGCTGGAGTTTTCCAGGCTCACCCGCGAGGCATCGATCCAGTGCCAGTTGTCGTCCAGGCCCCAGCGAATCCACTCTTCGAGCAATACCCGGCCGCTGCCCAGGTCGGCGTATTGCGGGAGGAACGCCAGGTTGTAATCGTACAGCCGACCTTGCTCCAGCAAGCCGAGGCGATAGCTGATGCAGCGGCCGTCCAGTTCGAGCACCACGACACGTACCAGGCCGCGAGCGGCGAGGGCGGTGAAGGCGCGGTCCATCCATTGTCGATGGCGTTCGTCGGCGAAGATGCCGACGCCTTCATCGCCTTTCCAGCTCACCGCTTCGACTTCGCTGATGGCCTGCAACAGCGGGCCCATGCTCGTGGCGTCGGGAGTAATGCGCCGCACTTCGGCGCCACACGCGGCAATGCGTTTGCGCGCGCGACGCAGTTTGTAGCGCGGATCGCCCGAGACTTCCTGGCGATCCGCTTCGCTGATCAGGTGCACCGGCACCTTGCAACTGAGGCGCCGTTCACCGGTGGAACTGTGTGCCATCCACACCGTCAGGGCACTTTCTTCGCCCGTGGGTTCGGACAGCTCGTTGAGTTGCAGCAACGCATGGGGCATGCGGCGGCGAATCACGATCAGCGCCTTGCGGATGCTCTCGGCATCCAGGCAGGCGAGCAGCGCCAGGCGATCGGTCAGCGGATAGCCGAGGTGATGCACCACCCGGAACGGCCACCCGCCAAAGCGTTCGCGCGACGTCACCAACGGCAGGCAGAGCGCCAGTTCATCACCCTGCCAGCCGAGCAGCACGTGCAGGCGCTCGCCGTCCTTGAGCGCCTGTTCCGCAGCGCCCAGCCAGGCCAGGGTGTTGAACGGTGTGTGGTCCGTCACTCGCAGGCGCAGTGCTTCATAAGCCGCTGCCGGAAAGTCCGGAGCGCACAGCGAAGTGCGCCATTCGAATCGCGTCGGCATCGGGTCAGGTCGCCTCTGCTGCAACAGTGGACGGTGCCGGTTTGCGCAAGGCATCCAGACGCGATCCGCTGTAGCGGGTTTCACGGTAGAAGCGCCAGCGGCCAAACAGCTCGTAGACGTTCATGATCCGACCTTGCTCCTTGTAGCCCATGCGGATGTGCAACTTGAGCGCCGGGATATTGTGGAACTCACAGACATCCACCACTTTGTTGCAGCCCTGATCGGCCATGGCTTTCCACAGGTTCAGTTGGAAATCCACCGACAGCGTAGTGCCCCAGTAGGCGCGGATCTGCTCACCGCCGAATTCGAAGAACTCGCCCGATTTGACCGGGAACCAGCAGCCGTAATAGTGCCGGTCGTGGTAATTGCCTTTGCTGCCCCAGATGAAGGCCACGGCATCGCCGTCTTCATTCAGGTACATGTGCCCGGTATGCCCTTCGTTCGCCAGTTCGGCCATGGTGCCAATGCGATCACCGAAGTGTTTGCCAAAGGCCACGGCGTTCTGCGCGGTGATGGTTTCCAGGCGCAGCGGGTTGTAGGGCCGCAGCTTGTGCGGTGGGATCGGGGTGACCAGGTCGCGCTCCATCCAGATCAATTCCTGATGGGAAAACACGTAGTGCTTCCAGATCTTGTGAAGCGTGGCGCGCAGGCCTTTTTGTTTAATGTGATCGCTGAGTTTTTTCAGAATACTCATGTTATGTACTCCTGACGGGATCGGCCGTGGTGGGAGTGGTGCAACGCGCGGCAACATGCCTGCGCGGCTAACATATTCGATGGCGGTCATGACGCGATCCAGCTCAGGGCGAACAGGGTTTCCCCTGGCAAATCGAAGCTGACGCGACCGTCCTTGCAGCGAAAAGGCGCGTCACGGCTGCGGTTGTCGGCGCCGAAGTAGCGCAAGGAGCCTTTGACCATCGGGCAGGTCGCCCCGGCCAGGTCGATACGTTGCAAGCGCGTGCCTTTGTTGACCCCCAGCAGGCTGCGTTGCGCGTCGGTGGCCATGGCCAGCACGTCGACTTCGAAGGCGTCGTTCTCCAGGCGCATCACATCGTGCAGCCAATGCTGCCGGATGAACTGCTGGGCCAGGCCCACGGGTTTCAACTCGAAATGATCGTCATCCAGGACTTTGAACATGCCCTTGGGGTAGTTCGGTTCATCGTTGGCCTGGAACCAGTTGAGCATTTCCAGCAAACCGTCCTGGGACGAGTTGATCACCACCGAGGCCCACCACAGCGAGGCGAAGTGGGTTTCCTGATCGTAAGGGCTCAGGCTCGAACCGCTGGACATGTTGGTCTGGTCGAGCAGCAGCGCTTTGCGTGGCCGACCCTGTGCGTCCAGCCCGACGAGGTCGGCGGCGCGCCGTACGCTGTCGCGGTAGACCCGAGTCGCCAACAGGTCGCGAATCATCCATTCGTGCCACGCCAGTGCGTCGATCTGATCGCCGGATTCGGCCAGCAGACGCCGTGCCCAATCGATGCCGCGTTTGTCCGCCGCGTTGTCGGCGAAGGGGCCGTTGACCAGTCGTGAACTGGCGGGCATGGCGATGCGGATGCCGGCCTTGGCGTTGTCCGGGTTGCTGCGCACTTGCCGGGCCATGCTGTTGAAGATGCTTTGGTAGTTGGCGTAATCGGGGTAGTTGAGGTTCGGCTCGTCGGCGAACCCAATGTAGTGCGTGCCTTTGCCGCCGAGGGCGCGGGTGCTGGCGAGCCAGGCGTCGAGTCCGCCATTGCTCGTGGTGTCGGCGCGCAGATCGGCCTGACGTTGGCTGCCGGCCAGCAAGGTGATGTCCTGGGTGATGCCGAAACGGTCCTGATACATCTGACGGAACGCGTCTTCGTAGTGCGGCTTTTTCGCCAGGATGTCGACAAAACTGTAGTAACTGGCCGCCTGCGGCTTGAGCGCATCGAGCACCGCAAAACTCGACGGCGGCGGCAGCACATAGGGCAGGGCGATGCCCAGGTTCGGGGTCGGGCCGAGTATTTCTTTGTGCAGCGTCAGGCGCGTCTGGCCATCGTCTTCACGCAGCGGTTTGAGTTGCTGCGGCATCTGCGCGAACAGGTTGGCAGTGCCGTCGAGCCAGAATGCCGCTTTGCCACCGCCACGCAAGCGCAGGCGCCAGACTTGTTCGCGGTCGCTGACCGGCAGTTCGACTTGATCGAACTGCCAATAGGCGCGATAGGGTTTGAGGGCCAATACCCGTTGTTGATTGTCGCTCACCCGTGTGGCTTGAAGCGCACTGACGCCGCCCTGGAACTTGCCGGCCAGCACCGCGCGTTCGCCCGCTGCTACCTTGAAAAACAGTTCGTCGTCGTCACGGGTTTCGGCACTGAAATGCACCTTGGCCGGGGAGAACAGTGCCACCGTGCGTTCGTCGTGTTCGATCTTGTAGCGGCGGAAGCTGTAGCCAGGAATCTCCAGTCGATAACTGGCGGCGCCCGGCGCCAATGGCCAGCTCTGGGTGCCCCGGGTTTCACTGGCGGCAATCAGGCGTTCGCCCGACAGTTTGCCTTGGCCGTCCACCAGATAGATCTGTTCTTCATTGGCATCCGCCTGCCACGCCGGGGTCCAGCGCACGGTCACGGTGTCGGGACGATCCGTTTGCAGGTACAGGCTGCCGTCGCGAATGTCGGCCCAACGCATCGACGCCGCCTGAGCTTCGAGCACCAGGCCCAATCCCAACAGCAGCGCCAGGCGTTTCATGCCGACTTCCTTTGCAGCATCAGCAGCATCGGTGCGACGTCGCTGGGTAGGATGATCAGGGTTTGCCAGACCGGCACGCCACTCAACCGGCAATACAACACCAGCAGCGCAATGGTCACTGCGAGGTAGGCAATGGACGACGCGGCGGCGGCGCCGACGATGCCGTAGGTCGGGATCAGCAGCACATTCAGCGCCAGATTGAGCAGGGCGCTCACGCCCATCATCAGCGAGATCGTGCCGGGGCGATTCTTGCCCAGCAGGTCGAGGCGCAGGATGCTCGCGTAACACAGGCCGAACAGCCCCGGCAGCAGCGCGAGCAGGGCCGGATACGCCGGTTGATACGCGGCACCGAACAGCGTGACGATCAGCCATTCGCCGATCACCGCCATGGTCAGGCACGCGCCGAGCATCACCGTGGCGGTCAGGCGCAGGGCCAGCGGCGTGACTTTGTCGATGCCTTCTTCCTGTTGCAGCAGGCGTTTCATCAGCGGCGTGGTCACCGCTTCCGGGACGATCAGCAGCAACTCGGCGGCAGCGCTGGCCATCGCGTAATGACCGAGCGCGGTGCTGCCGAGCAGGGCGCCGATGAACAGGTAATCGGAACGCAGGATCACTTGCTGGAACAACAAATCAGGATGGCTGCGGGCGCTGTAGCGCAGCAGTTCTTTTTGGCTGGCGCGGTCCCATTGCAGGGTCAGCGGTTGATTGCGTTTGAGCCAGACCCAACCGGCCAGCACCACCAGGCTGATACCCGCCAGCCAACTGATCAGCGCGGCTTCGAGGGCGGCGGTTTTCCACATCCAGAACAGTGCGAGGAACAACAGCAGCGGCGCCAGGGATTCGACCAGGCGCAAGGCGTTGAACGCGACCACGCCGCCGGAGGCGTTGTGCAAGGTCAGCAAACCACTTTTCAGCACGGTCAGCGGCACCGCCAGCAGCAACAGCCAGGCGAGCAGACCCAGTTGCGTGGTGATGTCGAGTTGGCTGCCGAACTCCCGGGTCAACGCCACTACCAGCAAGGTCAGCAGCAGCGCCAGAAAACAGCCAAACACCAGCACCTGACTCAGCAGCAAACCCATCGGCCGTTGCTTGGCCGCTTGATAACCCACCGCTGAATTCAAGCCGCCGCTGGTGGCGGCGCTGATCAAGTCGGGCAGGGTGCTGAGCAGTGCAAACAAGCCGCGTTCGCTCGGCCCGAGAATCCGTGCGAGCAACACGTTGCGCAGCAAACGCAGGCCGATCATCGCCAGTTTGGTGCCCATGCTCAGGGCCAGGTGCTTGAGGTAATGGCTGCGGCTCATGGGCGTGCCCCGCGGTAGATGCGCCAGGACAGCAATTCCGGATTGCGCGCGGTGCGCTGGCTGACGCCGAAGCGTGGCAAGGCTAACGGTTCGCCAGCGCCGCGATAAATGCCGGTGCCGGTGCCCAGGGCGAACGGGAAATCATGCGCGGCGACTTGTTGCCGAACCCGCGCATCGTGGTCGCCGTTGGGGTAGCAGTAGACCGGCAGCGGCCGGTTGCAGCCGTTCAACAGCGCATCACGGCTGCGGCTCAGTTCTTCGTGCAAGCGTTGATCGTCGAGGCCAGTGAGGATCGCGTGACTGGCGCCGTGGGGGCCGAAGCGCACCAGTCCGCCGGCTTCCAGCGCACGCACTTGTTGCCAGTCGAGGGCCTGGGGCTGCGACTCTTCGGGGCATTCATCGGTCAAGCGGCTCAAGTCGTCCGGTGCCAGGGTTTTCAGGCTTTGCAGAAAATGCAGCAAGGTCAGGCTGCGGCGCTGCACGTCCAGGTCATCCATCAGCACTGGCAGCGGGCGACCGACCTGTTGCAGGCATTCGATCAGGTGCATCCGGGGAGTTTCGCCGTGGCTGCCCCAGAGGGTTTCGCCGATACTTTCCCACCAGAAACGCTGGCGGCTGCCAATGAAATCGGTGGAGAGAAAAATGCTCGCCGGCACCTGATATTGCTTGAGCAACGGGAAGGCATTCACCGCGTTATCGCGCCAGCCGTCATCGAAGGTCAGGGTGACTTTCGGCCGTTCCGAGCGCTGGGTGCCGGGGTGCAGGATGTCCATCAACGGCACGCAGTCGAAGTGCTTTTTCAGCCAGACCAGCAAGTGCTCGAAGGCCTTGGGCCCGACGCACAGTTCATTGCGATGGGGCAGGTCGGCGGCGCGGTCGTTGGCCAGCACCCGGTGCAACATCAGGATCACCCCGGCGCCGTGCAGTTGATTGCGCCCCACCGGGGAGTTGAGGTAGAGCCAGCCACTGGTGCGTTTTAATAATTGTTTGATCGCCATGGCACGCGCCTCTCATCGATTTTGCTCGGGGTTCCACTGGCTGTAACGCTGGCCACGCAGGAACTGCCACAGACCAATACTCATCCCGGCAAGGGTCACCAGGAGGAACGCGGCGAGGCGAAAGGGTTTGGGCAAACGGTGTTGCACATCCAGCAGGCCGGCAATGGCCACCGCGTAACCGAGCAGTTGCGCCACCAGAAACAATTGATAGAAACCGTGCTCGTTCCACAGCCAGAAATTGCTCAGCAGCAACGGCAGCAACAGGATTGGCGCCAGGCGCCGGATCAGCTTGTGGCTGATCAGCGCAATCGAATACAGGCCATGTTTCAGCGGATTGAGCAGCTCGCTGCGCTGGGCCAGGCTTTGCAGGCCACCGACGGTGACGCGCTGACGGCGACGGAATTGCTTGTCGGCTTCATCGACGCCGTGATCGATCACCTGGGCCTCGGGCACATAGACGATGCGTTTGAACGCCACCGGCGCGCAGGTGCTGATAAAGAAATCGTCGTTGACCTCCGCCGGCACGTTCTGGAACAACTCGCGACGCAAGGCGAGCAACGCGCCGTCAGCGGAAACCATGCAACCGGTGCGATTTTCCACCCGACGCAACCAGCCTTCGTAATGCCGATACAGGCTGTCGCCGATGCTCAGGCCACCGCCAGTGACCGGGATCACCATGTGCCCGGCACACGCCCCGACTTTCGGATCGGCCAGCGGCGCGAGCAAGTGGCCGAGGGTGTCCCGGGACCACTGGTTGTCGGCATCGGTGAACACCAGAATATCGCCGGTGCTCAGCGCCACGCCGGCATTCAGGGTCGCGGCCTTGCCCTGGCGGGGCAGGTCGAGCACGCTGATGCGCGAGTCGATAACCTTGTGCGCGCAGGCCACCGTGTCATCGGTCGAACCGTCGCTGACCAGAATGATTTCCATCGTCGCGGGCTGGTAATCCTGGGCGATCAGGGTGCGCAACTTGTGTTCGATGTGCCGCGCCTCGTTGTGCGCAGCAATCACGATGCTCACGTTGAGCGGCGCCGCCAGCCCGTGTTGGCGCGCCGGAAACAAGGGCGCCAGCAGCGTCAGCAACAGCGGATAGCCGAGGTAGGCGTAGACCGGCAATAACAGGCACATCCAGAAAATGAATTCAGCCACGGGCGGGCCTCCTGGCATTCCAATGACAGAGACTGAGGATGAACGCGGCGCCGGCCAAGTGCAGGCGCACCCAGTGCAGGCCCCAGAGTTGCAGGGTCAAACGGATATCGCGGTGTTTCAGGCTTTGGCGCAGGCTCAGGATCAGCCCCGGTATCGAGGTGATCAGCACCATGATTGCCGCATGGTGCGGGAAGCCATTGAACAGGGCGGAGATCGCCATGAAGTCCAGCAGCCACACCAACAGCGACAGCAGCGGAAAACGCAGCAGGCGCAGGCTGAATCCATGGGTGCGCAGCAGTTGCAGATGACTGCCCTGGCGCCACATTTCCTTGCCCATCCACTCGCGCCAACTGCTCTCGTAACCCCAATGCAGGGCGACGCTCTGATTGACCGCGAGCAAGCGCGCGCCGGCCTGGTTCACGCGCATGGTGAAGTCTTTGTCTTCGCCGGTGCGCAGGGTTTCGTCGAAGCCGCCGACCTGGTCGAACCAGGTGTGGCGCATCAGCAAATTGGCGGTGGGCAGCCACTGCACCGCGTGCAGGGTCTGGCTGGTAGGGCGCAGGGTGCGGCGTTGCCAGGCATCGGCATACCACGGCGCTTCGGCCGGGGTGTGCAGATCCAGGCTAAACACATCGGCCTGGGCGCCAGCGTCGAGCTCGAACAACAGGCTCAGCCAGTTTTCGGGCATCTCGATGTCGGCATCAATAAAGGCCAGCCATTCTCCGGTGGCCACTGCCGCTCCGCGATTGCGCAAGGCACCGATCAGCAAACCGGGAAGCACCAGCACCTGCGCGCCGAACTGCCGGGCTATCTGCGGGCCGTGATCGTCGGAACCGTTGTCGACCACAATCAGTTCGCACTCCACACCCGCCGCATCGGCAGCCTTTTGCGCAGCGAGCAAGGTCCGGCCGATGTGCCGGGCTTCGTTGAACATCGGGATCACGATGCTGACTCGGCTCATGCCTTGGCCTCCTGCAATGGGGCTTCTTCAGCTTTCAGGCGCAGTACGCTGGTCAGGGCGAGCATGATCCACACGTACTTTTGGTTGGGCGCGCTGAGGAACATCAAAAACAGCGTCAGCGACAGGAAACTCATGCCCAGGTGGGTCATCAAGTCGGCCTGTTGCCAATCACGTCGCTGCAGACAGGCGCGGCGGGCGCGAATCAGGTTGTACAGGCCGAGGCCGAGCATGCCGACGAACAACAGGCCGGCGGGAATCCCCAGTTCGCTGAAAATTTCCAGGTAGGTGTTGTGGGCGCGGCGATACAGGTCGCCGACTTTGCGGTTGGCCGAAAACGCCTTGGCATAACCGGTGGTGGCGTAGTGCAGCGGGAAGGTTCCGGGGCCGGAGCCGAGCAACGGGTTCTCGCGGATCATCTGGCTGCCGACCACGATGTAGGAGGCGCGACGGCCGAGGGATTCGTCCTGGCTCTTGGCGCCGGCGCTCAAGATGCTCAAGGACTGAATGCGCGCGATATATCCGGCAGGCATCGCATAGATCGCCAGCGGAATCGCGATCACCAGGCCGAGCATGGCGAACCCCAGGTGGCGTGGCCGGATGCGCGTCAATTCTGCGCGATAGTGCCAGACACCGATTATCAGGCTGAGGAACAGCACCACCAGCCCGGAACGCGATTCAGTCTTGGTCATACCGCCCAACAGCACCAGGCAGCAGACACCCCAGAACAATCGGTGCAACACGTTCGGGCTGCGAATCACCAGCAGCAGGCCCATGGGCACGGCGAAGGCGATCAGCATGGCAAAGGCGTTGGCATCTTCCAGCAGGCCGGAAGCGCGCCCCTGGTCCTGATACTTGACGGAAAACATCGTCATGGCGCAGGTAATCGCCACGCTGAGGGTGACCAGTTTGGCGAACAGGTCCAGGTTCAATTCGCGACCGACCAGCAGCGTGATGACAAACAGGATCAGGCCGACACTCAGCTCCCGCAGGTGCCCCATCGAGATGCCCATGTCATCGGTATTGAGCGTGCTCAGCAGGTACAACACCATGAACCAGATCAGGTAGCGCCAGATGTTGCTGCGCAGGCGTTCGGACGGAATCTGGTGGATGGCCAGTTGCAGCATCAGGATCAGCGCCAGCGAGGCGCCGACGAATTTGGTCCCCGACAGCGCACTGTCCTTGAAGAAGCCCTCGAACGGCACCAGGGCGACGATCCCCAGCAAACCCCAACCGGGCTTGCGATAGAGCACCGCGACACCCACCAGGCCGATGACCGCGCCCGGTGCCAGAAACGGATAAGGGCTGGCCAGCAAACCGAGGCAGACCAGGCCGAGCAGACTGATGATCGAGAGCGGAAAGATCACGCGCGTGCCTCCCGTGCAGTACGGATATAAAGCTGCGACCAGCGTTCGGCCAAGGCCTTGAGGTCGTAGCGATCCAGTTGCGTACGTCTTGCGTTGTCGCTCAGTTCGCGGGCCAGGGCCGGTTCGCTGAGCAAGGTGCCGATCTGCTGCGCGAGGGCAGCGCTGTCGGTCGGTTCGGCAAGCAAACCGTTGTGCCGTTCTTCCAGCACATCGGGAATCCCGCCGACACCGAACGCCACCACCGGCACGCCGGCCTGCATCGCTTCAAGCAAAATCATCGGTGTGCCTTCGGTGCGCGAGCTGATCACCAGCGCATCGAGTCGGCGCCACCACGGCCCCATGGCGGTCTGGTAGCCGGGCAGGGTGATGCGTTTCTGCAAACCCGCTTCGTTGATTCGTGCCAGCAAGCTGTCGCGTTCCGGACCGTCGCCGAGCATCACGGCGTCCAGTTGCGGGTACTGCCGACACAAAGGAATCAGCGCATCGAGAAACAGGTCCGGACCTTTTTCACTGCTCAGCCGCCCGACGTAACCGGCCAGCCAACGCTGGCGTTTGACGTTGTGCGGCAGCAGGCCCTTGGCCGCCGGCAATCCATTGGGGATCACCTGCAGTTTCTCCGCCCGCACGCTGGCCTTGCGGCACAACGTGGCGATGCTTTCGGCGACGCAAACCACGCGATTCACCGAGGCGGTGCGGCACAGTTGCAGGCTCAGCCAGGTGTAGAACTTTTGCTTGCGGCTGCGCGGCGTGAAACCGTGCTGGGTAATCACCAGTGGCAAGCGCAACAGCGTCGCGCCGACCCAGCCAAACAACAGGCCTTTGAAGTTGTGCGTATTGATCAGCGGCTGTTCCGCCCGCCGCTGACGCAGATGCCCCAGCAACGCCCCCAGCCCCGCGCAACCCTGGCAATCTACCCCGGCCTCGCGGAACCGTTCGATCAGGGCTGGCGGCGCATCGAGAAACAGCACCTGGTGCTGCCCCGGCGTCGCCAGGCAATGGTCCAACAGCATCCGCTCAGCCCCATAGAAGCCGCCGCTGCTGAGCAAATGAATGATCGGCAGGGCGCTGGAAGGGTTGAGCGGCGCGTTCAATTGCGCACCCAATGCACGAAGCTCGGCACGGTCCAGTTGCGGTGCGGATTGCTCGGCAACATGTTCTGCTCGTTGATCACCAACAGCACCGGCAGGTCCAGTTCATGGGTGATTTGCGCAGGATGTTTGAAGCGGTGATCGAAGAACTCACGCACGTAGACCAGGGCAATCGCCAGCAACAGACCGGTGAACAGACCAAACGGAATGATCAGGAACGGCTTGGGAAACGCCGGGGCGGTCGGTTCAAACGGCGGGCTGAGCACCCGGGCGTTCGACAGGTCGTTGTCCAGCGTGCGGGCCGAGCTGCTTTCGGCGAAACGTTGAGCGTAAGTGCCGAACGCTGCGTGCAAGGCGTTGATCTCGGTGTCCATCTGCCGCAGCTTGCTCTGGGTTTCCTGCAACTGGTGAATGCGGTTCTTGAAGTCAGCGATGCGTGCGGTTTTCTGCGCGATCACCGAGCCGATAATCGCCAGGTCGCTGGTACGTTCCTGAATGCGGTTGCTCACCACTTTCAAGAACTGCTGACGGGTGCGAGAGATTTGCTCGCGGGTCAGCAGCATCGGTTCACTGCTTGGCTGGAACACCGCCAGGTCGTTCATGTAGCGGCTGACTTGGGTGGTCAGTGCTTCGCCCATTTGTTTGATCTCGCGATCTTCAAAGGCGACGTTGTCCACGGTGGTGGTGAAGGTGTAGGGGAAGGTGTAGTCGTTGAGTTTGGAATTATTGGCGGCGGCCAGGCTGGACTTCAGGTATTCGAGCCAGCGTTGGCTTTGCAGCAGGCGATCCTGATACAGGTTGAGCGCTTGCTCTTCGGTGTTGATGGCGTTCAGGCGGAAGGTGATTTCCTCCCTGGGATCGGACGAACCGATGGCCTCCAGCAACGCCAGCCGATTGCCTTCAAGGCCATCGAGACGCACCTCGTATTGTTGTTTCTTGGTTTCGTAGAAGCTCTGCGGCAGGTCGATGGACTGCAGTTCCTGACGGCTGACCAAATAGTTTTGCAGCAGTGCCGCGACGAATTTGGTGCCCTGCGCCGGGTCGCCAAAGCTATAGACAATCGAGATCACGTTCGAGCCCGGCAGGGTTTCGATCTTGAGTTTGTCTATGGCTTCCTGGGTTAACCCGTCCAGCACGGTGTCGCGCACCGGATCGGTTTCCATTCCCAGCGCGGCTTTCGCCGGGTTGATCACGTACTCGCGCAGCGGTGTGGTGACAAAGCGTTTAAGCGGCTCGGACACCAGTTTGCTCAACATGCCGGGGCTGGGCGTGTACTCGCCCTTATCCCGCAGCTCGCTGATGGTCTGACGAATCAGCGCCGGCGAACGGAGGATATTGCTCTCGGTTTCCATGTCCGCCAGTGACGGCGGAATGAAACTGGCATTCTCCTGATTCAGCGACGTGGTGGCGTCGCCCTGGGAAAGTTTTTTCGATTGGACGATGACTTGCGCGGTGATGTCGAAGCTCTGTTTGAGCACCAGCGGCAAGAGCAGGGCGATGACTGCAAAGACCAGGAAGACTCGTTTCACCAACTGCTTGTTGGCGAAGAAGATCCTGAAGAACTCATGCAGGTAGTTTTCCTTTGGATTCATGTCTGCGCACCTGAGCGTTAGTTAGAGTTGCTGCTGTCGCCTTTATTGTCGACGCGGTAGCCAAAGCTGAAGCCCACACCCTGGAACAGCACGACGTCCGCCAATTGCCGTGCGAGCTCACCGGCGCTGGCCAGTTTGGTCTTGGGCACGTAGAGCATGTCGTCTGGTTGCAGGTAGGCAATCTGGCTGGCATCCCCGGACAAGGCTTTTTCGACGTCATAACGCACGGCCTTAACCTGGTTGCCGTTGCGCCGCATGATCACCACCGAATCGAGCCGTGCCTTGACGTTGGTGCCACGGGCGAGGGTCAACGCTTCCAGCACCGAGACCGGCCGGCGAATCGGGTAGGAACCCGGTTGGCCGACTTCACCCAGCACGTAGATTTCGTTGCCCGCCGTGGACTTCAGCAACACGTCGACGGTCATCCGCCCCGGCAAGTCCGCGTAACGTTTGTTGAGGAAGGTTTCCAGTTGGTTGACGGTCATGCCTTGCAGCGGCACCGAACCGATTTCCGGGAAACTCGCATAGCCGTCGGTGCCCACGGTGATCTCCCGGCTCATGCCGGTGCCAGGGTGGTTCAGCGAGCTCTTGAGGTTGGACTCATTACTCAGCGGGCTGATGATTTGCACCGACAACTGATTGCGGTTGGGCTGGAACAGTTGTTTGCGCTGATAGGCGCGCTGGATTTCGGTCTTCGCTTCCTCGGCGGTCAGCCCTTCGATTTTCACCGACTGATTCGCGCCCGGCAGTTCGATGGTGCCGTCAGGCAGCACCAGTTGATTGCCGTTGAGCTGGCTGGCCGCAGTGAAGTTCAGGCCGATCGTGTCACCGGACTGCACGCGATAGGCACTCGAACCGCTGGTGCTGATGTGGAAGATCACGTCCAGCACATCCTGCGGCCGCAACGTCTGTTCGACCTTGGGCATGTCGGTGGCCTGGGCGTTGGCCGGCGAGGCCGTGAGGATCTGCACCGGTATGTTGGTTTCGGCAGTGCTGGAGCAACCCGCAAGCGGCAGCAACAGCAGGAGAAGCATTTTGGCGTTCATGGCGTCATCCTTTTCTGATTGCTTACAGGTTTTTGTAGAGCCATTTCGGCATGTAGTACTTGCGTCGGTTGAACACGCTGCCGACCAGTTTCGCCCCGGCCTGGGTCAGGCGCTGGACGGCGGCCTGGGCCACTTCCCAACGGGTGTCCTCGGCACGCACGACCATGATCACGCCGTCCACCTGGGTGCTGATGACCAGCGTGTCGGCGGCGGAATACACCGCGTCGCCGTCGATCACCACAAAGCGGTAGCGGCTGCCCAACTGATCGAGCAGCGGGCTCAGGCGTTCGGCGGTCAGGTGCTCGTTGCCACGGATGTGTCGGCCGTTGGGCAGCACATCGAACGGCAGGCTGGAGACCTGCACCACGCAATCCTGCAGCAGCGGCGGGGTGCCGGTGCTGAACAACAGATCGCGAAAGCCGCGCTCTTTTTGCAGGTTGAGCTGGGCCGTGAGGTTGGTCGCCGACTGGCTGGCGTCGACCAGCAGCACTTGGCCGCTGCTCATCTGCGCCAGTTGGCTGGCCATCGCCAGGGCACTGGTGGTGGTGCCTGCGCCGGGGTTGGCGGCGGTCAGGAATAGGATCCGCAGATCTTGATCGAGCACGGTCGAAGTCAGGTTGGACTCGCTCGGGTTGGCGATGCTTAGGGCTTTATTGGTTGAACCGTCCATTTAACTCGCTCCGTGGCCGCTGAATACTTTGAAGGGGGTTTTCAACAAGATCTTCAGATCAAGCAAAAGGCTCTGCTCGGCGATATAGCTGAGGTCCAACTCAACGCGCTGGTCGAAGTCAATATTGCTGCGTCCGGAGATCTGCCACAGGCCGGTCATGCCGGGGTAGATGCTCAGGCGTGCAAGGTGGTTATCCTTGTAGCGGTAGGCGTTGAACGAGGTGGGCCGAGGGCCGACCAGGCGCATGTCGCCGGTAAATACGTTGATCAGGTTGGGCAGCTCGTCGAGGCTGCTGCGCCGCAGGAACCCACCGATGCGGGTGATGCGCGGGTCCTTGTCGATCTTGAAATCGATCGCGTCGGCACCGTGCTTGTTGAGGTGACGAAGGGACTCCTTGAGCTCCTCGGCGTTGGCCACCATGGTGCGGAACTTGTACATGCCGAACGAGCGACCGCGATAACCGGTGCGTTTTTGCACGAACATGACCGGGCCCGGGCTGCTGAATTTGATCGCCAGGGCCACGCCCAGCAACAGCGGCGAAATCAGCACCAGGATGACCAGGGCACCGAAGCACGCCACGACCCGATTGGTGCGCGACAACGTCCAGGGCCGACCACCATCGCGACCGGTAATCCAGCCGCGACCTTGCATGTGGATCGCGGTGTCCAGGCGCATTCGGTGCTCGGGGTCCAGGCGTTTGTCGCGACGCATATTCTGGAGTGGCACACCTTTTTCATGTCCAGTCATAGACTCCTCCGCTGTAGCTCTCAGCCCTGTAGCTCAGCCGCAAGCGGCGCGTGGGCGTGCAATGGGTAGTAATCGCGGAACCAGGCGACGAAGCGGCGAAGGCCCTCGTCGAGCTCGATGCGCGGGTGGAAACCGGTGTCACGTTCCAGTTCGTGGACATCGGCGCAGGTGTTGAGCACATCGCCCGGTTGCAGGGGAAGCAGCTCAACATTGGCTTTGCGGCCCAGGTGTTTTTCCATCAGGGCCAGGTAATCCTTGAGTTCCACCGGGTGCTCGCCACCGATGTTGTAGATCCGCCACGGCGCCATGCTGCTGGCGGCGTCCGGTTGTTCGCGGTCCCATTCCGGCGTGGTGACAGGTGCCCGATCAACCAGGCGGGCGATGCTTTCGACGATGTCGTCGATGTAGGTGAAGTCGCGCTGGTGCTGGCCGTAGTTGAACAACTTCAACGGGCTGCCCTCGACAATCGCCTGGGCGAAACGGATCGGCGACATGTCCGGCCGGCCCCAAGGCCCGTAGACCGTGAAGAAGCGCAGCCCGGTGCTGGGAATGCCGAACAGGTGGCTGTAGCTGTGGGCCATCAGCTCATTGGCTTTCTTGGTGGCCGCGTACAACGACAGCGGGTGGTTGACGCCGTCGTGGGTCGAGTAGGGCGTGTGCTGGTTGGCGCCATACACCGAACTGGACGAGGCGTAGATCAGGTGCTTGACCGGATGGTGGCGGCAGCCTTCGAGAATATTCAGGAAGCCGCTGAGGTTGCTGTCCAGATACGCCTTCGGGTTATCCAGCGAATAACGCACCCCGGCCTGGGCGGCGAGGTGAATCACCGCGTCTGGTTGTTCGCGGGCAAACAAGGCTTCGATGGCCGGGGCGTCGGCCAGGTCGATTTTGGCGAGCGGAAAACTGCCGACCTGATCCTGCACCCAGCGCACACGATCATGCTTGAGTTGCGGGTCGTAGTAGTCGTTGAAGTTATCCAGCCCGCAGATCCGATGCCCGTCGCGCAGCAGCCGCAACACACAATGGGCACCAATGAATCCCGCCGCTCCCGTCACCAGAATCTTCATGGGCGCAGACCCTCCGGAACGATGTGCCGAAGGCCGATGCCGCTGTAATGCAAACCGGCGGCGGCAACCTGTTCCGGGTTGTAGAGGTTGCGTCCGTCGATGATCACCTTGGAGCGCAATTTGCTCGCCAGCAGATCGAAATCCACCACCCGGAAATTCTTCCACTCGGTGCAGATCACCAGCGCATCCGCATCTTCCAGGGTGTCGTCGCGGGTAGCGCACAAGTGCAGGTCATTGCGGTAGCCGTAGATGCGCCGGCATTCGGACATGGCTTCCGGGTCATAGGCCTGCACACTCGCGCCTTCGGCCCACAGAGCATCCATCAGGTAACGGCTCGGCGCTTCGCGCATGTCATCGGTATTGGGCTTGAAGGCCAGGCCCCAGACCGCGATGGACTTGCCGGCCAAGCCTTGAGGGAACTGGGCTTTGAGTTTGCTGAACAGAATGTGCCGCTGCGTATCGTTGACGTCAGTCACGCTGCGCAGCAGACGCAATGGCATGCCGTTGTGTTCGGCGGTGTGCAGCAGGGCGCGCAGGTCCTTGGGGAAGCACGAACCGCCGAAGCCGCAACCGGGGTAGATAAAGTGATAACCGATGCGCGGGTCCGAGCCGATGCCTTTGCGCACCGCTTCGATGTCGGCGCCCAGCAGTTCGGTGAGGTTTGCCAGTTCGTTCATGAAGCTGATGCGGGTGGCGAGCATCGCGTTGGCTGCGTACTTGGTCAGCTCGGCGCTGCGGTTGTCCATGAACATCAGCTTTTCATGGTTGCGGCAAAAGGGTGCGTAGAGTTCACTCAACTGGTTGCGCGCGGTTTCGTCGTTGGTGCCGACGATGATCCGGTCCGGGCGCATGCAGTCGGCGAGGGCACTGCCTTCCTTGAGAAATTCGGGGTTGGACACCACCCGCACGGCTAACGCGTCTTTGCCCCGGCGGTGCAGTTCTTCGCTGGCGGCTTCGGCGACCTTGTCCGCGGTGCCGACCGGCACGGTGGACTTGATGATCAGGGTGCGATCCGCTTCCATGAAACTGGCGATCTGCCGGGCCACGTTCAGCACATGGCTGAGGTCGGCAGAACCGTCTTCATCGGCTGGCGTACCGACCGCAATGAAGATCAATTCGGCATGTTCCACCGCATCACTGGCCTGGGTCGTGAATAACAAACGGCCGGCCTTGATGTTCTCTTCCAGCGTGCCGGAAAGTCCCGGTTCACTAATTGGTGGAACTGCTTGTTGCAACTGCTTGATCTTGTTCGGATCGATATCAACACACAGCACGCGATGTCCGACATCGGCCAGTGCGGCTGCTTGTATCAGGCCAACGTAGCCCGTACCAAATACGCTCACGTCCATATTGGCGTGCCTCGTAAGACGGTGGAAAGATCAGGAATTAGACTGTCAAAAGGGGTATAGCCCAGCCGTGGCAAACCGTGTCAGCAAAATGACATGTTGCAATGCTAGAACACCCCCGTTTTTGGGGGCTAATGGCCATCAAAGGCTTGCTGCTGCTGGTTTTGCCGCGGTTTTGACGGGTTTTTCACATTTCGAAGAAAGCGATAAACGGTCGAGAGGCCTGTATTACAAGGGCTGTAGCGCCTTGAGTGTGTCAGATTTGAGTCAACGTTTTTTTGACGCTTTTCGGAAAAGTCGGGCATTTCTTGCGATTTGATGGCCCGGTGCTAGTGTCAAAAAATGGCCGACAATCTATTGGCCAGATGCCTACCACGAGCAGCGTAAATACTATGATTCGATACTTAAAAGAACTGCTGTTAGTTCTCTATTTGTTCAAGAGTTATGACTATTACCTTGAACGCCTGAATGCGATGGGTATCGGTATTCCGTTGTTGTTATTTGGCGGGATGTTTGTGGTGCTGACGGTGGCGCTGTTCATGAGCGCGTACATCCGCCAGACGCTGATTAGACATCTATTCGCTATAACGCTGTTTGTGTCGGCCGTGTTCTTTGACGTTTATACGAAAGTGACCGCCGATTACCTGACTTACAGCAGCTTCGTGTCGTTGGTGTATTCCGGCGGTTTCATCCAGGAAGCGGCGTATCAGTACCGTGACCCGCTGATCAGTGGTGTGCTCAGCGGCTTGTTGCTGCTGTTCGGCATCGGGCTCAAACCCCGTCGGCGGATGCCGTTGCCAGGCGCTCTGCTGGTGTCGGCGCCGGTGCTCGGGGTGTTGCTGCTCAGTGCGGTGCTATTCGTGCGGGCCGGCGAGGGCGCCCGGGGATTGCCGATCATGTACACGCCGCTGGCCTACCTGAACCTGTTTACCTATGAAGCACTGCACAACACCGTCGGCCCTCGGGAGCCGGTGAAACTGGCGCGCAATGATCAGCCGGTCGGCCATGACATCGTGCTGATCATCGACGAGAGCATTTCCGGCAATTACCTGGACATCAATGCGCCGTTCGGTGTGCACAGCAACCTCAAGGAAGCGCGCCCCGGCGTGGATATCTTCAACTATGGCTACGCCGCATCCATCGCCAATTGCAGCGCCGACACCAACGTCACCCTGCGCTACGGCGGCACCCGTGCCGACTACATGCGCATCAACACCACGCTGCCGTCGATCTGGCAGTACGCGAAACAGGCCGGGCTGCGCACCGTCTACATCGACGCCCAGCGTACCGGCGGCAACCTGCAGAACCTGATGACCGATACCGAGAAAAAGGACATCGACGAGTTTGTGCAGTTCGACCAGACCAGCGTGCGCGACCGCGACATGGCGGCGGCGACCAAGTTGATCGAACTGCTGAACGACGGCAAACCGGAACTGGTGGTTATCAACAAGGTGGGCGCGCATTTTCCGGTGCACGACAAATACCCGGACGCCTTCATGGCCTACCGCCCGACCTTGCCACGCGGGCAGTTTGTCGAAGTGGCCGACACCGGCAAGCGTGACGGCTTCAATGGCCAACCGGACGATTGGGTGCTGTACCGCAACGCCTACAAGAACACGCTGCTGTGGAACGTCGGGGAGTTTTTCGCCCGGGTGTTCGCCCAGGCTGATCTGAGCAATGCGATGCTGATCTACACCTCGGATCACGGGCAGGATCTGCATGAGCGCGGCAACCTCGGACTGAATACCCACTGCGGCGGCGATCCGGTGGAGGAGGAAGGGTTGGTGCCGTTGGTGGTGATTCAGGGCAGCGGTTTGAAGACCCTGGACTGGTCGGCGCAGTTGGCCGCTAACAAGGATCGCTCCAGTCACTACAACATCTTCCCGACGTTGTTGCAGTTGCTGGGCTATGACCTGGCAGGGGTTGAGGCGGTGTATGGCAAACCGTTGAACGTAGCAACGGCAGATGAATTCACCTTCAACTACCGCTTCAATGCGCGGCTGGGAGCCAAGCCGGAGTGGAAGCATATCGATCTGAAGACCATTGTCACGCCGGGGCAGGCGGCGACGAGTGTGGCGGCGGGGCAGTGAGGTTTTTATTGGCTTGAGGGCCTCTTCGCGAGCAAGCCCGCTCCCACAGTTGAAATGCATTCCCCTGTGGGAGCGGGCGTGCTCGCGAAGAACGATAACGCGGTGACATGACCATCCATTCAACCCAACGCAATCACCCAAACCGCATTCCCGGATGAATCACACAGATACACACGCCTCCCATCAGCGCTGAACACCGGACTCTGCAAATACTGCCCCGCCTTGAACCGGCTGACGACCTGCCACGTCCCGGTGTCGATAAACGAGACACTCCGTTCAGCCGCACTGCAACAACAGGCCAGGCGGCCGTCCGGGCTGAGGATGAAACCGTGGGGCAGTGCCGGCACGGGCAACAGGTCCACCACGTCATAGCTCGACAGGTCGATCTTGGCGACGACACCTGCGGGCGTGCGATAGGGCACATAGCCAAAATGCCCTTCTGGGTCGAGGGCGAGTTCTTCAAAGGGCTCGGGCAGCGACAGGACGGTGGCGATCTCGCCGCTCGCCGTGTTCATGGCTTTCAGTTCATGGTGCAGGTAGTCACAGAAAAACAGGCGACCGTCTCGACTGAGGACGGCAGCACTGGTCAATGAACCGGTGTCGAAACACCCGAGCGGTTTTCCGGCCAGTGGATCGACGACGCACACCTGGCGGTTGTCGTTGATATAAACCCGGTCACCCTTGGCATTGAGCGCAAGCGCATAACCCTCGCTGGCGGCGATTTCGCCAATGATGTTGTGCGTCGCAATATCCACGACCACGACCAGCGGTTTGCCCATCCCGCTCACATAGGCCCGGGTGCCCGAGGGATCAATGACAACGGCCAGCGGTTGGATGGGCAACCGCATGACGGCGCTCACGCGCAGGGCAATCGTGTCGATGAGCGACAGCGTGCTGTCTTCGGTGTTGCACACGCAGGCCACTGAACCCTGAACTGCCAGTGCCAGGCTGTTCGGCTCACGACCGACTTCGATATTCCCGATGACTATCGGCTTGCGCAGGTATCTATCAACAGAGGTATTCATGGCCCTGGCACCTACCCTGTTTAACGTGGTTGCCGCCTTGGCATCAAACACTTCTTGTGTGACGTTATTAGATACCCGCCCCTGATCGACCGCTACTGTAAGAATTAACAGGTAGTCTATGGGCTCAGGCGAGTCCGCTATCCTTGCACCACGCTCATCAATCAGGTTTTCCCATGCTTCAGGTCCAGGGCGTTTTCAAAAGTTACGCCACCCCACAAGGTCCGCTGCCGGTGCTGCAAGGCATCGACCTCACGTTGAAACCCGGCAGCAGCCTCGCGCTGATGGGCGAGTCGGGCAGTGGCAAAAGTACGTTGCTGCACCTGATCGCCGGGCTGGACAAGGTCGATCGCGGCAGCATCAGCAGCGGCGAGCATCGGCTGGAACAGATGAACGAAGGGCAACTGGCGAACTGGCGGCGCACGGAAATCGGCCTGGTGTTCCAGCAATTCAACCTGATCGGCAGTTTGCGGGTGGAGGACAATCTGGCGTTCCAGGCCCGTCTGGCCGGGCGCCACGACGCGCGTTGGCAAGCGCATCTGGTGCGGCGTCTGGGCCTGGGCGATTTGCTGCGGCGCTATCCGGAGCAATTGTCCGGCGGCCAACAACAGCGGGTTGCACTCGGCCGGGCCCTGGCCTCGCAACCGAAACTGCTGTTGGCGGACGAGCCCACCGGCAGCCTCGATGAAGCCACCAGCGACGAGGTATTGAAGTTGTTGCTGGAACTGCTCGACGACACGCCGACGACCTTGTTGATGGTCACGCACAGCCCGCGAGTTGCTGCACGCCTGGCGGAAAAAGTGGTGTTGCATCACGGCCGTCTGGTCGACGCGGACGCGCGCTGAGGTGCGGGTTTTTCGCGAAACCTTGCGCGCGCTGCTGAGCCATTGGCGCCAGCACCCGGTGCAGTTTTTCAGTGT
This sequence comes from Pseudomonas nunensis, assembly GCF_024296925.1. Lineage (NCBI taxonomy): Bacteria > Pseudomonadati > Pseudomonadota > Gammaproteobacteria > Pseudomonadales > Pseudomonadaceae > Pseudomonas > Pseudomonas nunensis. The sequence goes on from NZ_CP101125.1 coordinate 1,706,758, forward strand.
GCTGACCGGGCTGTGGCTGGCGACCAGTCTGCTGACCGGCGTGCAGGCACTGAACAGTCAGGCGCGGGAAAGCTACGCCCGGGCCAGTCAATTGATCGGCGGCGAACCCCAGGCCAGTTTGAGTGCGCCCGGTGGCGGGGTGTTTTCCCAGCAATTGTTTGTCGAGCTGCGTCAGGCAGGGTGGCCGGTGTCGCCAGTGTTGCAAGGCCGGGTGACGCTCAAGGGCCACGTTGATCAGCGCTTGCAATTGATGGGCATCGAACCGGTGTCGCTGCCAGCCGGTTCGGCGGTGGCGGGGCAGGCGCTGGACATAGAACGCATCGTCGAATTTTTCAGCCCGCCGGGCAGTACCTGGATTTCGCCGCAGACCTTGCAAACCTTGGGGTTACGCGAGGGCGACACACCCGTTTCGGAGAGCGGGCAGACCTTGCCTGCGCTGCACGCCCAGCCCGATATGGCCCCCGGTGTGTTGTTGGTGGACATCGGTTTTGCTCAGCAGATCCTCGGTCTGCCGGATCAGCTTTCACGCCTATTGCTGCCCAAAGATTTCTCCGCAACCCTGCCCGAACAATTCAAAGGCCAACTCCAACTCAAGACCAGTGGCGAAGAAAACAACCTCGCGCGCCTGACCGAAAGCTTCCACCTGAACCTCGATGCTTTGGGCTTTTTGTCGTTCGTGGTCGGCCTGTTTATCGTGCACGCAGCGATTGGCCTGGCGCTGGAACAACGTCGCGGTTTGCTGCGAACCCTGCGCGCCTGCGGAGTCAGTGCGCGGATGCTGATCGCTTGTCTCACGGTCGAACTGGGTGGCCTGGCATTGATCGGCGGCTTGGCAGGCGTCGCCAGCGGTTATCTGCTGGCCAGCGTGTTGCTGCCGGACGTCGCCGCCAGCCTGCGTGGGTTGTACGGCGCCGAAGTGGCGGGGCAGTTGAGCTTGAGTCCGTTGTGGTGGCTCAGTGGGGTCGGCCTGAGCCTGCTCGGTGCGTTACTGGCCGGCGCCAACAGCCTGTTGCGCGCGGCGCGCTTGCCGTTGTTGGCCCTGGCCAATCCGCAAGCCTGGCATCAGGCCCATGCGCGGTGGTTGCGGCGTCAGGGTTGGGTGGCCGCGACGGCGGCGCTGATCGCGCTGCTGGCGTTGATCTGGGGCGACAGCCTGGCGAGCGGTTTTGTGCTGATGGCCGCGCTGCTGCTCGGCGCCGCGCTGGCGCTGCCGGTGTTACTCAACACCGTGCTGAATCTGGTGTTGCACCGCAGTCGCACGGTGCTCGGTCAATGGTTTCTCGCCGATTGCCGCCAGCAACTGCCAGCCCTGAGTCTGGCGCTGATGGCGTTGCTGTTGGCGCTGGCGGCGAACATCGGTGCCGGCAGCATGACCGCCGGTTTCCGCCAGACCTTCAGCGACTGGCTCGAACAACGCCTGACCGCCGAGCTCTACCTCAATCCGCAAAACCCGGCTCAGGCCCGCGAGTTGCACACCTGGCTCAAACAGCAGCCGCAGGTTTCGGCGGTGCTGCCCAGTTGGCAAGTGTCGATCCAGCTGCAAGGCTGGCCAGCGGACGTCTACGGCGTGATCGATCACCCGAGCTATCGCCAACACTGGCCGCTGTTGGAGGCGCTGGGCGATAACCCATGGGAGCGTCTGGCCAAGGACGACACCTTGATGCTCAGCGAACAACTGGCGCGGCGGCTGAAGGTGCAACTGGGCGATCACCTGACCATCCCGACACCCAACGGCTCATGGTCGCCGCGGGTCGTCGGCATCTATGCCGATTACGGCAATCCCAAGGGCCACGTGCTGGTCAACGTCAACCACTTGCTGCGCGGCTGGCCGCAACTCACGCCGAACCGTTTCAACCTGCGGATCGACCCGGCAGCGATCCCGCCGTTCCTTACCGCACTGCAAAATCGCTTCGCCCTCGACGACAACCGCATCGTCGATCAGGCGCGGCTCAAGGGCTGGTCCACTCAAGTGTTCGAACGCACCTTCGCCGCCACCGCCGCCCTCAACAGCCTGACCCTCGGCGTCGCCGGCGTGGCGCTGTTCATCAGCCTGTTGACCCAGAGCCAAAGCCGCCTCGGCCAACTCGCGCCGCTATGGGCGCTGGGCGTGACGCGGCGGCAACTGATGCTGCTCAACCTCGGGCAAACCTGGCTGCTGGCCGTGCTGACGCTGATTCTGGCGTTGCCCCTGGGCATCGCGCTGGCGTGGTGCCTGGATACGGTGATCAACGTCCAGGCCTTCGGTTGGCGCCTGCCGTTGCGGGTGTTTCCGCTGCAACTGTTGCAGTTGATGGGGCTGGCGCTGCTCGCCACGCTACTGGCGTCGGCGTGGCCGCTCTACACGTTGTACCGCACCCAACCGGCGGATCTGCTGAGGACATTTGCCCATGAGGATTAAGGTCGGGATGCTGATGCTTCTGGCGTTGCTGAGCGGCTGCGATAACTCGACGCCGGAGCAAAAGGGTTTTGCCGGCCTGGGCGGCGAGGCCGCTGCGTTTACCCCGGTGGTGCCTGGTCGCGTGTTCAGCTTTCCGGCGGATCATGGGCCGCACGATGGATTTCGCATCGAGTGGTGGTACGTCACCGCCAATCTCAAGGACGACAAAGGGCAAGAGTTTGGCGTGCAATGGACGTTGTTTCGCAGTGCGTTGAAAGCCACGCCCGAGGTGCCCGGTTGGGGCAATCAGACAATCTGGCTCGGGCACGCGGCGGTCACCTCTGCCACGGCGCATCACGCCGCTGAACGCTACGCCCGGGGTGGCGTGGGGCAGGCCGGGGTGAACGTGGCGCCGTTCAAGGCATGGATCGATGATTGGCGCTTCAGCGGTCCGTTGGCGGACATGCAACTCAGCGCGCGGGACAAAGGTTTCAGCTATCAACTGCGGCTGGTGTCGTCGCGCCCATTGGTGCTGCAAGGCGATAAAGGCTTCAGTCAAAAATCCGAACAGGGCCAGGCGTCGTACTACTACAGTCAGCCGTTTTTCCAGGCTAACGGTTCTTTGGAAATCGATGGCAAAACCTACACGGTCAGCGGCCCCGCATGGCTCGACCGCGAGTGGAGCAGCCAACCCCTGACCGCCAACCAGAGCGGCTGGGACTGGTTTTCCCTGCATCTGGACAGCGGCGAACAGGTGATGCTCTACCGCATGCGGCAAAAGGACGGCGCGCCTTACGTCACTGGCACCTGGATCGATGCACAGGGTCAGACGCAGCTATTACATGGCGACGACATCAGCCTCACGCCTGGGGATACCGCCAAAGTCGCCGGACATTCGATGCCGGTGCGCTGGTCGATCAAAATCCCCGGCAAACACCTCGACATCACCACCACCGCACTGAATCCCAATGCGTGGATGAATCTGCGCATTCCGTATTGGGAGGGGCCGGTGCGCTTGAGCGGTAGTCATGCGGGGCAGGGGTACCTGGAAATGACCGGTTATTGAATCGGAACTCTCGACGGAACGGCGTCCTCCTACGTTATGAAGCCCGTTCACTGGAGCCCGTCATGAGCGACGACCTCAAACCCCCAGACCTCGCCACCTGGCAACGTTTGTTCGACGACAAAGCCTACTGGCAACAATCCCCCGATGCCCATTACAGCGAACTGCTGCGGGTGGCCGATGACTTGCTGGGGCAGGGCGCCATCGACCTCGAACAGTGGCAAACCCTGAAAGCCAAGGCCGAGCAATCCCACCGGGATTCGCCTGCCGTCAATGTCGCCCGGGAAGTCGACGATCCCGAAGCCTGAGGAACACTGCGATGAAACCGATCACCGAATCCGAGCACCCCGACGAACCCCGGCCACCCGGTGAAACAGAGCGCGACAACGACGCCCTGCGCCCCACCGATCCCAACAAACGCAAGGAAAACAGCAAAGGCACCGACAGCGGCGAATCCACCGCGCAGGAAACCGCCAACACTCCCTGAACAGCGTCTATGCTCATTGGCACGCACGGAGCGGACCCTTGATCCAGAGCCGTGCGCTGCCATCAATCACAGGGAATGTACTGTTTATGAAATTCAACGCACTGGCCCAGGCCATCACCCTCGCCACCCTCCTGTCCGCCGCCAGCCTCAGCGCCATCGCTGCCGACATTCCACTGTCCGCCGCCGTAGAAGCCGATCAAGTCACCACCAAAGTCCTCGCCGTTGACGCCGCCAAACACCAGGTTGTCCTGGAAGGCGCCGAAGGTCGTCAAGTTCATGTACAACTTAGCGACAAGGCCAAAGACCTCGGCAACCTCAAAGTCGGCGATAAAGTTAACGTCGAAGTGACACATTCAGTGGCCGCCTACCTCGACACTGATGTCGACAAAGGCCTGCCAGGCTCCACCGAACGCACCGGCGACATCCGCGCCACCAAAGACAACCCGAACCCAGGCGGCGAAGCCTTCCGCCAGGTGCAAGTGCAGCTGAAAATCACCAAAATCGACACCAAGAAAAACCAGGTCACCTTCGAAAACCCGGCCGGCCAATCGAAAACCGTCGACGTTGTGAAACCTGAAGTTCAAGCAAAACTGAAGGATCTGAAAGTCGGGCAGAGTGTTGTCGTGACTTACACCGATATCTTGAAAGTGACAACTCAACACGAAAGCTGAGTATTGGCTCTATCTAGAGTGATTATTCTTGTACAGATTTTTGTATAGGAATAATCGCTTTAATGTTCGAGCTGGTGAGTTTGATGTATGTAAGTTTGATCTCGATAAATATCCAGTGAAGTTGTGTGCATAAATTTCATGTGCATGTATGCGGACATATTCATCGACTTCTATTAAAATACTTTTCGTTCGCCCAGTGTCAGGGCTCTTTACCGGTGCATGGATTGCCAGGCCATTACACTGGGCGAACACCTTCTTTCAAGTGAATACGTTAAGATACGCGGCATTTTTCAACTCAAGGAAGAAAACGGCTGCCGCCGTTCTGATACGGATGAAACCACTTTCCCTCTACCACCCGGCCCTCTACTGGCTGCGAGTGTGGCAAAAACGACTGTTCCGCCAACTGTCCTGGCGCTTCTCCCGCAAGCGTTACACCTTGCTGTTGAACACCGAATCCCGGTTGCCGTTCCGTTACCTCAAACACACTTCAAAACTGATCCGCAAACTCGGCGATTCCGATATTGCACTGCAACACAACAAAGTCATTAACCTGAAACTGGCCGTGGCCTCTGTGAATGGTGTGGTCATTCACCCTGGCGAGTACTTCTCCTTCTGCCGACTGGTGGGTCGACCGACGCGTAAACGCGGGTATGTCGAAGGCATGGAACTGTCCTTCGGTGAAGCACGCACGGGCGTCGGTGGCGGGATCTGCCAACTGAGCAACCTGATTCACTGGATGGCTATTCACTCGCCGTTGGTGGTGGTTGAGCGGTCAAATCACAGCTTTGATCCGTTTCCTGATGAGGGGCGGGTACTGCCATTCGGCTCCGGGGCAGCGATTTTTTATAACTATGTTGATCTGGTTTTGTATAACCCGACGGATCGTTGTTTTCAGTTGAAATTGAAGGTGGGTGAGCAGCAGTTGGAAGGGGAGTTGTTGTGTGAGCAGGCGAGGGAGTTTCGGTATCACGTCTATCAACGTGAGCATCGGTTTTTGCGAGAGTGTGGGCGAGTGTTTCGGGAGAATGAGATATGGCGGGATGTAAGGACAAAGGGGCAGGAGAGTGAATTGGTGCGGAGTGAGCGGCTTTACAAAAATCGGGTAGTGGTGAAGTACGCAGTGGATGATGCGTTAGTTGAAATGCCGGTCGAAATATAAAGAACGGGCGATCATAAGATCGCCCGTTTTTGTACTTTGGATTTAGAGGGACTTAAACCTCTTTTCTCCAACCGGAAAAGGTGATGGCTGTTCCTTCATCCTCTTTGTCCCTGATGTCGATTTTGTAGGTGCCACCGCCAGCAACGCCGTCAATCCGTGCCTTTTCATCATTCGCTTGTAACACGGCGCCTTTTGCTTGCTGCTGGTAAAACTTCAAAACATCGGCGAACGGCATAATCGATAACGGCGCCTGATAGAAAGGAATTCACCCGATTAAACATGCAACAATCCGCCGCCGCGCACCTGTGAGGTGCCGGCGGCAATGTTTTCCCCCAATCTTAAGGATCAAGATGAGCTCCTCCCGCGCAAATATCATTGGCATGAAAGTCCACTGCAACGCCTGTGAAAAAGAATTTCCCGTCGGCAAGAAACAGCAGACGCTGTTGCGCGAAGACCACCCCATTGCGTGCAAGGGCTGCAAGGGCTGCAAGGCCGAACTGGTGATATCGGCCGTGGAAAAGCAGCGCTTCCTGGGTTTCGACAACCCCGCCAAACCCATGATGCTGGCCATGATGCTCAGTGGCTTGCTATCGGTGTGTGTGTTCGGCGGTACTTTTCTCGGTTTCCTGAAGTCCGACACTCTGGTGCTGTTGGCCGTGGTGGTGCTGATCGGCAGTAACCTGATATTGGGGCCGATGATCAGAAGTGCGACCAAGCCCCTGATGGTCAATCTTGACCCCCAAGGCACGCCAGCTGCCGTTTGATAGTTGGCTTGCCGGCCTGCCGAGGCGGGCTGGCAAGAAGAGCAAAAGGTTTTTGCAATAAGCTGTCGTCTGGCGCTACCAGAACAGCGCTTGTGCGATCTGATTTGCCTCATTCCTGGTTTGCTCACCGCCCATGATTGGCGCCCTTAGCAACGACCGTTCCCCCTCGCGGTCGACGATCCAGAACGCCATCTTTATGGGCGTTTTGCGCTGGACGCCAGCAACGAAGTCGTCGGATATGGCACCTTCATCGCCAGGCAGCTTCGTAACATCGAACTCCCATTTCTGGCCGGTTGCTTGCGACTTTGCGGGCTCGACCGACTTGGGCGAAAACTTCGTCCTGCGCACATCCCCGGCTTGCAGTCCCAGCGTTTCCGACATGAACGAACGCAGTAATGATTCAAGCTTTTCGTCCGATGTCTGGGCCGAACCTACGGTAAGGCCAAGTTGTGCGCCTGTTTGCAGATTTTCGTAATAGAAACGATATTCCGTACCCAATCTCAGGCGATAGTCGCCCACGCGCAAGGGTAGATGTATGCCTATCGAGCTGTTAACCAGGGAATTTTCATCATTCGGCACTATCCAGCCGAGCGTAGCGTCGCTTTTCTGCCATTCGATGAGCGTCCGGTTCAAGGCGACGGCCTCCTGAGTTCTGCCTTGGCGGTAGGCGATATCAGCGGCGTAATCCAGCGCAGTGCTATAGAGAAGTTGATTGGTAAAACCGTACTCCCAGGCAGACACGGCCAAACCCAATGAGCGGCGCGCGGCATCCAGCGCGCCTTGACGGTACTGCGACACGCCGATAAGTGTCTGCACGCGCGCCACTTCCTCCGGGAAAATGGCGTCGGGCAACGCCTGTTTCGCCAGTTCCGCAGCCTTGGACTCGCCGCCCGGAAGCTCCCAGGTTGAATCCATGTCTTGGGTCTGCTCGGCCATAGTGCGTTCGCGGAACAGCGGTGGTGCGCTTTGCCATTTCAGCGCAGCGAACAACTTTTGCATCTGCTCAACGGCCTGGGCCTTGTCCCGCGATTTGAACACCACATCGATGTCCATGCGCCAGTCGCCGCGTAGCGCCGTCCAACGAATATTGGTGCATTGTTCGCCGTCACACTCCTCTTGCCTCCCCAGTTTGACGGAAGCCAGGTCGGCGAAGGGGAGGTCAGGCATCGCAGATGCAACCGCCCGGACTTCACGCTGTTCCTGATAGGGTTTGAGCCAATCCTGGCGTTGCGATGCCGTGTATTTACGTTGAGCTTCGTCATAAGCCAGCGAAATCTCGGCGCTCAGGCGTCCATTTGCCAACTCCTGCGTATAGAGGAGGAGGGTGGTGGCATCGCGTTTTTCTGCGGGTTCAAACTTCGCCAGCTTCCACTGCCCCAGCAGAAGTGGCATCGAGAAGTCAGCCAATTCGTAACGCAACCGCGGCTCGTCCGGCGACAAGCGCCACAGACCGGGATAGGGACTGACGGCCGCAAAAAGCTTTTCCTCCAGGCGTACGACCTCGGCTCTTTCACCCGCCATCATGCTTGCCTCGATGGCCAGGCCCAGCATGTTCGTGATGCGCGGGTCGCGCCTGTTAGTCGACCCGACAGAGGCTGCTTGCCGCTCCCAATGCGCTATCTGCTCTTCGGCGGCTTTCCGGGCCTCTTCGTATCTTTTCTGCTGATGCAGCAAATTGACGAGCAACACGCCCGCCTCGAGGTCCGTGAAATCCATGGCGCCGCCCTTGCGCCCCGCCTCCATGGCCGCCCGGGCGGCGACCGTGGCCTCTGCCAGTGAATTTTCGCCGCTCAGGCGTTGTGCCTCGTGCATCAGTTGCGCGGAACTGGGTGCCCGAGTTTTTGCCTGATCCGCAGGCGCCGACCAGACGGTGGGGCAGGTCGATAGCAGGATGGCGGCAAAGAGGGCGCAGTTTCGGCGTCGTATCGGGTTTTTCATGGTTGTGGGTTTCAATGCTTACTGCTCCTTGCAGGAAAATCTTCCGGGGTGCGCTGTGTAGCCCGTCTAAAGAAAGTAAATCTGTCTGCTTTACGCTTAACCGCGATGAATATCATCAAAGTCATCAGCCTTCGGCGTCGCCTGAATGCCTTTGGCTTCTTGAGCACGGTAGTAAGCTTCGATGCTCAGAGAAGGATCAATGCGAGCCTTGATAATGCAGGGCTGTTTTTGCCAAGGGTATTGCTCCAACTGTTGCGTCAGCTGCTTCAGACCTGTAGCCAACCAACCCTTTTCCGACTGGTCGCGCCAGCGTCGTGGGTTACGGCCCGCTTTGACGTCGTAGGCGACGGTGACCGGGTCGAGGTGACGACTTTGTTCCAGTACTGGCAGATCCGGCAACGGTTGCGTGACATCCATATAACGTTGCAGGCAATCCCAGAAGGCCAGTGCATTCACTTGGTCGAGGCCCAAGGCGTGAACCTTGGTGGCCAGACAAATCTTGTTGTCGGTATAGCGGTGGTGCAGCCACAGAGCATAGTCATGGGAACCATAACCACTGGGCAGCAATTGCAGCACGGGGTCGAACTCTTCAAAAGGCGCAACGAAGAGACGACGGAAACGGCGTTTGAAGCGAAGCATGCCGTCTATGCGGTTGAATTCGCTGCCGTCGTGGGTGGTGATTTTGCTGTGGAGCCAGAGTAGGGCGTCGAAACCTATGGCTCCCATGAAGTAGAGGAAGGCACCGATCCATAGGGAGATTTGTATTCCATCATTCCCCCAAAGAGAACTTTTCTGCCAATACACGATACCTGCGCAAATGAAAAAACCTACGATATGCATGTGATGGACCATTTTTCTTCCCGTCATGTAAAGCGTTAGTGAGCCAACTATCAGGGCGGCGGAAATCACAAGAAAGAATAGTAATGATAAGTCTTGTGAGTATTTAGCTGCGTCATGGTCTGGAATAAACGATGCCAAAATCCCTGCCCACGCGATCCAGCCAAAAGGAAAGCTAATCAATTTTAGAATGAAAAGTAAGTGCGGGATTTTGCTTGAGTTTTGAAAGCGCCAGCGTCTGGCATCGCAATACACGTCTTCCTTTTTCCCTAGCTCTTGCTGTCGTTGATAAACCGACTGCTCTTCACCTTGAAGCTGGGTGGTAACCTCCATCGCTGGTTCCAAGTTGCCGTAGTGACCAAAGGCGAGATGGGTGTCAAAGTTCCCTGAACGATTGGTATCTTCCGCCCATTTCGGCGGTGGCAAAGGTTCATGACTGTCGCTGCGATAAGCACTGGCAGTGTATGGGGCATCCATTGGTACGGTCATGCGGAGAGCTCGGCGGTCAAAAGGAGAGTGCGGCATCCGGTTGCAGCTAATCTGGTGGCAAGCGACGGAAAGAAAATATTTGTCCCGTTTTTTCTATTTTCCAAAGGCACTACTCGTCAGTTCGCAGAGTCGGATTCTTGAGTCGGTTTGGCAAACTTCACCTTGAAGTAGTCCAGCATGTTTTGGCCTTTGGCAAAGGCTTTCCGTATTTCGGTGCTTTCCCTGAGCAGTTCTTCACTAGGCATAGCATGTTGTTCAGTGGGAAGAGATTGTGACCATTTTTGAACTTCTTTGGGGAAGCCCGCCTTGGTGCGGTTATTGACCCAGCCGGAAATGAAGCATGGCAATGTCCAACCGCTAAGAAACTGTATTGTTAAAAATCCCCAAACGTAACGTACAAAGGAGTGATCTGCGCGATAGCTCCGGCGGCACAGATGAAAGAACTCCACTGTGCCTTCTTCAAGTTCGTCCGATTCATCGGTTGGAAGGGCAGATATGCCATCCTCCATATAGGCGCGAATTGCCTCCCACTCACAAATGGCAAGACTTAAATTTCCGCTAGGTATAACAGACCATAATAAGTTTCCAGAGTTAGCATCACGTAAGCCAATCATCAGCTTGTATTCTGGTGTCGCCGCATATTGGGTAATAAGCGTTCCAACTGACACGCAGGCAATAACATCTTCCCATTTCGCATAAAGGGGGGTATCACATTTTTTTGGAACAAAGACTACTTCGCGACGCTGCCGATTGAAGCGTATAGGAGGTTGACTGCTTACCTGGCGAATTGCAAAGAAAAAAACGCATAGGTAGAGAGCGGCAAGCGCCCCCACAAACCCCCAGACGGCAATGCTTGTAAAGAAATCAAGCCAACTGCTCCAAAATGGTTCTATATCTCGTCTTATCCATGATCCGAAACCCGTTGTGAAAAATAGAAAAATCAGTAGGAACATTACCGCCCCGATTCCTGCTCGCGCCATAAACTCAAAGCTTCCTCGAGATATGGCAAAGTCTAAGATCACGTCATTGGCGTAGCGGTGCAACTGGCGAGCACTGAAAGGTTGCACTCCAGTTGGTACTGGCTTTGGTGATAAATAGATTGTCTCAGTGCCTGATTCTCTCTCGATATCACCTGCGCGGGGCAGTCGGTCGTATCTATTTTCCAAGGGTATTACTCGTCAAGTGGCGGATTCAGACTTTTGAGTCGTTTCGGCAAACTTCACCTTGAAGTAATCCAGCAGGTTTTGGCCTTTGGCAAAAGCCTCCCGTATTTCGGTGCTTTCCCGGAGCAGTTCTTCACTAGGCATAGCATGTTGTTCAGTGGGAAGAGGTTGTGACCATTTTTGAACTTCTTTGGGGAAGCCCGCCTTGGTGCGTTTATTGACCCAGCCGGAGATGTAGCAGGGCAATGTCCAGCCGCTAAAAAATTGTATTGTTAAAAATCCCCAAACGTAACGTACAAAGGAATAATCTGCGCGATAGCTCCGGCGGCACAGATGAAAGAACTCCACTGTGCCTTCTTCAAGTTCGTCCGATTCATCGGTTGGAAGGGCAGATATGCCATCCTCCATATAGGCGCGAATTGCCTCCCACTCAGAAATGGCAAGACTTAAATTTCCGCTCGGTATAAAAGACCATAATACGTTGCCAGAGTTAGCATCACGTAAGCCAATCATCAGTTTGTGTTCTGGCGTCGCTGCATATTGGGTAATAAGAGTTCCAGCTGACACGCAGGCAATAACATCTTCCCATCGCGCATAAAGGGGGGTATCACCTTTTTTTGGTATAAATACGACTTCTCGGCGTTGCCTGTTGAAACGAATGGGAGGATGTATGGAAACCTGTCGGGCAGCTTGCGTAAAATAATAAAGGTATGTCGTTGCGATGGCGGCAATTATTAACCAGATCACTGGGTTGAAGAAAAAATTTGACCATCCACTTAGGAAAGGCTCAGCGTTACGTCTTAGATAGGAGGCAAATCCAGAAAAAAAGAATAACAAAGCAATAATAAACGTTATTGATCCAATTCCTATTCGGGCAAGAAATTCAAAGTTTCCTTGCCCGATAGAGAAGTCTAAAAATGTTTCATCCGCATAGCGGTGCAGCTGACGTGCACTGAAAGGTCGCACTCCAGTTGGTACTGGCTTTGGTGATAAATAGATTGTCTCAGTGCCTGATTCTCTCTCGATATCACCTGCGCGGGGCAGTCGGTTGTATCTATTTTTCAAGGGTATTACTCGTCAAGTGAAGGATTCAGACTTTTGAGTCGGTTCGGCAAACTTCACCTTGAAGTAATCCAGCAGGTTTTGGCCTTTGGCAAAGGCCTTCCGTATTTCGGTGCTTTCCCTGGTCAGTTCTTCACTAGGCATAGCATGTTGTTCAGAGGGAAGAGATTGTGACCATTTTTGAACTTCTTTGGGGAAGCCCGCCTTGATGCGGTTATTGACCCAGCCGGAAATGTAGCATGGCAATGTCCAACCGCTAAGAAACTGAATCATCAAGAAGCCAGCAAAGTAACGGAAAAACGAGTGATCCGAATGATACCCCTTACGACGCATGTGGAAGTAAGCGACCGTACCTTCTTCAAACTCCTCTGGTTGAGGTGGTGGCAGAGCTGAGGGGCCTTCTTCCATATAGCTGCGGATAGCCTCCCATTCGGAGACAGCTTCATCGAGATTTCCACTCGGCACGGAGACCCAAAGTACATCCCCATTGTCGGCATCGCGCAGTCCCATCATCAGCTTAAACTCGGGCATGACTGCGTATTGGGTGATGAGCCTGCCTACAGAGACGCATGCGATGACACTTTCCCAAGCGACATAGCGAGGTTTCGCGCCTCTATAAGGTACGCATACAACTTCCCGACGCTGACGATTAAAACGAATTGGCGGATGAGTGCTGACCTGCCGGACTACATAGCAAAATATGCAAAGGTACATAATGGTTAGAAATCCGAGAAATCCCCAAACCACCGAGCTCATGAAAAGATTATTAAAGCCGCTTAAAAAAGGCTGGTGATGTGTGCGTAGCCACGCGCCAAAAACAGAAGCCCAGAAAAAGAAGACCAACATACAAATTACCGAGCCAATGGCTCCCCTTGCCATAAACGCGAAGGCTCCTCGAGTCAGGGTAAAGTCGAGATAAATGTCATTCGCGTCGCGATGCAATTGTCGGCTGCTGACAGCAGGAAGTCCTGTTGGTAACGGTTTCGGTGATATATAGATAATCTCAGTGCCGGACTCTTTTTCAAAGTCTCCAGCATGAGGAAGGCGGTCATATTTGTCTTTAAGCATCTAAATGATCCGGCTTAATTTTAGTCCACTTAAAAACAAAAAAGGGTATACAAAAAAGGCAGATTTATTTTCGAGTGTAGAAAATAAATTTGCCCCGATTTTTATACGGTTTGACATCAAGTATATAAACAGGTCTTCTTCATCTCACGATGACTCCGACTCTTGCGTTTTTGTCTCGTTTAAATTTATGCTGAAATACTCCATGAAATCTTTCCCTTGAGAAAAGAATTTTTCGATTTTATCACTCTGATCTTTCAACTCCCTACTTGGTTTTGCCCATTGTTCGGGTGATAAAGGTTTAGACCACTCAGTAATAGAATTAGGTAGAGATTTCATGCTGTAACGATGGTCCCATTCCGCGACCCAATAAGGAAGTCTCCACCAAGTGATTATATGAGATAGATACCACAAGACAACACTTAGCACGGAGCGTTCGTTGTGTCTGTATTCCTCAAGCATGTTTGCTTGCTCTTTATCAAATGTATGACGGCCTTCGTAAGGTGCTTTGCCTGGGCAATATAACGGCCCCTTCTCCATGTAAAGACGGATTGCTTCCCACTTACCCAAGCCATGAATTGGGGTTGGTACTCCCTGGGTTACCATATGTACTGTATCGGCTTTTTGGTTGTCGAATGCCATGCCAAAGGTGTAAGTGCTAATTATTCCTACCCCAGTTACGCCAGTGCTGATAGAGAGCCAGGATACCAGTTCTTCCCAAGGTTGGATTACGGGCTCATCAGATCCATCTGCAAAAAAGCAGACCTCGCGGCGTTGCCGATGGAAGCGGATGGGGCGAGAGCGTGTTTTAGCGCGCGTGGTACTGATAACAACATAGAGCCCTAATAGGCCTGTTCCTGCCGCCGCCCAAGCGCCGATGGCTGCACCAGGAAAAAAAAACTCCATGAAAATTTGTGAAAATGTTCTGCCGTAGGGATCACCGAAACTCATCAGTCCGGCAATAAAGGGGCCCACCAACAAACTTACAATTAGTATAAGCATACCACTGGCGATCATAACTCTGGTTTGAAAAGCCTTGTTGAAATTGCTGCTACCTACATCGAGATACGTTTCATTGATATCCAGAAAACTTCCCCCCAAATCCATGGGGGTTTGGCCGGTAGGAACAGGCAACGGCGAAAAGAAAACTGCCTCACCAGTGTGAAAACGTCGAGATTCACCAGCGGTAGGGCGCTGGTGTTTTAGATTAAATTCATCGTTTTGTGTTGATTTGGATTGCATGAAGTTTAACCCTAAGTGGTGAGCTAGGCTGCTACAGGAAGTCGCTGTTAATCAGCAGCCATGGGGCATCGGTGTTACGCGATTTTAAAACAGAAACCGCTGGAAGCAGCTTGCCATTCTGTGGGTTCAACGTTGTCGTTTCGAAACGTTTTTCTCGAAAAGTCATATCGCCTGCAACGGGGTGATAGCGTACGACGATAGCCAAACCATGCTGCGCGTTAGCCTCGTGTTGGAATATATCCATACCCAGTTTAAGTGGCTCATCCGGAGCGCTAAGAAGATTGAGCTGATAAAGCAGTGGTTCGCTCCATGCTTCCCAGTCATTACGTTGATGGTTTGTCAACCAGTAAGCGCTCACGCCAAACTCTACATCATTTAGTTCACGAGCTGTTATTCCAGGTACTCGGAGGACGGCCATGGGTTGGTTGTTTATCGACTGCAAGGCTACCTGAGGTGCGGCAGTGATATCTGCAAGCAACAGACGTTCCTCGGCCATACTGCGGTTAGCACTCTGCTTGCCCCAAGGGCCTTTTTGCAGCCATGTATCAAGTTCGGTCTTGTTGTTACGGTTATACAAGAATTCCCCGCCTAATTGCAGGCCGGTGAGCACGAGGCCAATCAAATTCGCTTTGGCGGCGACACTCAGCAACTGGCTACCCGCTTTAACCCAGACTAATGCACGGGCTTCGTTGACGGTGGTAAACGCTTCATAAATAGATTTGCCACTTTGTGCAAAAGCCCATCCATTAAGCGCAAGCTGTCCCGAGTCGCCTGCTAATGTCATGCTGGCTCCAGCCATCTTGGCTCCATTACCTGAGCGTAGCGCTTCTGTCCATTTGGCTGCTGAACCTTTTTCGCCGTAAATGCTTGTTCCTGCTGCGACAGCACTGAATATATAAGCAAATGGGCTCAGTGCCCCGGTGATTTTTCCTAACTTGGCAGCTAATTTTATTTTGCCCGCTGCACTTGTGTAATTCTTGATAGCTACTGAGAGGCTTGTTATAGCAATACCTTGTGCTGCCGCTAAACCACCACCTATGGTAGAGAATAGGGCGTTAAAGAATGCAATGTTATCTGCGCTATCGCGCTCCGCTTTAGAGCGTAACTCTACATAAACTTGATAAAAGTTCACCGTCTGCATGATAAAAGCCGCAGAGGCAAACAAATCCCCTCCTACCGATTTGAACACGTCCCCGGACAAACCTTTGTACGGTCGCTTGAGCCGATAGTCCTCGGCCATTCTTTCAAATTCGATCAGTTGGGCGTTATTAAGCCCTTTAATTTTGAAGGCGGCTTTGCTGGGACCGTCCCCAATAGGGCTCATGGCCTGAGCTACACGCCCTTCGAGAGGCGCAATAGTTTGTTGTATGGATTTTCTGCGAGTAACCAGAGCTTTGTAACCACCTTTGGCGGCGAGGCCTTTACGTTCTTTGGAGATGGTTTGCTTTATTTGATTTTTGAGCGAGGACATTTGCTTGCGCAGATCCGTCAAACTAACAATATCAGCCTTAAACTTTTCGATTTGGCTGGCAGATGAAAACTCCAGCGTAATTCCTTTCTTGTTGAATGCCCTCAATACATTTATCCACGCTGAGCCAGGGATTTCCCGCAATACTTTCGCCGGATCTAACGGCTGACCACTACGCAAGGCCTGTAGTGCATTATCGAGAGCTCCCGCCAGGCGTAATTGTTTCGCAGGTTCGTATGCTGTATCACGTAACTGCCCGAGAACAATACTGTCGTCCTTAAGCTGCATAGCAGCAGCCAAATTTTGAGTCAACAGGTTACCAAATTTTCCGCTTAGCTCTTGTGTCCCTACATAATCCTTTTGGGCCATAGCGGAATCGCGCAATGATTTGACGAATGATGCAATCTTAGCGTGCATGTCTTTCTGGTCGGCTAGACTCAATGTGAAAAATGTAGGTACATTAAATCCGGGCTGTTTCTCAATTAGATCTGCGAGTTTTTCCGTGGCTAAATCGGTCCGGCAAATATCTCTTATGCATGCGTATTCGGTAGCCAGGGTTGTATTGAGTTGGTCTTCTATTTTTGGATCGAAATACCACGCCGAACGGTGGAAGCGCTCCTCACTCACTAGATTGGCTCGATCCTTGCTGATCAAATCCAGGCGTTTGTTCCAGCGACTTAATTGGGTTTTTTGTTGTTTGAGGAATGCTTCCATAGCCGGACGGTCAATCAGATCGCTGATGCCTTGCTGGCCCATCTTTGCCCCATCGAGAGCATCATCTGTATTGTCATCTATGGTTTCGATGAGTGTTTCATATTTTGAATAAAGCGACATTAGGCTTGTCCGCATTCGCGATTTCGCTGCTGCGATTGCACCGCGATGTGTACCTGCCCCTGAGTACTGAGTTTGATTTTTTACATTAACGTAGTCGACGATAGTTTGCCGCTGATCTTCGGTGGTCTCATCTTTGAGCTGAGTAAATCGCGGATCGCCTTGGGCCGCATTAAGAATCGTATCGCCAGTGACCGTATACAACGATTCGATATAGCAACCAAATACGTACTTTTTCTGATTGGCCTCAGCATCACTCCAGTCACTTATCCAACCCGTGACCAGATCTTGATGTTCTGCAAGATCGCGCAGCACGCCTAAATCATCCTGTATGACCAAATAGAGATGGTCACGTTCGTTGTCTGTTTTGACCTGCTTTTTTAGTGTGCCTAACTGAATTTTTTTGAACTGCGATGCCTGCTCCCAGAGGTAATCTTGACTTTCCTCAGGCTTGGCACCCGTGACTGCTGGATCTTTACTCGGTTGTTCGGCAACTTCCGCAATCCATTTTTCCGCTTGGCTCGGGGTCAGCAGATTAGCGGCACCTTTTTCGGGGTCCGCCTTGGTCAGGTCGACAGACTGCATGAAGTAGTCACGCTCAGACTTATGCTTGATGACCTGAGCACATTTAGCGGCGGTCCATTGCACTTCGGAATAGTTGACGTAGAGCTTGCTCAATCGCGGGAACACCAACACGGCTTCACCCACGTTGCTCTCACGTTTGTTGGCGGTAATTTCGCCTTTCTCCCACAGCAATTGGGTCACGATGCCATTCTGAATACGGTATTCGTGCATCACTGCTTGAGGCTTCTGGTCGACGATGACGTAGAGCCAGCCATCACGGATTAGGCGAATGCCAAGTGGACGTGAGCTAGTTTTGTACGGCATCGCCAGTGCGCTGGAAGGATCGAGTCGCTCGACCAAACCGTAGCGTAGAGGAACGAGCTGAATTTTGGCCTTCATCAGAGCGCAACCGCCCGTTGCGCATTTGCTGTCGTCTCGGCTTTTTGCGACGTTGTTCGGACTTTTGCTGGCCGATGCTGGCATGGTCATCCTTGGCTCCTACTGAGGGTTTCCACTCTTTCCTGGGCAATATCAGCGACCCGTTCGAGTCGCTGAGCGGGCGTTTGTTCCGATGGAGTTTTGAGTATTGCATCGAGGTCTGGATGTTCTTCCAGCGCTCTTTCACCGAGGAACCCGTGAATGTTGGCGTAGAGGGTGATGTCGAGTTCGGTATTGAAGCCTCGATCGTACGAGGTCGATGCCAATGCGTGCAGGTGTTCCCAGCGTTGCAGGGGCGTCGATTGCGCTAGATAGGACGGGAAGTATTCGTGCATGTGTTCGTCGAGTCGAAGAACTATGTTGCGGAAATTCACTTCATCCAGTTGGCTCAGTTGCTCGTCGCTCAAGCGGTAGAGTTTTTTGTGATTCGGTTCGGGGACTTTGGCGGGGCGCCGGTCTACATGCCAGCAGCCCAGTGCCGCATCGGCGGTGACGATCTGTACACAAGGCCCGAACAGAGTCGGGTCCTTGATGCTATCCGCGTGGGTGAGCAATGCATGAATCACGGCGGGGTCGGCTATGCGCAATAGAACTTCTTCGCCCTGCGGGTGGAGCACGCTGGTGAGCCAACGGAAGTGGGCGACCATGTGTTCCCATGGCTGCTCGCTGAATACGAGATGGCCCCATTCTTGACGGGACGCGTTCAGGAACTGCATCAGGATCGGATTGTTCTGTGTTTTTATCTGGACGAGGCATGGCGAAATATCACCCAACTCGGCCCAGCGCGTACCGAGGTAGAGCGGCTCGAATACCGGGTTATCAGACCATTGGTACAGATGCTGTGGAAGTTTCTCGACGCTGACACCATCCAGCAGCAAACCTACTGTGCCATTCCATGGGAGACCCTGGGGTAAGCCATTCTCTAGCGACCACTCAGGTTTAAGCATTTTGTGCCTCCAGTTTGGCTTTCTCACAGATCGCGCAAATCGGCTTCTTCTGCATCAACGCCTGCCTTTGCGCCGGCACCAACAATTCCCCAGCCTTGTCCGAATCCGCCTGCTTCAATGGCCCTGGCAGCAAAGGTGCTGCGCCTGTGCCATTCCCCGGGCTGCCGCCGGAGTTCATGTTGATCACTGGCCCACTCAAGGTCACGCCGCCGGCATCGATCTTGACGAAGCTACCCCCGCCAATCAGGGTCAATTCACTGCCCGCCTCCAGCACTACTTTCAGGCCGCTGCTCAAGTGGATTTCCTGTCCCGCCTCAATAAACTGCCCAGTACCAATCTTGATGTGCTGGTTAACCCCCACAGTCAAATGATCATTCGCCTGCGTCTCAACCTTCCGGTCCGCATAAACCGTGTGATGTTCCTCTGCCTTGAACTCTGTGTAGCTGTTTTGCTCAACAGTATCGTGCCGTTCATTCCCGACCCGAATCTTCTGGTCGTGCTCGACGTTTTCATCCCAATCCCGCTGGGCGTGCAGGAAGATTTGTTCCTGACCCTTCTTATCCTCGATGCGCAGTTCGTTGTATCCGCCGCCACCGGGGGAGCTCAGGGTCTTGAAAGTGCTGCGGGTTTTGTTCGCCGGCAGGTCGTAGGGGACGACGTTTTCCTTGTGGTACAGGCAGCCGCTGATCAGCGGTTGGTCGGGGTCGCCTTCAAGGAATGTCACCAGCACTTCCATGCCGATGCGCGGGATGGCGATGCCGCCGTAGTGTGCGCCGGCCCAGGCCGAGGAGACGCGTAGCCAGCAGCTGGTTTTGTCGTCGGCCTGGCCTTCGCGGTCCCAGTGGAATTGCACTTTGACGCGGCCGTATTGGTCGCAGTGGATTTCTTCACCTTTTGGCCCGGTGACCACGGTGCTTTGGCTGCCGAGGATTCGCGGCTTGGGGTGGTTCAGCGGTGGGCGGTTCGGTACGTCCCACGGCGTCGCCTGGAATCGGTTGCGATAGCCTTGATGGAAGTCGTCCTTCAACGCTGTGGTGTTGCTGGTGACCGACTCTTCCAGCACTTGCGGCTGTTTGCCTTCGTGGAGGACTTCAGTCAGTAGCCACAGGTCGTTCCACTTGGCTTTCGGGTGTTGGGTCAGGGCCAGGAAGTGGCCGCTGACGAGGATCGGCTGATCGCTGCGGCCTTCGGCGAGCTGGAAGTCGCTGCGGTGGCGTTCGAGGGCGCGTTTGGCCAGGTGCTTGCCGCGCTCTCGGTCGATGAAGCGACCTGGGTAGTCGTAATCTTCGAGGTCGGGGAGGGCGTCGCCACGGTTTTCGCTTTCCAGCGTCATGCGCGGTTTTTCGAAGTCGTAGTCGCGGCGGGTGGTGCGGCTGGTGCGGGTTTCCAGGCGCAGGTCGAAGCGCTTGATCACCGGGTCGGTGGCGACCATGCCGGAGTCTTGCTGGTAGGCCACGGGCGTGAGTTTCGGGAACACCGTCTGGTCATCGCCGAACACCAGTTTGTGAGCCGTGGCGCTGTGCTGGAAGTGGTAGTGAATACCTTCTTCCTCGCACAGGCGCTGGATGAACTGCAGGTCCGATTCATCGTATTGAACGCAGTAGATGCGCTCGGGATAAATCGCCCCGACTTTGAATTCGTAGGCGTTGCCTTGGATACCGTGCTCTTCGAGGACCATACCGACGATTTTCGGCACTGTAAGGTTCTGGAAGATGCGCTGGTTGATGCGGTGTGCGAGATAGGACAGTTGCGGGCGCAGGGTCACCGCGTAGCGGGTCAGGCGTTTGCCGGAATCACCCTGGGCGGCGCGATAGATCTGGCCGTGGATGCCGCTGCCGTCAGGCGAGAGCTGCAGGAAGGCCGGTTTGTGCAGCAGGGTTTCGAGGTCCAGAGACGGCTTCTCGCTGACCAGCTCTACCTCAAACACAAAAGGCTGGCTGATGGCTTCCCGACCTTGCAGGGCAAGCACCTGGAGGTCGTTATCCAGACCTTCGATGGTCAGGGCAAAGTGAGTCTGATTGGCCGGCGCGAACATCCCTTGTTCCTCGTGCAGTGCTGCGGCGTAAACCAATACCCGATCAAAGGATCAGCAGACGCGAAATTCTGGAAAGGCGTAAACAACATCGACCAGCAGAGCTGGCCGATGCGTGAAGCGGTCAGCCGCGATTAAGCGACTGGTTGACGCCAGTCATCGGAACCCGAAGTACCGGATACTTCGTGGGTCCAGGTGATTTTACGGTAGGTGAACTGCACTTCTTCCAGGTGGGTGAAGTGGGAGTTCGACGGGTCCTGGCAGTTGTGCATTTTGTTGTTGATGGCGACGATGATCGCGTCTTCCAGTTTGGTGGTGTAGTAGTGCTCTTGGGTCCCTTGGGCCGAAGTGCGGTACCACTGGATAACGATTTCGCTCATGCGCTCGCCGGAGGTCAGAGCTGCTTGCAGCAGTGGCGAAGCCTTGTCGTAGACCTTGGTGATCACAACTGGCTTGTGAACGCGCTGACCGGTCGGTTGGCCGGACTGTGGGTCACGCGGGATGATCACGTCGTGGCTGAAAGCCTGAACCATGACTTGGTCTTCGTGACCTTCTTGATAAGTGTTGCCAACCGAGTCGGCGGTGAATGCGCCGGCAGTGATCAGACCTTGTTTCTCGCCAGTTACGGACATGTACGCTGGAGTAGCCATGGATGTGCTCCTTGCTGAAAATTTAGGGTGCCCGGGAGGCGGTATCGCCCGGTGGGTGCATGACTGTTATCAAGGTCCGTGCCAGAAAAGGTGAGGGCCAGGTAAACCGGGGGGATGACGGAGGTTTTTCAAGCACTTGGATGAACATTGAGTGAAATCCCCTGACAAAGTGCGCAAGAAGTTGCGCAGTACTGCGCAACTTCTTGCGCACTCGGCTACAGCCCCCGGCAGGTCTGGCGCTTAGCGATATTGGAACGGTTTTTTGCGAAACAAGTGCGCAACTTCTTGCGCATCAAGGCCATGCGCCATCATTAGAGCCTGGCACCGATCTGCTCGACAAATTCTGCGATCGCGGTTTCGTTGCGTCGGTAATACGTCCAGGGTCCGATCCGTTGCGAGGTCACCAGGTTGGCCCGTTGCAGGGCGGTGAGGTACAGCGATACGGTGGACTGCGACAGGCCGACCTTTTCCTGAATGATGCTGACACACACGCCGATTTCCTCCGGGTCGCGTTCCTGGGTCGGGAAGTGCACGCGCGGCTCCTTCAACCACAGCATGATTTGCAGGCGCGTGGGGTTGGAAAGGGCTTTGATGATGTCGTTCAGATCAAGAGTCATGGTTGAGCCTGGGGGCCTGTGTGCTGCGTCGAAATAAGCCGAAACCCTGAGGCCGGCAGATCGGCGCCTTAGGTCAAGGGACCGATCTGCCGCGCAGTTTACAGACTCGGCTGGTAGCGCGGGTAATCGCTGTAACCGACGTCGGTTCCACCGTACAGGCTGGACGCATCGAGCTCATTGAGCGGCCACTGATTCAGCAGACGTGCCGGCAAGTCCGGGTTGGCGATAAACCAGCGGCCGAACCCGATCAAGTCGCCCCAATCGGCGTTCAGTACCTTGTCGGCGCGTTCGCTGGAGTACTTGCCGGCATACATCAGCAATCCGCTGAAGGCCTCACGCACAGCCTGGCGGAAGGTGATCGGCAGTTCCGGGGCGTTGTCCCAGTCGGCTTCTGCCAGGGACACGTAGGCAATGCCGATCTGTTCCATCAATCTGACGGCTTCCAGGTAAGTTTCGTGCGGATTCTCCTCCACCAATCCGAGGTATACCCGCGCTTCATCGGTGCTGGCGAACAACGGAGCAAATCGCACACCGACCCGATCCTTGCCGACCACTGCGGCCACGGCTTCCGTGATCTCGCGCAGAAAGCGCAGGCGATTGTTCAACGAGCCGCCATATTCGTCAGTGCGCTGGTTGCTGTGGGCGGAGATGAACTGGTTGACCAGATAACCGTTGGCGCAATGCAATTCGACGCCATCGAACCCGGCCTCCACGGCGTTGCGTGCCGCTTGAGCGTAAAGCTGCACGAGTTCCTTGACCTGCCCGGTGCTCAGCGCCTGAGGCATGGACGGCTCGGCCAGGGCGCCGGTGCCCGGGCCGGTTTCGATAAACACACTCACCGCCGTCGCCGGGATCGCAGAAGGCGCGACCGGTGCTGCGCCACCCGGCTGCAGCGAGGTGTGGGAGACCCGACCGACATGCCACAGCTGGGCAAAAATCGGCTTGCCTTCAAGGTGCACGGCAGTCGTCACGTGCTTCCAGCCGTCGATCTGTTCCTGGGTGTGAATCCCCGGCGTCCAGGCATAGCCTTGGCCGCGCGGCTCGATCTGAATCCCTTCGGTGATCAGCAAACCGGCACTGCTGCGTTGACGGTAATACTCGGCCATCAGGGCATTGGGGATGTTGCCGGGCTGAGTGCTGCGTGAGCGGGTCAACGGCGGCAGCACCAGGCGATTTTGCAGGGTGAACGGGCCTAGGCGGATAGGCGTGAATAGCGTGGAACCGGTCATCGGTAAGTCCTGTAAAACGGAATGAGTGCGTTCGTGCGCCGTCAGCCGTGGCTGAACCGGGTGCGCTGTGAACGCCTTTATAGAAGTATCACGATATTGCGATATTTCAATATATAAATTTAAACTGCCTCCGTATCATCCGGCCTCACCGCCCATAGATGAGTGAAACGATCCGAGCAACCGGGTGGTCAATCACTCTGTACCCAAGCGCCGTCGAGCGTCCGACTATTCCTGGAATCAAGTGAGAACGACATGAAAATCCTGATGGTTCTAACGTCCCACGATCAATTGGGAAACACCGGTAAGAAAACCGGCTTCTGGCTCGAAGAATTCGCCGCACCGTATTACACGTTCAAGGATGCCGGCGCTCAGCTGACCCTCGCGTCCCCCAAGGGTGGCCAGCCACCGCTGGACCCGAAAAGCGACGAGCCGGACGCGCAAACCGCCGCTACCGACCGCTTCCGCAAAGACTCGGCGGCGCAATCGGCATTGTCGTCCACGGTAGTGTTGAGCAGCGTGAAGGCTGAGGATTTTGACGCTGTGTTCTACCCCGGCGGCCATGGCCCGCTCTGGGACCTGGCGGAAGACAAGCATTCCATCGCGTTGATCGAGGCGCTGTACAAGGCCGGCAAACCGGTCGCAACGGTCTGTCATGCACCGGGTGTGTTGCGTCATGTGAAAGATGCGCAAGGTCAGCCGTTGGTCAAAGGAAAACGTGTGACCGGATTCAGCAACAGCGAAGAAGAGGCGGTGCAGTTGACAGATGTGGTGCCGTTTTTGGTCGAGGACGTGTTGAAGGCCAACGGCGGGATTTATTCGAAGGGCGAGGATTGGGCGAGCTATGTGACGACAGATGGGTTGTTGTTGAGTGGGCAGAATCCGGCGTCATCCGAAGCTACAGCTGAGGCGTTGTTGGCGAAGTTGTCGTAATCGCTTTTCTGTGGCGAGGGGGCTTGCCCCCGTTCGGCTGCGAAGCAGTCGCAATTCAGGCAATTAGGTTTGTCTGGAAGGACGCTGGGGCCGCTTCGCGACCTAACGGGGGCAAGCCCCCTCGCCACAATAATCAGTGTCCACAAGATCAGGCCAGATTCAATAATCCCAATGCCTTGCCGCACTCATCAATCGAGCGCTGCTGCGTCTCGGCATACAACCGCAACTCATCAATCGTCCTGCGCCCCAGCGCTTGCTCGAACGCCTGCTGGTTTGAATGCACGCCGTAATGGGTTTGCGCCGCATCCCCCAGGTTTGACTGGAAAATCCCTGCCGCGCTGACCGGCAAGAAGTCTTCATACACCAAGGGCTCAACCCGCACATAGCCGCTGCTGAGCAAATCGTCGAGCGTCATGCCGTCCAACCCATCAGCCGCCAAGCCTTTTTCCGTGACGAAGTAGCGAAAGTACGCCAGTTCCTGTCGGCGCATGCCTTCAAGCGTGTCAGGGAATTCGCCAAAGTGTTGCGCCATCAACTCGTTGTAACGCGCAGCGTTGGCTTCGTTCGGGAAATCCTTGAGTTCATCCCGAGCGGCATTCAGCAGGCGATCGTAAAGCGCTCGACCTTTAGGCGTAAGCGCCGCACCGCGTTGTTCGATTTCGCCGAAGCGGGCGCTGTGGCTGCCGCGTGTCTGGTCTTGATCGGTGAAAGCAATCGGCTCGTCCAGCGCTTTGAAACTGGTCTGGCGCAGCAGGATCGGGCACTGACGGCGCGGTGGGCCTTCGATCACGGCTTTGGGGGTGATGCCGTGGGCCGGCATTTGCGCCTGGACGATATCGATGTCCAGGGTGCGCGGGGTCAGGTGATTGATGTGCGGGCCTTTGAACGCCACGACGTCGGCGATCAGTCGATGCTGTGCGCTGAGTTGCTGGTATTGCGCGGCGGTGACGGTGGCGCTGTGGTGCCAGCGGAAGGTTTCCAGCGCCTGCTCGACGAATTCCCAGGCTTGTTTTTCCGTCAGCCCACCCTGGGCTTCGGCGTGTTCGATCAGCGCCAACGCCTCGGGGGTGAAGATCGAACGTTTATCCAGCACCGATTGAGCGAAGGCGCGCAACTCCAGGTCTTCGATCAGCTCCAGGCGCAGCAAAGAGGTGAACACCCGGAACGGGCTGACCTGCAACGCCGCTTCGTGCACCGCGCGAAACGCCGTGGAATGCACTGGCACGCCGGCCGGGGTCAGGTCGTAATAACCCACCGGTTGCATGCCCATCACCGCGAACAGCCGGGCAAGGGTCGCCAGTTCTGCGGCGGTGCCCACGCGAATCGCACCGTGGCGTTCCAGGTCCAGGCGCTGGATTTCGCCGGTGCTTTCGAGCTGCCGGGCGATCTGCGGATCGCTGGCCAGCACGTGGCGGTTGGTTTGCTCCACCAGTTCCATCAGCGCGCCATACAGCGGCACTTCTTCGCGGTACATGTCGGACATCGCTTTGGAGAAGCGTTGGCGGATCAGGTCGGGGCTGACGAAGCTCGGGTGGCTCATGAAAAAAATTCCTGGCGCGGTGACAGAGAGGATGGGGGGAAAAGATCGCAGCCTTCAGCGGCGGCGACAAACGAAGATTCCTACGAACTTCATTCTCCCAGCGACTGGTCCACCAGTTCGATCCAGTGCCGCACCTGAGTTCGCCCGGCGCTGGCGAGGTGACTCTGGCAGCCAATGTTCGCGGTGACGATCAACTCGGGTTGGCCGCTTTCCAGGGCGTTGAGCTTGTTGTCCCGCAGTTGCCGCGCCAGTTCCGGTTGGGTCAGGGAATACGTGCCGGCCGAACCGCAACATAAATGACTGTCGGGAACCGCCGTCAGGTTGAAACCCAATCGGGTGAGCACAGCCTCCACCGCACCGCCGAGTTTCTGCGCGTGCTGCAACGTGCAGGGGCAGTGGAAGGCAATCTTGCGATCCGTCGCGGCGCACACCCGTTCCAGTGGCTCATCAGCCAGCACTTGCACCAGATCCAGCGCCAGTGCGCTGACCCGCTGAGCTTTGGCCGCGTACAGCGGATCGCCCTCCAGCAAATGCGCGTAATCCTTGATGAACGCGCCGCAACCGCTGGCCGTCTGGACGATGGCTTCGGCGCCGTTTTCCAGGTGCGGCCACCAGGCGTCGATATTCTGCCGGGCGCGCTCCAGCCCTTTGGCCTGGGCGTCGAGGTGATAATCCAGCGCACCGCAACAACCGGCCTGCGGCGCCGCGATCACGCTGATCCCCAATCGATCCAGCACCCGCGCCGTGGCGGCATTGGTGTTGGGCGACAAACCGGGTTGCACGCAGCCTTCGAGCATCAACACCCGACGTGCATGTCGAGGGGCAGGGCGCTCGCCGGGATCAGGCAAATCATGGGGCAACTTCGCTACGACACTGCGCGGCAACAGCGGACGGAACGTCGCACCGATCCGCAGCAGCGACTTGAACAGATTCGGGTTCGGCGCCAAGGCGCGCAACCCCTCGCGCAACAAGCGTTGCCCCGCCGGGCGCGGCACCGCTTGATCGACCACCGCGCGACCAATGTCGAACAGGTTGTGATAATCGACCCCGGACGGGCAGGTGGTTTCGCAGTTGCGGCACGACAGGCAACGGTCCAGATGCAGTTGGGTTTTCGCTGTGGCCGGCGCGCCTTCCAGCACCTGTTTGATCAGATAGATGCGCCCGCGCGGGCCGTCCAGCTCATCCCCCAGCAACTGATAGGTCGGGCAGGTGGCGTTGCAGAATCCGCAGTGCACGCAGGTGCGCAGGATCTTTTCCGCTTCCTCGGCCCGAGGCAGTTTGCGTGATTGTTCACTGAGGGTGGTTTGCATGCTAGAACTCCGCGTACATCCGGCCGGGGTTGAACAGCCCTTGCGGGTCGAGTTGCGCCTTGAGTTGCTGGTGATAGCGCAGCAGCGCCGGGGCCAGTGGCTGGAACGGTGTCTCGCTGGCGCCGTGGCTGAAACAGGTGGCATGGCCGCCCAATTCATGGGCTATCGACTGGATGTTTGTGGCCTCGGATTTCAGCCAGCGTTGCGCGCCGGCCCAGTCGATCAACTGCTCGCCGGGTAACGCCAAAGGCCCGAGATTGTTCGGCAGCGACAGTCGCCACAACGGCAAACCTTCATCGAAAAAAACCAGTCGCTGCTCGTTCAACGAAGTCCAATATCCGGAATCCAGTGGCTCGCCGCCCAGCCGTTGATGGGCCGCCGTCACCGAGCCTTCGCCACCCTCCAGCCGCAGATACAAACGCTGACCGTCGTGACTCGCAGCGCTGATCGGCAGCGGCTGCTGGCCCCATTCGGCGAGTTTGCTTAACGCCCGAGCGCTGTCGATTTCCAGGCTGATGCTCAGACATTGCCGGGGTTTTGGCAGCACTTTCAGCGAGACTTCCGTCAGCACGCCGAGGCAACCATAACTGCCCACCAGCAGGCGCGACAGGTCATACCCGGCGACGTTTTTCATCACTTCGCCGCCGAACCGCAGGTGTTTGCCCAGGCCAGTGATCACTCGCGTGCCCAGGACAAAATCCCGCACTGAGCCCGACCATGGGCGTCGTGGCCCGGACAATCCCGCCGCGATCATCCCGCCGACGGTGGCGCCTTCGCCGAAGGACGGCGGTTCGCAGGGCAACATTTGCCCCTTGGCGTCGAGCGCGGCCAAGAGTTCGCTCAGTGGCGTGCCGGCACGGACGCTGACCACCAGTTCCGTCGGGTCATAGCTGACGATGCCGCGATGGGCGCGGGTGTCGAGCACTTCCCCGGCCACGTCGCGACCGAGAAACGCCTTGCTGTTGCTGCCCTGGATCCGCAGCGGCGTGGCGTTCTCCCGGGCCTGGTTGACCTGCTCCAGCAACGCGGCGCTGGCATCGAATTCCAGCATCAGAAGCGCTCCAGTTCTGGAAACGGCAATTGCCCAGCGTGGATGTGCATCGCGCCGAATTCCGCGCAGCGGTGCAGGGTCGGGATGTTTTTGCCGGGGTTGAGCAGGCCTTGTGGATCGAACGCGGCTTTGACCGCATGAAAAAGGGTCAACTCGTCGCTGTTGAACTGCGCGCACATCTGATTGATTTTCTCCCGGCCGACACCGTGCTCGCCGGTGATGCTGCCGCCGACCTTCACGCACAGTTCCAGGATCTGCCCGCCCAAGGCTTCGGCCCGGGCCAGTTCACCGGGTTGATTGGCGTCGAACAGAATCAGCGGATGCATGTTGCCGTCACCGGCATGGAACACGTTGGCCACTCGCAAGCCATGTTCGGCGCCGAGGCGGGCGATGCCTTGCAGCACGCCGGGCAATTCGCGGCGCGGGATGGTGCCGTCCATGCAGTAGTAATCCGGCGACAGGCGCCCGATGGCCGGGAAGGCATTTTTGCGCCCGGCCCAAAAGCGCACGCGTTCGGCCTCGTCCTGGGCCTGGCGCACTTCGCTGGCGCCGGCCTGTTG
Organism: Pseudomonas nunensis; assembly: GCF_024296925.1. Lineage (NCBI taxonomy): Bacteria > Pseudomonadati > Pseudomonadota > Gammaproteobacteria > Pseudomonadales > Pseudomonadaceae > Pseudomonas > Pseudomonas nunensis. The sequence continues at coordinate 1,735,242 of NZ_CP101125.1, forward strand.
CATCACTTCGCGCACGCGTTGGCAGTCGTCGTGGACATCGGCTTCGACGCCGTCCAGTTCGCACAGCAGGATTGCCTCGGCGTCCACCGGGTAGCCGGCGTGGATGAAGTCTTCGGCGGCGCGGATGGCGAGGTTGTCCATCATTTCCAAACCACCGGGGATGATCCCGGCGGCGATGATATCGGCCACGGCGCGGCCGGCCTTTTCCACCGAATCGAAACTGGCCAGCAAGACCTTGGCGACTTGCGGTTTGGGCAGCAACTTGACCGTGACTTCGGTGATGATTCCGAGCAAACCTTCGGAACCAGTGAACAGTGCGAGCAGGTCGAAACCCGGTGAATCCAAGGCTTCGGAGCCCAGAGTCAGGCGTTCACCTTCGACCGTGAGAACTTCCAGTTTCAGCAGGTTGTGCACGGTCAGGCCGTATTTGAGGCAATGCACGCCGCCGGCATTTTCCGCGACGTTGCCGCCGATGGAGCAGGCGATTTGCGAGGACGGGTCCGGCGCGTAATACAGGCCGAATGGCGCCGCCGCTTGCGAGATCGCCAGGTTACGCACGCCGGGCTGGACCCGCGCGGTGCGGGCGGCGGGGTCGATGTGCAGGATGTTGTTGAAACGCGCCATCACCAGCAACACGCCCTTTTCCAGCGGCAAGGCCCCGCCGGACAATCCGGTCCCGGCCCCGCGCGCCACCACCGGCACTTGTTGCGCGTGGCAGATCTCCAGCAGTTTTTGCACCTGTTCCAGCCGCCGGGGCAGGGCCACCAGCATCGGCGTGGTGCGGTAGGCCGAGAGGCCGTCGCATTCGTAGGGCTTGAGTTCTTCTTCGCGCCAGAGCAAGTCCAGGTCGGGGATTTGCTGGTGCAGGCGGTTGAGCAGGGCGGCTTTGTCCACATTGGGCAAAGCACCGTCGATGCGTTCGTCGTACAGAATGTTCATCAATCCTGTCCCTTATCTCACTATCACCCTTGTAGCAGCTGCCGAAGGCTGCGTTCGGCTTGTAGCAGCTGTCGAGCTTGCGAGGCTGCGTTCGGCTGCGAAGCAGTCGTGAAACCTGATCACACAGTCATCCTGAAACACCGCACAGGCTGATTTCACGACTGCTGCGCAGCCGAACGCAGCCTTCGGCAGCTGCTACAGGTTCACGTGCGCGGTTTCCTCAGAAACTCCCGATACAAACGTGCCGTCCCTGCCGGTTCCTCGACCATCGGCAGATGGCCAATCCCTTCCCAGATGTCCACCCGCAAGTTATCGATGCCTTTGCTCCACACCGCGACGCTGCTGACATCGATCATCCGATCCTTGCGCCCCCACAACAGCAGTGCCGGGCATTTGATGTCGGGGAGTTTCGGCTCCATCGGCGGGCTGGCGCGGAATTCCCTGAAGATTTCCGCAAACGCATCGCGGCTCTGTTCGTAACGCTGGGCGATGGCGGCCATCACCACGCCCGGCACCCACGGCGGGTTGGCCATGGACATGGCGTAGAAGTACTCGAACTCTTCCCTTGAGTGGATCAAGAACGGGTTGTGCCCCTTGGCCAACTGGCGGTCCATGTCGCTGATTTCCGGGGAGGTGACGCCCGCCGGGTCGAGCAGCGCCACCGAGGCCACGCGCTCTGGATACGTGGCGGCCAGCCATGCGGCAACGTAGCCGCCCATGGAGCTGCCGATCACGTGCACTTTCTCGACACCGCACACGTCCAGCAACTGGATCATCCGCTTGGCTTGCAGGCCGATGTCGTAGCCGCCTCCGGCCTTGAAGCCGGTTTCACCATGGCCGGCGAGGTCGGGGATGATCACCCGGTGGTCGCCGACAAAGTGCCGGGCAAAGCGCAGCCAGAGGTTCTTGTCGGCGGTAAAACCGTGCAGCATCAATATGCTGCTGGAAGCTTCGTACGGGCCACCTTGCCAAGTCGAAACGGTCATTTCGCTGATCGGCACGACGATCTTGTGCAGCCGATACAGCTTGGCTTCCAGGGCCATGCTCAAGTCATATATCCAATGACCGACGGCCGGGTAACTGAGCCAGCTCCAGGCGGCGAAAACCGCGATTGCTACTACCAACAAAAGCATCAGGCGTCTTCCTTATTACATGATCAGGACAGTATGTGGTCGGCGGGTTTAAGCGTTCGGGTCAAGCGGTGATAGCTGAAACTGAACCCCGGAAACATGGCGATCACATGACCGCTCTTGCTTTGATACCAACTGTGGCATCCCCCGGACTTCCACACCGTGCGCTCCATTTCCCGGTGGATCATTTCAGTGTAGGTACGTTCTGCTTCGGGGCGTACTTCAATGCTGCGCAAGCCCTGTTCTTTTAGTGTGCGAATGCAACCGAGGATGTAATTCATCTGGGATTCGATGATGAACAGCGCCGAGGTGTGGCCGATGCCGGTGTTGGGGCCGGTGACGATAAACAGGTTGGGAAAGTCCGGCAGGCTGGTGCCCAGATAGGCCCGTGGATATTCGGCCCAGACGTCTTTCAGGCGCTTGTCGTGTTTGCCGGTGACCGGGTAGGAAATTACCCCGTCGGTGGCGTCGTAACCGGTGGACCAGACGATCAGATCGACGTCGATATGCTGGCCGTCGAGGGTGTTGATGCCGGTATCGTCGAGGGAAGCGATGCCTTGTTCGCGGCTGTGCAGCGTGACATTCGGCCGGCCCAGCGCCGGGTAAAGCGTGCTGGAAACCACCACGCGTTTGCAGCCGATGGTGAAGTCCGGTGTCAATTTGCGCCGCAATTCGGGGTCGGGCACCTGGCGTTTGAGGAAGCGCAGGGCTTGTTGCTGGACCAGGTGAATCGCCGGTTTCGAATATTTGAACGCGATGACCCGGGTTTCGAACAGCCAGTAGATCGTCCAGCGCAGCAGCTTGTAGGCCGGTTTGAGCCCGAGTAACCAGCGCTGGAAACGGCCGAAGGTGCGGTCGGCGCGGGGCAGCACCCAGTGGGCGCTGCGTTGAAATACATGCAGGTGCTCGACGTCCGGCGCAATCGCCGGGATCACCTGCGCCGCACTCGCGCCGCTGCCGATAACGGCGACGCGTTTACCGGTGTAGTCGTAGGAATGATCCCAGTTGTTGGTATGAAAGGTTTTGCCCTGGAAGCGATCCTGGCCGTCGAAGCGTGGGACAACCGGTTGGCTGAGCGGGCCTGTGGCGTTGATCAGGAACTGCGCATAGAACGTGCCCTTGCTGTCGGTGTGCACCGCCCAGCGTTTGTTGGCGTCATCCCATTCGATGCCTTCGACATTGGTTTCCAGCTGCACCTTGTCGCGCAAGCCAAAGTGCTCCACTACATATTGGGTGTAGCGATGCAGTTCGGCCTGTTCGGCGAACATCTGCGTCCACTGGTAGGGCGCGAAGGACAGCGAATACAGCGGCGAGGGCACATCGACGGCTGCACCGGGGTAGGTGTTCTGGCACCAGGTGCCACCGAAAAAGTCCCGCCGCTCCAGCAGGCGAAAATCACTGATGCCTGCCTTGAGCAAATTGATCGCCGCACACTGACCGCCAAAACCGCTGCCGATGATCAACACTTGAAAGGTTTGCATGGGCCTCCTTTTTATCGGTGTTTATCGAACCCTCTCATCATGTATAGCCAAAGTGCACGGGCGCCGCTTCCGCTTTTGCTTTTGTAGGAGCATGGCTTGCCCGCGAAGAACGATGACGCGGTGCATCAGGTTGAACGCGTCATCGTTCTTCGCGAGCAAGCTTTGCTCCTACAGGTGAATGCGGATGACGCGGTGTTTCAGGTATACCGCGTTATCGTTCTTCGCGGGCGAGCCTCGTTCCTACAGACGTCCCGGTATTCACCGCCAGCCGGTGATGGCTATTCGCCGTTGCCCTGATAGACTCCGTTCACACCCGCAACCCCCGGTGTGATCAGATTTCGGTCAGCGGTAGAGGCCTCTATGGCAAAAACGGGAGGAAAGGGACTTTCACTGGCCAGGAGGCTATACACGTCGCGAACCCTGGGGCTGGCCCTGGGATTGATGTGCGTGAGTGCGGCGATGTACCCGCTCAATCCGGCACCCTGGGTCTGGGGGCTGATGCTATTCAATGCCCTAGTCTGGCCGCATCTGGCCTACCAATGGGCCCGCCGCGCGACACTTCCTTATCACGCCGAACACCGAAACCTGTTGGTGGACGCCTTTCTCGGCGGCTTCTGGGTCGTGGCCATGCAGTTCAATCCATTGCCCAGCGCCACCACCATTTCCATGATGGCGATGAACAACGTGGCCATCGGCGGCTTGCGTTTTCTGCTGGCCGGCACCGTGGCGCAAATCCTTGGGGTGGGCGTCGGCCTGCTGGTTTTCAGCCCCGCGTTTATTCCGCACACCAGTCCGTTGCAGCTCTACGCTTGCTTGCCCTTGTTGTGCCTGTATCCGCTGGCGCTGGGGTGGATCTGCTTTCGCCAGGCCATTACCCTCGGCCGGCAAAAACGTGAACTGCTGGCCCTGAGCCGCACCGACAGCCTTACCGGCCTGCTGAACCACGGCGCCTGGAAGGATCAACTGGAAGTCGAATTCCAGCGCTGTCAGAGGCAAAACCGGGGAGGGGCGATTGCACTGATCGACATCGACCACTTCAAAAGTATCAACGACACCTATGGCCACGTCGCCGGGGACATCGTCCTGCGTCAGCTGAGCAAAATGCTCAAGCAAAACCTGCGCGCGGCGGATGTCGCCGGGCGCTACGGCGGCGATGAGTTCTGCGTAATCCTCCCGGACCTGCCCCTCAACAGCGCCGCCGCCGCGATGGACGCCTTGCGCGATCGCTTCGCCACCCTCGGCTACGAGCAAAACCCGGCGCTGAAAGTCAGCTTGAGCATTGGTTTGGCGGCGTTTGACCCGGCGCACACTGATGCGACGTTGTGGTTGAACGATGCGGATCAAGCGCTCTACGAAGCCAAGACTACCGGCAGAAATCGTGTCATTTGCTGCAGCGACGGCAAGCCACGGCATGAGTTGCTGGACTCGGTCTAAGCGTCTAAACCCCTCCCCGTAGCAGCTGTCGAGCAACGCGAGGCTGCGTTCGGCGGCGAAGCCGTCGTGAAATCAGGCAACGCGTTGCATCAGGTGGACCGCGTGCGCAGGGTTTGCGACGGCTTCGCCGCCGAACGCAGCCTCGCGTTGCTCGACAGCTGCTACGGGGGGATTTTGGCTTGTAAAACGAACGGTCGGTGTCGCATCCGGTATAGAGCCTCGCGCCACACTCAGGTAGGGTTCAGGTACCCCCCGACAAGAAACAAGGATCGATTCATGACGTTCAAGCTCACCAGCCTCGCCCTGACCCTCGCCCTCGGCGCTTTCGTCCCATCAGCCTTCGCCGAACCCCACAAACAAGTCCTCGCCGATTCCGAACAGTACAAGGCAGAAGCCCTGAAGCTGCTGGAAAAACTGGTCAACATCGACTCCGGTTCCGGCTATGAACCGGGCCTGACCCAAGTCCGCGACATCGCCGTCGACGAGTTGAAAAAACTCGGCTTCAGCATCGAATTGGTGCCCAACACCCCGGACAAAAGCAGCCACGTGATCGCCACGCTCAAGGGCACCGGCAAGGCAAAAATCCTGCTGATGGCGCACATGGACACCGTATTCAAGGAAGGCTCGGCCACTGAGCGTCCATTCCACATCAAGGACGGTCGCGCCTATGGGCCGGGCGTGATGGATGACAAGGGCGGCATCGTCGCCGGGATCTACGCGCTGAAAGTCCTGAAAAACCTCGACTTCAAGGACTACGCCCAAATCACCTTCCTGCTGGACGCCAGTGAGGAAAGCGGCTCGGACGTCGCCACCGACCTGATCAAGAAAACCGCCAAGGCCCACGACGTGACGCTCAACCTAGAACCGGGTCGTCCGGCGGATGGCCTGGTGGTGTGGCGCAAAGGCAGCGCCACCGCCGTGGTCGAGGTGAAGGGCAAAGCAGCCCACGCTGGTGTCGCGCCGGAACTGGGCCGTAACGCGGCAATGGAAGCCGCGCACCAGATCCTGCAACTGGGCAAACTCGGTGACGAAGCGAAAAAGACCACCATCAACTTCACCGTGCTCAAGGCCGGCGACCGCACCAACGTGATCCCGGACCAGGCCACCGCCAAGGCCGACGTGCGCGCGGCGGTGCCGGAAGAATTCGACCGGATCGAGAAAGACCTGGCGCGGGTATCCAAGGACAAACTGATCCCGGACACCGAAGTCACCACCACCCTGCAGCGCGGCTTGCCACCGATGCCACAAACTCCGGAATCCGACCGCTTAATGGCCATGGCTCAGGGGATTTATGGCGAAATTGGCCGCAAGTTGACCGAAGAGGGCAGCGGCGGCGCAGCAGACGCGAGCCTCTCTGCGGGTGTGGGCACGCCGACGCTGGATGGCTTCGGGATTGTCGGCGGCAATATTCATACGCCGGAGGAATACGCCGAGGTCGAGAGCGTGTCGCCGCGGATTTATCTGCTGTCGCGGATGATTATGGAGTTGGCCACTAAGAATTAGTTAGAGACGTAGGTTTTTTGTGATTTGCGCAAGTATTTTTTTACTTGCGTTAAATCATAATCACAAGATATAGCCTGCGCTTTACTTGGTTTGGTTTTTTTGATGGGTGATTTAGTTAGGGTTTTTAGCTAGGAAAATGGATATATTCTCAGTAAGACTCTTTATTCCCAACTCTGTTTCTCTACAAAGGTATTCGAATATTTCAAAGTCGGTGATCAGGCGTTTCTTCATTATCTCCGCATAAAATATCTTGTCTGGCTTTTTAATATTCATCTTTTCTATATATAAAAAATCAGGCAAGAATTTTGCGAGCATGTGATCTGAATAGATTCTTTTTTCTACGCTTTCGAAGGGTAGAAAATGCGTGCCTGGGCAATTTTTGTTATGTTTGAAAATTTCTTGATCGCCATCTAAAATTGATATTACATTGTCCGATTGTGAGAGAAATTCTTCTTTTCTGTTTAGTTTTAGGAGGGTTGTGACATTTGAACCTCCTCCTATAGAAATTATTTTGTAACGATAGAAATTACTAGGGCAATACTTGGTGATAATGAATTTAATAAATTTTTTAAGCATTTCATCTTCGGTGAGAATGTATTTGTCCCATCCGGTGAATCCAAACATTATGCTTTTTATGTAGTTGTAAGATGCGGGGATGATGTTTGCCTTTCCCTCCGTGTTGGTCATGTAGAATAACTCTGAGTCTTCAAGGGTTCTCATGATTGCAAGGGAGTGAGTCGTAAAAAGGATGTTTACACTATACATATCGCAAAATATACGCAGTCTTCTGATCAAATGGGCTTGCGCAGCTGCATCTAGCGATATGTCGATTTCATCAATAACAATCAGCTTGCATCGACTTGTTATTTTTCTGTATAGGCTAATTAAGAAAAATTCGCCGGGGCTAAGGTGGTCTTCCCGTACGTATCTGTCATCTTCAAGAGGTATGCAGTAGTATTTTGTATTTTTTACTTTTATTTCAACAAGGTCTTCGAATTTCTGACTGGTGTAGATGTCATTAAGGAATTCGATTAGTTCTTCGGGGCGGCTGTACTGACCAAGAATAACAGCTGTTCTTATATCCTTATCTGCAGAGCTGATGCTTTGGAAGTGATTGAATCGCTGTCCGAACGGGATTGGGAGTTCGACGTCTATGGTTTGTTTTGCTATATCCGGGATGACGGATTTACAGTTGAGGCTCTTTATCGATGTGTCGTAACTAAACACGAATTCATCGGTTCCAAGTTTGTAAATGACTTCACTTTCTTCTTTGAAAATGCCGGAAGAAGTGGTTTTGAAGAATGTGTCTGCCGAACGAAAATTAAGAATTGATTTGATAAGAGTTGTTTTGCCTACACCATTCTTACCGACAAGGCAGATAAGCATGTTTTGCTTTAAGTCTAAACTGAACACCATATGTTTGACATGTTGTATGTTCTTTAACTCGACTGACAGCTGCATCATAGCTTGTCCGATTTGTGTAGAAACATATCCACAATTGTGGCGCCATATTTTTTTCTTAATTTATCAAGATAGCTTGGATCGATAGTGTTGTAGTAATTTAGCTGCCCTGACATCTTTTCTATGGCACTGTCCAAATCCGGTCCGGAAATTTCGTTGAATTTTTCTTTATTAGTTAAGTAAAAGTGTAATTTTACTTCAGTGTCTTTTTTGAATTTTATATCTACAGATACTTTTCCATTGGGTAGTATTACCATCCCCAATAGCTTAATTTTGTTTCCTGTTTGAGTGTGTTTGCTTTTTTTTGTATTAATCGAAAGCTTGTTGTTAGTGTGCTTGGATAAAAGGCGCTCGACATATATTTCTGCTTCGAGTATCGGTGCTTTTTCTAACGATGAAATAATTATGTCGTCGGAATATCTAGAGAGAATAAGTTTGTTCTCAATGCAGTACTTTTGCAGTTCGTTGTCAAAATTGAAAAGGCACGCGTTGCTTAGAAGTGGGGATGTGGAGAAGCCGACAGGTACGGAATTGTTAATTGTTAGGATTTTGACTATGTTGGTAATGTGGCTTTGAATGTCTGATATAGGACAGGTTTCGATGCTGTTAAGTATTGTTGATGTGACTAAGTCGGCATCGATGCTGTTGAAGAAATTTGTGATATCTGTTTGAAAAAAATATTTACTGCTAGTGTGTTTCGATACTGCATCTACAGCGTTGACACCCTTTCTGTATGAGAAGACAACTTCATTGTTTGTATGTAGATATTCTAATAAGAAAAGACTAAGGAAGGAATGAAAGGTTTTAAGTCTTTTATTTGGTATGTAGATTTCTCTGTCATTATATATTTTTTTTTCATAAAGATCGCTAACATCTCCAGTATCAAGTTCGGGGAATTCAAACTTTCCTTGATGCATCGCGGCTAATAGTTCTTTTAGTGGTCTTTTGTTCATTTTTTAAGCTCAAGCCAATATCGCGACAGAGACACGAATTGGACAAAATATGCCGGAAAGTAAGGCGTGACACAATACTTTCTACGAAAGCAGAAATATCCATTTTCGATGTAGTCCAAGTGTTGGGTAATGAGTTGGTACGTAGGAAATATCTGAGAACCTGCTTCGTACACTTCGGCCAAATAGCGTAGGTTCTCAAGTCAAAAAACGGTCGGAAAAGTAATTTCTTGTCTCAGAAAGAGGCATACGACGCAAGATTTGATTGAGGTCGAAGCTGGGGGGGGGGAACGAGGGAGAAGAGAAATCGATCAAGAGTATTTACTATTTATGTGCCTCTTTAGCCATTCGCTAGAGAGGCACACAAATGTAAAGCGGAGACTAGATACCTGTAGAGGCCAGATCTGATGACTGGAGATGCTCCTAGTCACTGGCATGGGATGACTCTAAATCAAGCACCCATGGAAAACAAGGCTCCGGGTAGAGTCGGTGAACAGACGGTCGGGGATCGGCTTCGTTTCCGCATAGGTCCTAGGACAGATCTTCAACTACGCACAACTTTCCAAGACCTTTCCTACAACGTACCCTATTGCCGCGTTTTGGCATCGACCCCTATAGTCTCGGCTCGCGGAAAACACCGCGAACGACCTTGGCCGGTCGGACATCCAAAACGCATCAGCGTCATTGTTCAGGCATTTTCATGTCTGGATGTCGTGTTATGGCAGCTGTGCGCGGGACACCCTCGGGTGTGCCGGATTGATGGGTGCCGGTCGGCCAACCCGTACACAGCTGCCACCTTTTTCGCTTGGCCGCGGACGAGAGGAAGCTCTATTTGGAGTTTTACCCATGTTCGAAGTAATGCCCCGTTATCTCCCCATCGACACCCACGACGCCGAATCCCCGGTGCTCTTCATAAACACTCAAAAAGAACTCAGCGACATGGCCGCCTGTGCCATGCACCGTTTCACCGTGGTTCGCGACTTGATGGACACCTTGTCCAGCCTCAACCTCAAGGACACTTCCGATTGCGACCTGAGCCGTATCACCGAGGCAGTGCATTTGCTGACGCGTGAAGGCTGCGCTGTGCTGAATGTGATCCAGAAGCGGGCGTTGCAGCGGGAGGAGGGGTATAAGGCCACGGTTTAGCGGTTTAGCGGCTGACGTCATCGCGAGCAAGCTCGCTCCCACAATGGATTTTTGTTGAACACACATCTTGTGATCAACGCCGAACCCTTGTGGGAGCGAGCTTGCTCGCGATGGCGTCCTGCCGGCTCACGCCATCACTCCTTGACGCGCATAAACTCTTCCGCCCAACGAATGTAATCCTCAGGCTGCGTGTAGGTATGCGTCAGTTCGGTCGCGCTCAGGTCCGAGGCTTGGGTGAAGATCTGACGTTGTTCGCGCAAGCTGTCGTACGTGGCTTTGATCGCCGCGAAGTATGCGCCATGCCCGTCGATGGTCACGCGAACACCCAGTTCTGCCAGGCGTTTGTCGTCGCGCAGGGCCGGGTTGCCGTAGGTGACCAGCATCAGCGGCACGCTCAGGTGTTCGGCGATTTTTTCCAGTTGGTCGAAGTCCTGCACGCCGACCATGCAGATCCCGTCGGCCCCAGCGTTCTGGTATTGCTGGGTGCGGCTGATGATTTCCTGGATTGGCAGGATCCCCGCGTTGGTGCGGGCGATGATTGCCATTTCACTGTCGACCCGGGCTTCCAGCGCTGCGCGAATCTTGCCGACGCCTTCGGCCACGCCGATCAGGTCGGTGGACTTGCGGCCGAATTGGGCCGGCAGCAAGGTGTCTTCGATGGTCAGCGCGGCGATGCCGGCGCGTTCGAGTTCTACGATGGTGCGCATCACGTTCAGCGCGTTGCCGTAGCCGTGGTCGGCGTCGGCGATCACCGGCAATTGGGCCACGCGGCCGATGCGGGTGGCCTGTTCGGCGAATTCGCTGAGGGTGATCAACGCGAAGTCTGGCGCGCCCAACACCTGCAACGAGGCGACCGATCCGCCGAGAATGCCGACTTCAAAACCCAGGTCAGCGGCGATGCGCGCCGACATCGGGTCGAACACGGAAGCGGTGTGATAGCACGTGTCGGAAGCCAGCAATTGGCGAAAGTTACGGCGCAAATCTTGATGGGAAAGCCTGGACATATGAGTTCCACCACTGCATTGGAATGGAAGGGCTTGAGCAAAAGTGTCAACGCCGAAGGAACAAAAGGCTATCACGCGCGCGGGGTCAATAGGATGACGAATTTGTCGGAGAAGGAAGCAGGGTCAAAAGTTTGCGGCCGTTGGCATTCGGAAACCGTTCACCTTGTAGCAGCTGCCGAAGGCTGCGTTCGAGTGCGGAGCGCTCGCAATCCGATGTGTACAAATGATCGGGGAAAATGCCATGTAGGGTTGAAGCGAAGTCTTGGGTGTCTGTTTTGGCGGCTGCTTCGCAGCCGAACGCAGGCTTCGCCAGCTGCTACAGGGGGAGCTCGATTTCAATGGTCACGCCGCCACAGCCTGCTGTTCCTGATTCAACAACGTAACCGCCCGCACCGAGTTACCCGGTTGCAGTTGCAGGCGCTTGGCGGTGAGGCGGTCGACGATCAGGCTGTTGCCCACCAGCCGCGCCTTGGCGGTGGTGATGCGGCAATTTTCCATGCGTCGGTTGTGGATCAGCCACACCGGGGCCTGGTCGTCCGGCGTGCCGATGCCCAGCACCAGCGGCTGGCTGTCGCGCACGGTGCGGATTTTCGGGACTTGGGCTTCGATCACCGGCCCGCCGTCGAAGATGTCGATGTAGTCCTTGTGAGCAAAACCCTCGGCATTGAGGATCTTCAGCGCCGGTTGCGTGTTCGCGTGCGCCTTGCCGATCACGGCCTGGGCCTGTTCGGTGAGCAGGCAGGTGTACAGCGGCTGGCGCGGCATCAGTTCGGCGATAAACGATTTATGGCCCAGCCCCGACAAATGATCGGCGTAGCTGAAATCCATCTGGAAAAAATGCCGGCCCAGGCTCTCCCAGAACGGTGAACTGCCGTGTTCGTCGGCGCTGCCGCGCAGTTCGGCGATGAGTTTCTCGCCGAACAGTTGCGGGTATTCGGCGACGAACAGCAGCCGCCCCAACGACAGCAATCGGCCATTGTTGCCCTGACGCTGGTCGGGGTGCAGGAACAGCGAGCAGAGTTCCGATTGGCCGGTCATTTCGTTGTTCAGGAACAAAGTCGGGATCTGCTTCTGGATGCCCAGGTCCGGCGACGAACTGACCGTCAACCCGATCCGGTAGTTGTACCAGGGCTCGCGCATGCCGACCGCGCCAGTCAGGGCACTGACCCCGACCACGCGCTGATCGTCATCTTCGAGCACGAACAGGTAATCGGCGTCGGCACGCTCGACCTGTTCGGCGAAGGTGCGCTGGGACCAGCGCACGCGGTGGCCCAGGCGTTCCTCGTTGGCCGGCAGGGTGGTGAACCCCGGGCCGGCCTCTTTAACCAGTGCCAGCAGGGCGGGCAGGTCGGTGACGTGAACCGGACGGACAATCATGATGCAACTCCTGGTGCGCGCATGCTCGGGCGCTGTCGTTGGGCACGGGGCCGGGTGTTGCTCACAGGGCGATCAGCCGGATCGGGCTGCCGTCGCTCACGTTCAGTGCGGCGCACATCTCGGCGCTCAAGCCCACCGGTTGGTCGGCGGTGTAGGCCAGTTCGGCGACGATGGCCCGGAAGTCCCTGAGCGAATCATTGCTCACGAGATAGCAGCCGCGAGCGTCGATGGCCTCGACAGACTGCGCGGCGCCCGTGTGGCTGCGGGCGATGGAGCGAATGCTTGCGGTGCGTGCATACAGCGTTGGCCCGCCATCGAACAGGTCGATGTAGCTGTTGGTTTCGAAGCCTTCGCGTTCCAGGATGTCGAACGCTTCCTGGCCGTCCGGGTGAATCCGGCCGATGCAGTCCTGTGCGGCCTGGGGCAGCATCGGCACGTAGATCGGGTATTGCGGCATCAGTTCGGCGAGGAAGCTGCGACTCTCCAGGCCACACAGCCTTTCGGCCTCGACATAGGGCAGGTCGAAAAAGTGTTTGCCCACGGCATTCCAAAAGGGTGATTGGCCCTGCTCATCGCTGTAGCCGACGATTTCGGTGATCACCGCGTCGGAAAAACGCGCCGGGTGCGCCGCGATAAACAACAGCCGCGCCCGCGACAGCAACTCGGAAAACGGCGTGCACACCAGTGCGCTATCAATGTGGAAACCGCGCAGCAAGCTATGGCCGCTGAGGTCGTGGCACAACGACAGCGCCGGCACGCCGTGCTCGATGTTCAGCTCCCGCGAGGCGCTGGTGAAGTGGCGGTTGCGCAGGCTGTAGAACGGCTCGCTGAAACCGGCGGTGGCAAGGACTTCCGAGCACCCGGTCAAACGCCGGGTGCTCAGCTCTTCGAGGACGAAAAAGTAGTTCTCCGGGCCATTGCCCTCAACGTCTTTGTCGAACGAGGCGCAGGAATCGAGAATCTTCTCGCGCAGGCGTTCGCTGTCATCCGGCAGGGACGTGACGCCCACCAGGCTGTCACGGGCCAGTTGTTGCAGTTGAGGCAGGTCGGTTAACTCGACTGGGCGTAAGACCAGCATGGATGCACTCCTGTATCAAAGGGTTCGGCGGGTTTGCCGTCGAACCTGACTATCACTGTCGGTTTCCACGCGTGGAAGCAGCGGTCGCCTGATCTTTTGTCAGACGCCGCCCTTTTTCTTGTCAGACGTTGCTTGGGTCGGGCAGCGTCGTGCTGGCGCCGAGCTTATTCAGGAAGAACAGGTAGACCAGACCCAGGGCAATCCAGATCAGGCCGAGTTTCTGTGCATCGACGCCCATGTTGTACATGATGGCCGCGACGATGATGAAGCCGATCACCGGGCATAGCAGGTGACGGATCACCTGGCCGGATTTCTGCCGGCGCCAGTAGTAGTTGATCACGGTCAGATGCAGCAGCATGAAACCGCTCAACGCGCCGAAGTTGACCAGCGAGGTGAGGGTGTCCACCGAGTTGATAAACAGGTAGCAGATCACCAGCGACAGCACTGCCACCAGATAAATGCTGATGTAAGGCGTGTTGTGTTTCGGGTGAACCTTGGCCAGCGCTTTCGGCAGTTTGCCGTCCCGCGCCATGCCGAACAGCAGCCGCGATACCGCCGCTTGTGAGGTAATGGCCACCGCCACGCCCCAAGCCAATGCCGTGGCCACGCCGGTGAGGGTCGCCAGCCAGCTGCCGGCGGCGATTTCGGCGATTTCATAGAACGCGGTGTCGGCGGACTTGAAGCCCATGCCGGCGGCAAGGTCAGTGGCGATCCAGGTTTGCACCACGAAGATCACGCCCATCACCACCAGGGTAATCAGCGCAGCCTTGCCGACGCTGCGGCCCGGGTCGCCCTTGATCTCTTCGGCCAAGGTGGAAATCGCATCAAAGCCAAGGAACGACAGCACCGCAATCGACACTGCTTGCATCAGCAGGGCGAAGTTGAAGGTTTCAGGGTTGTACAACGGCGCCAGGGTCAGTTCGCCGTGACCACCGCCGCTGTGCAGGGCATTCCAGGCGTAGAACAGGAAAATCCCCAGCACCACCATTTGCGCCAGCAGAAACACGATGTTCATCCGCGCGGTGAAAGTGATGCCGCGCAAGTTCACAAAGGTCGCGCTGACCAGGAACGCGAGGATGAAACCGACTTTCGGGATGTCCGGATACAAGTGGTTCAGCGCCATGGCCGCGTAGACGTACAGCAGCGGCGGGATCAACAGGTAATCGAGCAGCATCAACCAACCGGCGATGAAACCGACATGTTGATTCAGGCCCCGTTGGGCGTAGGAATAAACCGAGCCGGCAATCGGAAAAGCGCGGGCCATGCTACCGTAGCTCAGGGCGGTGAACAGCATGGCCACCATCCCGATGATGTAGGCCAGCGGCACCATCCCCGGTGCCTCGGCGTTGACGTAGCCATACACGCCGAACGGGGCGATGGGGATCATGAAGATCATCCCGTACACCACCAGATCCGTCAGGGTCAGGCTGCGTTTTAACTCCTGCTTGTAGCCGAATGCTTCTATTTCCATGAATGCCGCTCTCCTTGTCATCTCATCGGTCGATTTTTTAGTTTTTATGTCGGTACAACCACAGCGCTTCTACTATTTCCTACAGCAGCGGGGCGAGGTAACCGGCCCAGCGTTCAATCATCTCAGGTGTGCGCAGCAGATCATTGCGCACTTCGATCAACACCGATTCCAGCCCGCGAGCATCGCCGTGCACCGGCACGGTCATGTCCCCCAGCGGGTCGATCTTGTACGGCTGATTGCCGGCCACTTTAAGGGGATGCTGGCTCAGTCCGTCAATGATGCGTTGGGCGTATTGCCGGGATTCGCCGAACAGCACACCGGCCTCCAGCGACCGGGGTTGACCATAATAAATCGGGGTGAAACTGTGAATCCCCACCACACGCACCGCTTGTCCCTGGGCCACGCGCTCGTCGATCAAAGTTTGCAAACGCGTGTGAAACGGCTTGAACAGCGCCTGCCGACGATGTTCCCGGGTGGCTTCATCGAGGTGTTGGTTGCCCGGCACCTGATAAATCTCGCTCTGGCCCGGGATGCTGTCCGGGGCGTGTCGCGGCCGATTGAGGTCGATCAACAATCGCGAATAATTCGCCGCCAGCAGTGTCACGCCGAGGATTTCGGACAAGCGCTGCGCCAGCGCCAAAGCGCCGATGTCCCAGGCGATGTGTTGGCGGGCAGCCTCGAAGTCCAGGCCCAGGTCATTCAACGCCGGCGGAATAAAACGACTGGCGTGTTCGCACACCAGAATCAACGGGTGCTCGGAGTCTTCCCGGCTCAGGGTGTACGGGGGCTCGGTGTAGAGCCCCAGTTCAACGGATTCAGTACAAACGGGCATAGTGCTCACAAAGGTCGGCGGGCGAGAGCTGTTCCGTCAGCGTCAGTTCCTCGGTTTTAAGGGCGAAATAAGAGTCGAGCAATGCCTGGGGCAATGCTTCGATCAGCGCTTCACTGTTGCGCAGGCAGTCCAGGGCCTGGGGCAGCGAAGCGGGCAGGGCAACAATGCCGCGCGCCTGACGTTGTTCTTCGTTCAAGGCGTCGGGGATTTCATCGGTGATGGCGTTCAGCGCCAGGCGTCGTTCGATGCCCAGCCGCCCGGCGATCAGCAGTGTGGCCATGGCCAGATGCGGCGAGGCCGTGGCGTCCATGGCGCGGAATTCCAGGTTGTACTGCGCCGCCACGGATTTGCTGCCCAGGCTCACCGTCGGGCAGATCCGTAGCGCTGCTTCGCGGTTACGCTGGCCGAGGCAGGCGTAGGAAGCGCTCCAGTGATGGGGCTGCAAACGCTCGTAGGACACCGGTGTCGGCGCGGTAAAGGCGCAGAGGGCTGGCAAGTAATGCAGGATCCCGCCGGCCCAGTGCTGGCCGAGGGTCGACAGGCCATTGGTGGTGCCGGCGTCGTACAGCAGCGGTTGCCCGTCCAGGTCTTGCAGGCTGACGTGCAAATGCACGCCGTTGCACATCGCGTGCTCGGAGGTCTTGGGCGCAAAGCTCAGGTCCAGGCCCATTTGCCGGGCGATTTCACGGGTGATCTCGCGCACGTTCACCGCGCGATCGGCGGCGGCGACACCCAGCGCCGGGCGGCAAGTGATTTCGTATTGATGTTTGCCGTATTCCGGCAGGAACATCTCTGGCTCCACGCCACCCGCGCGCAAGGCGCTGAGCAGCCAGCCACCGAATTCGGCGCCCTGACGCTGGGCTTCCAGGGAGAATGCGTGACAGTCGACATCGCCGCTGTCCAGGTTGAATTCGTGTTCGAACGCGGCGTTGACCTGCACGCCCAGCTCTCGATAGCGTTCCACTTCGTTGCGCAACAGCGTGCGCGGGCAGGTGGCCCACGGACGGCCATCGGTTTCGCAGAGGTCACCGTGGATGAAATCCAGGGCCGGGGCATTGGCGTCCGGGCCGTTATTCACCGTGACGCGGCTGCTCAAGTCCGGAATCAACCTCAAATCACCGTATGCGCCCCACGGACTGGTCGAGGCGATGACATCTTGCGGGGTCAACGCGCTGTTGGCCGGCACCCAGCCGCAACCGACGGCTTGATAGTGCTCCAGTTCGTCGGTGGGAAAGGAACGGCCGCGAGTCACGCCGATCAGGTCGGTGGTGACGATCGTGGTCATCGGTACTGGCAACAGGCGCGCACTCATGGCTGCATCTCCTGCAAACGGCCGAGCACGGTGTGGGTGTCGGTGATCCAGCAATAACCCTTGATCGCGTTGAGGCAGGCCTGATGGCGTTCCGGGGTGTAAGTCGCGCAGGCGTCTTCCACCAGGGTAACCAGGTAGCCGCGGTCGGCGGCGTCACGCACGGCCATGTCCACGCACTGGTCAGTGACGATACCGGCGATCACCAGATGCCGGACCTCAAGGTTGCGCAGCACGTAGTCGATGTTAGTGGAGTTGAAGACTCCCGAAGAGGTCTTGGGCAGCACGACTTCGTTTTCCGTCGGCGTCAGGTCGTCGATGATCCGCGCCTGCGGGCTGCCCTTGGGCAGGTGCATGTCCGAGAGTTTATGGTCCAGCGAACGGTCGCGGCCATCGGCGGTGAGGCTTTCGATCAGGGTGTGCAGCACGTTCTGCCGGGCACCGCGAAAAGCGCTGAGCAACCGCCGCTGATTGGGCACCACCTGCATGTGGGTGCGGGTCAGGAAATACTCGGCATCCGGGTCGTTGAGGTGCGGGTCGAACTGCGGTTCGAGCCAGGCTCGTTGCATGTCGACCAGCAGCAGCGCGGTGTGGCCGGTGACAAAGGGCAGGTCACGTGGCGAGCGGTGGGGGAGCGTAAACATCCTTATTTTTCCTCCAGCAGGTGGGTGTCGAAGTCAGAGCGCAGGTTGTCGATGCCTTCCAGGCGATCGGCCAGATCCGGGCTGCGCAGGGTCAGGCAGGCAATCAGTGCTTCAATCTGCGCCAGCGCCGGGACCATGCTGTCGAACGCCGAGACTGACTCTACGGGCGCACTGATGATCAGGTCGGCCATTTCCCGCAGCGGCGAGGCGTAGATGTCAGTGAACAGCACCACTCGCGCATAGCGATTTTTCGCCGCACTGGCGACTCGCAGGGCTTGGGACTGGTAGCGGCGATAGTCGAACACCAGCACCACGTCCTGGCGCTGCACGTCGAACAAGCGGTCCGGCAACTGGGCGTTGTCTTCCAGGGCGAAACACCCGGGGCGCAACAGGCGCAAATGGTTGAGCAAATAGTTGGCGAGGAAACTGCTGAAGCGTCCGCCGAAGCAATGCACCTGATGGCGCACGTCGAGCAGCCATTCCACCAGGATCCGTACATCTTCGGGTTGGGTCAGAGCCTGGGTTTCGACCAGGGAACGATGGGTTTCCGCCAGATAATGGCTCCACGGATCGTCTTTTTGCAGGTGGGAGCGGGGTTGCAACAGGGTGCTGGGGGAGCGCAGGCGATGGTCCATGTCGCTGAGCAGCGCGTCCTGGAATTCGGCGTAACCGCCAAAACCGAGTTTTTTCACCAGCCGCACAATGGTCGGATCGCTGACACCGGCATGTTCGGCCAGACGCGACATCGGGCCCAGTCCGTTACGCGGGTACTGGTCCAGCAAGGCGCGGATGACTTTGCGTTCCGACGGCGTAAGGTCCAGGCCGGGATCGGTGATCAGGTCTCTAAGGGGTGGCATCCGGGCTCCTGCTGGATGGGTGTGTCGGTTTTATTTCACAATTCGCTAAAACAGTATTTATGTAACTCACGCTACATGTCTAGTGAATTTTTACACGCAATGGCCAGGTGTTGAAACGGGGCGAAATGCCCGTGTAACAAGGGCTACGCGGATGTCGACAGGGTGTGTAGGACATTGCCCATATCAGTGTCGGAGATCACCCTTTTGGTACGACAAAAATCCCCTGTGGGAGCGGGCTTGCTCGCGAAAGCGGTGTGTCAGCGACATCAATGTTGGCTGACCCGACCTCTTCGCGAGCAAGCCCGCTCCCACAGGTTTTGTGCCTTGATCGACTGTCTTGCTGCACAATCGATCAATTGTTTGCGGCGTGTTGCCGTTTGCCTCCATAAAAAGAGTAATTGCCCGTGCAGGCGACCCGATTGACCCTGATTTGTCACGCCCGAACCGTCGCACAAAAACTGGCGCGTTTTCCTGCGGATGAGCCGGTTGAAATGGTTTGGCAATCGGCCAAATGTTCGCGTAGCGGAACCTCCAAGATCCCGCCGCGCCTGCTCTGTGGCCCCGAAGCCCGCACTCGCCAGACCGCCGAGCTGTTCGGCAGTGATGCGCAAATCGTCGACGCCTTGCGCGATTGTGATTTCGGGCGCTGGCAAGGTCAGCGCATCAGTGAGCTGCAAAAAACCGAGCCCGAGGCGCTTCAGGCCTGGCTTGAAGACCCGCATTCCGCGCCCCATGGTGGCGAGTCGGTGGTGCAACTCGGTGAGCGCGCGGCCGCCTGGCTGGCGACGTTGGAGACAACGCCGGGCGACATCATCGCGATTACCCATCCCTATGTTGTTCGCGCGGTACTGACCCACGTACTGCAAAGCACGGCGTTTAACCTGATCGACGTCGAACCGTTATCCACCATCGAACTGCGGTTCACCGGACGCTGGCGGCTACGCTTGCTGAGCACTGACGCTGACGGAGGCTTTTGATGAAAACATTGCTGGTCATCGGCATCGGCGCCGGTAACCCGGACTACATCACGATGCAGGCGGTGAAAGCGCTGAATCGGGCAGACGTGTTTTTCCTCATGGACAAGGGTCAGAGCAAAGACAAGTTGATCGACTTTCGCCGGGAAATCTGTGAGCGCTACATCACCGATCACGCCTACCGCTTCGTCGAAGCTCACAGTCCGGAACGAGAACGTGGCGATGTCGACTACAAGGCCAGTGTCGATGATCTGAACCTGGCCAAGCAGCAGACCTTCGAGCGGCTGATCAACGAGGAAATGTCCGACGGCCAGTGCGGTGGCTTCCTGGTGTGGGGCGACCCGGCGCTGTACGACAGCACCGTGCGCATCTTGCAGGCGATCCTGGCCTCGGGTCGTTGCGAGTTCGAATTCGAAGTGATCCCCGGTATCACCAGCGTCCAGGCCTTGGCGGCGCAACACAAAGTGCCGTTGAACCGTATCGGTCGCTCGATTGAAATCACCACAGGCCGGCGGCTGGCGGCGGGGCAGGTGAGTGATGCCGACAGTCTGGTGGTGATGCTCGATGCGGAAGATTCCTACCATCAAGTGGCGGATCAGGAGACAGAGATTTACTGGGGGGCCTACCTCGGCACGCCGGATGAAATCCTCATCAGTGGCAAGTTGAAAGATGTGGCGGATGAGATCGAACGGGTGCGCAAGGCCGCGCGGTTGGCGAATGGGTGGATTATGGATACCTATTTGTTGCGTAAGCCTTGAGGTTGGCGGTGTCTGGGCTGACGCCTTCGCGGGCGAGCCTCGCTCCTACAGGATCGTCGCTAACCTTGTAGGAGCGAGGCTTGCCCGCGAAGGCGCCCGAAAGAACACCTCAAAAACTGGCCTGTACCCCACGCCCAAACCTTTCCCGATACACCGACGGCGGCACCCCCACCACACTGCGAAACGCCACCCGAAAACTCTCCACCGACCGATACCCACAACGCTCGGCAATCTGCTCGGTGTTGTCGCCCGTGCTCTCCAGCAACTCCCGTGCCCGCGCCAGGCGTTGATGCTGTAACCAGGTCTTGGGCGACTGGCCGCTGGCTTCGGTGAAACGGCGCAGGAAGGTGCGCTCGCTCATCGCCGCCTCGCTGGCCAGGTCGCGCACTTCCAGCGGTTCGTGCAAGCGCTCCCGAGCCCATTGCATGACGCGAGACAAGTCGCTGCGGGGCGTCGGACTGACCGGTGTAGGAATAAACTGTGCCTGACCGCCGGTGCGTTGCGGCGACATCACCAGCCGCCGCGCCACCGAGTTGGCCACCTGAGTGCCAAAGTCCCGCGCCACCAGATGCAGGCAGGCATCGATCCCCGCCGCGCTGCCGGCCGAGGTGATTAACTGGCCCGAATCGACGTAGAGCACGTCCGGGTCCACCAGAATGTTCGGGAAGCGCTCGGCCAGTTCATGGGTGTAGCGCCAATGCGTGGTGGCGCGGTGACCGTCGAGCAGACCGGTGGCTGCCAGCACAAATACCCCGGAGCAGATCGACAGCAGACGCGCGCCCCGTGCGTGGGCCTGGCGCAATGCGGCGAGCAACGCCTCGGGCACCGGTGCCTGACGGTCGCGCCAACCGGGCACGATGATGGTCCGGGCGCTTTCCAGCAATTCCATGCCGCCGTCCGCCAGCACCTGAATGCCGCCCATGGCGCGCATCGGGCCTGCATCCACGGCGACGATCTGATGTTCATACCACGGGAAATCGAACTCCGGTCGGGCCAGGCCGAAGATCTCCACGGCGATGCCGAATTCGAAAGTGCACAGGCCGTCGTAGGCCAGGATCGCGACTAATCCAGGGTTGGTCTGCATTTGGCGGAAAGTTCCCGGTGAGTGTCTTGTGCGCCACTGTAGCGGCAAGCGGCGGGCAGATAAAGTCTGCCTACACCCACCCGAGAAAAGGACTACACCCCATGACCAGCCTGGTACGCGCGATTCCCGCAGCCCCGTCCGCCATTGCCCTGATGCATTTCAGCAATCGCCTGACCTTTGAAACCGATTGTTCCGACGTGTTCGGCAGCCAGCAGGCAGGCGAGGTGGATTTTGTTCTGGTGGATACACGCGGCCCGTTGGCCTTTGAGCGGGGACATGTGCCGGGGGCGATCAATATTCCGGGGCGGCTGATGACCGTCGAGACGTTGGCGGCTTATCCCACATCCACGGTGTTCGTGGTCTATTGCGCCGGCCCGCACTGCAACGGCGCGAACAAGGCTGCGGTGAAACTGGCGGCGCTGGGTTACCCGGTCAAGGAAATGATCGGCGGTGTGACGGGCTGGCTGGATGAGGGGTTTGAGTTGAGTGTCGAGGCGGCGCGGCCGGCGAGCACGGTGGTCAGTTGCGAATGTTGAGGTAGACGGAAAGATCGCAGCCTCGTTTTACTCGACAGCTCCTACGGGTTTGGTATTCGCCGCAATGTGGCGGGTGAACACAATCCCCTGTAGGAGCTGTCGAGTGAAACGAGGCTGCGATCTTTTGATCTTGCTTCTTCAAACCCCAGCCCACCACCCATCCAGCGTCCCCCGCAGCCACTCAAACACCGCCGCATGCTCGACACCATCATCCTCCCCTCGCGGCAGCGGCGACTCGTCACCAAAATGCTCATTCAGCAAAACCACCGATTGCGCATCCCACTCCGGGTGAAACTGCAACCCGACCCGCGTCGGCCCGACCCGATACATCTGCTGCTCGCACGCCGCACTGCTGGCCAGCAATTGCGCCCCCGGCGGCAAGTCGATCGCGTCTTCATGCCATTCCAGCACGTTCAACACCTGACCATCCGCAAAGCTCACTCGGGTCCAGCCCGTTTCAGGACGCGCCATACGCCGCACGCTCCCGCCCAGACTCAAGGCCAACAGCTGCGCCCCCAGGCAAATGGCGAATACCGCCGCGCCTTGCTCCAGGCTGGCGGCCAGCCACTGTCGTTCGTGTTCCAGCCATTCAGGCCCGGCATTGGATTCGTAAGGCCCGCCCAGCAGGATCACCGGAGCCGCACTTATCGGCGGTAACTGCCCGAGATCGGCGCGAAAGACGTTCAACGTGATTCCACGCAACCGCGCCCATTCGGCAATGGCACCGGGACCTTCGGCGGGGTGGTGCTGGATCAGGTTCAGCTCGGGCATCGGGGTTCTCGGATTGGAAGCAGATGGCGCTCAATGTGCAGCAAAACATCGGTCATCGCCAGTGACGCTTGGCGCCGGTTTTCATTGCGACTCTTCAGTCGGATAAACACCCGAACCCCGTAGGTTTTATCTGAAAACGAGGCTTGTCCTACAGTCTTTGCACCGCTCTGGCGCACGGGTTTAAACAAGCCAATCGATCAGCTACTTTTTTGTAAGTATTTGTCGCTTAAACATAATTCGCCCTCCTGTAGCCGCTCTAGACTGCCGGCCACTTCGGGGTTCTCCACAAGAGCACCGACCGAAAGCGACCAATCGAAAGCTGCCAATAAAAGCCTCCGCACACAGGAGTTATAAATGAAGAAGCTAGTGATGTTCGGTGCCCTGGCACTGTCGATGTTGTCCCTGACCGCTGTGGCCGAAGACGCCAAGCCGATCCGCATCGGTATCGAAGCCGGTTACCCGCCATTCTCGATGAAAACCTCTGACGGCAAACTCACCGGTTTCGACGTCGATATCGGCGACGCGCTGTGCGAGCAGATGAAAGTGAAATGCGTGTGGGTCGAGCAAGAGTTCGACGGCCTGATCCCGGCCCTGAAAGTGAAGAAAATCGACGCGATCCTGTCGTCCATGACCATCACTGACGACCGCAAGAAAAACGTCGATTTCACCATCAAGTACTACCACACCCCGGCGCGCTTCGTGATGAAGGAAGGCACCGACGTCAAGGACCCGCTGACCGAACTCAAGGGCAAGAAAGTCGGTGTACTGCGCGCCAGTACCCACGACCGCTTCGCCACTGAAGTACTGCAACCGGCCGGGATTATCCTGGTGCGTTACGGTTCCCAGCAGGAAGCCAACCTGGACATAGTCTCCGGCCGCCTCGACGCGACGCTGGCCGACTCGGTCACCCTGGACGACGGTTTCCTGAAAACCGACGCCGGTAAAGGTTTCGCCTTCGTGGGCCCGACCTACGAAGACGCCAAGTACTTCGGCGGCGGCGCCGGTATCGCTGTGCGCAAGGGTGACAAGGCGCTGGCAGACCAATTCAGCACCGCCATCACCGAGATCCGCGCCAACGGCAAGTACAAGCAAGTGCAGGACAAGTACTTCAACTTTGATGTGTACGGCGGCGAGTAATCCAGCCGGATGAAAAAGTGGCTACCGTTGACGCGGTGGCCATTTTTTTTGTGTCATCCTTTTTGAACGCCAGATCCCTGTGGGAGCGGGCTTGCTCGCGAAGAGGCCGTGTCAGTCGGCATTGATATCGCCTGACACACCGCTTTCGCGAGCAAGCCCGCTCCCACAGGGAGATCTCATTGTTCCGACTATCGGAGTTCTCATGCAACGCATCGACCACCCACTGCCCTGGAGCCACCTCGGCACCGAGCGCACTCTCAGTGTGTTTCGTTATGGCGCCGGTACTCGCAAGGTCTACATCCAGGCCAGCCTGCACGCCGACGAATTGCCCGGCATGCGCACCGCATGGGAACTGAAAAAGCGCCTGGCCGAACTCGAAACCCAAGGCCAGTTGCAAGGCGTTATCGAACTGGTGCCAGTGGCCAACCCGATCGGTCTGGACCAGCACCTGCAAGGCGCGCACATGGGCCGTTTCGAGCTGGGCAGCGGCAAGAACTTCAACCGTGCGTTCGTTGAACTGAGTGAACCGGTCGCCGCGTTGATCGGTGGCCAGTTGGGCGATGATGCCGAGGTCAATATCTCGCTGATTCGCCAGACCATGGGCCAGGTGCTCGACGGTCTGCCGGCCCCGGCTTCGCAACTGGAAGCCATGCACCGCTTGCTGTTGCGCCATGCCTGCGACGCCGATATCACCCTGGATTTGCATTGCGACTTCGATGCGGCGATTCATGTGTACGCCTTGCCGCAGCACTGGCCGCAGTGGCAGTCGCTGGCGGCACGCTTGAAAGCGGGTGTGGCATTGCTCTGCGAAGACTCCGGCGGCAGCTCGTTCGACGAGTCCTGCTCGACGCCGTGGTTGCGTCTGGCGCGGACCTTCCCGGAAGCGGCGATTCCGCCAGCGAACCTCGCCACCACTGTGGAGCTGGGCAGCATGGGCGACACCCGGGTCGATCAGGCCCAGGCCAATTGCGAGGCGATTCTGGGCTTTCTCGCGGAACAGGGTTTTATCAGCGGCACCTGGCCGGCGGCGCCGAGTGAGTGCTGCGAAGGCATGCCGTTCGCCGGCACCGAGTACCTGTTCGCCCCACACCACGGCGTGGTCAGTTTTCTGCGCGAAGCGGGCGAGTGGGTGGAGCAGGGCGATGCGTTGTTTGAAGTGGTCGATCCGTTGAGCGATCGGGTCACGACCGTGCGGGCCGGGACCAGTGGCGTGTTGTTTGCGATTGATCGCGGGCGCTATACCCAGCCGGGGACGTGGCAGGCGAAAGTGGCGGGGCGGGTGCCGTTCCGGGTTGGGAAGTTGACCAACGATTGATCCGAGATCTTTTTTGCCTGTCGGGGCCTCTTCGCGGGCAAGCCTCGCTCCTACATTTGATCGCATTCCAATGTAGGAGCGAGGCTTGCCCGCGAAGGCGGCATCCGCCACACCAAAAATCTGCGGGGTGTTAGGGTATCCCCCAAATCCTGCCCCCTGTGAAGGAAGGTTTATGCTGAAGTTTTTCGCGCTGTTCATGCTCCTGGCGTCCGCCACGGTCCACGCTCAAACCCCGCTGCACACTGATCTGCCGCTCAAATACCTCGAGCAGGCCAATCCTGATTCGCACAACCAGCCGCTGGTGATTTTCCTCCACGGCTATGGCAGTAACGAGCGTGACTTGTTCGGGATCAAGGACGAATTGCCAGCGCAATACAACTACCTGTCAGTGCAGGCGCCGGTGGCGCTGGATGCGGACAGTTACCAGTGGTTTCGCAAGAAAGGCGACGGCGCCTACAACGGTGAAACCGATGATCTGAAGACCAGCGGCAAGGTGTTGCTGGATTTCATCGCCCAAGCGGCGAAGAAATATCACACCGACGCCAGCAAGGTGTTCCTGGTGGGTTTCAGCCAGGGCGCGATCATGTCCTACGAGGTCGGCTTGCGTCATCCTGAAGCCGTGGGCGGGATTGCCGCGTTGAGCGGGCGGATTCTGCCGGTGCTCAAGTCGGAGCTGAAACCGGATGAAAAACGCCAGTCGCTGGCGATTTTCATCGGTCATGGCACTGAGGACAAACGCTTGCCTGTGGTCGATGGCACGGCGGCCAACAGCCTGTTGCAGAAACTCTCACTCAAGCCTGAGTTTCATACGTACGCAGGCCTGGGCCACAGCATCAGCGCCGCCGAAATCCAGGACTTGAACACCTGGCTTCAGCGGCTGAATCCCTGAGCATTTACTTGCCGGTGATCTGCTTGACCAGCGTGTCGTGGCCAGCCTTGTCGCTCGGGCGCGAGATGATCTGAATCACCGCCATCCGGTTGCCGGAACCGGCCATCAGCGTGGTGTTGAGGGTCTTGCCGCCGCCCTGGGTGGCGGTGCTGTCCACTTGGCGCAGGCCGAGGCCGGTGCCTTTCATGGTCAGGCTTTTTTCGCTGAGCTTGGTGAAATCCGGCAGATTCTTGTGTTCTGCCACGTCGAAGTCGGCGGCGGTGGTGTCGAGGAATTCGCCGTCGTTGTCTTTGACGTTGACGCCTGGCGCCAGGTTGTTTTCCGCGGCGATCACCACTGTTTTGGTGGTCTCGTTGGCGTACATGGTGCCCGTTGCGCCAGTCGCACCGGGCGGCAGCGGGTTGGCGACGAAGCCCTTGGGCAAGGTAAAGGTGAACTTGCCGCTGAGCATCGAAACCTTGATCGGCGCGCCATCGCTGGTCTTGGCTTTGGCGGCGTAAGCATTCAACGCCCCCAGGCTGGCAACCGCCGTCAGCAACAGGACAACGGCTTTTTTACTGAACAATGACATTGAAACTCTCCGGGGATAATCGCGCTAGGGGGCGATCATCCCACGGAATGCCCCCCCGTAGCAGCTGTCGAGCCCTAGCGAGGCTGCGTTCGGCGGCGAAGCCGTCGTAAACCCGGCATGCGCGGTCATCCTGAAACACCGCGTTGCCTGATTTTACGACGGCTTCGCCGCCGAACGCAGCCTCGCCGGGGCTCGACAGCTGCTACGGGTGTGCCTTTACGACGCCTGATTCTGCGGAAACAGGTTACGCCGGGTTTCTTCGTCGAATTCTGCCTTGAGCACCAGTTGCTCTTTCAAGCCGTGAGCACGCTGGGCCGCCGGACGCGCACTGATTTCGTCGAACAGGCGCTTGACGTTCGGGTACGCCGCCAGACCGTTTTCACCGAGGATGTACGGCGCATAGTTAGCCCAGCCCCAGAGCGCCATGTCGGCGATGCTGTAAGTGTCGCCGGCCAGGTATTGATGCTCGGCGAGGCGCTGGTCGAGCACGCGATAGTGGCGTTCAACTTCTTTCAAGTAACGGTTTTTCGCATAGGCCAGGTCTTCTGGTGCGTGGTGCAGGAAGTGCACGGCTTGGCCGGAAAACGGCGACAGGCCGGTGGCGATGAACATCAGCCAGGACAGCAACTCAGCCTGACCGGCAACAGTGGTCGGCAGGAAACGCTGATGTTTTTGCGCCAAGTACAGCAGGATCGCCTGGGAGTCGAACACCGTGGCATCGCCGTCCACCAGGGCCGGGACCTTGGCGTTTGGGTTGATCGCCAGGAACGCCGGCAAATGTTGCTCGCCTTTGAACGTATCGACGCCGATCAGCTCGTAGGGTGTTTGCAGTTCTTCAAGCAGCAGGGCGACTTTCATCGGGTTCGGCGAAGGATGGAAAAAGAATTTCATGGGGAAGGCCTCAGTCAGTGGGTTTGAACTGAGGCTGATGTTGAGCGAAACCCGTTCGATTGACGTGCGAGGTTGTTGGTCTACTCGTTCGAAGTGATCGAACGAGTTGTCGGTGCCGGTTTCGCCAGCAAGCGTCGGGTCACCCCGAGCATGCCCACGGACACCGCCACGCCGAGGCCGAACGCCGGCAGGCCGAGGCTGGGCAAGGTCAGCGCCAGCACCAGGCAGAACGCCGCGAACGAATACATGCCGGTGGCGGTGGCGCGCAACAACGCGGCGGTGAAGGCGGGGCCACGGGTTTGCTGGGAAAACACTGCCATCACGCTGCCGAGTACCGGGAAAACCGCGAGCAAGCCGCTCCAGCGTTCGCCCACGGTGCTGGCCAACAGCGTCACGGCCAGCGTCAGCAGCGCGCCGGCGACCATGCGCAGCAGCAGTTTGTCGGACTTGGGCTTGGGGCCGGAAACAATCGGTTGCACCGACGGAAACAGGTACGGCGCGGCCAGCAGCGCGGTAGCGGCGGCGATCACCGAAAACGTCAGGGACGGCGGAATCACCGACAGCACCACCGCCGAGGCGGCCCACACCAGCAGGGAAACCGTCAGCGCCCATGGCCAACCAGCGCGTTGCGCGACTTGGGCGTAGGTCACGCAGAACGCAATCATGGCGAACATTGCAGACAGTGCGGCCGTGGCGGATTGGGCGGCGAACACTTGGCCTTGCTCAATGGCGAGGAAAAACAGAATCGGCCCGACCACCACCGGCAACCCCGACAGCCACCCGGCCACGCTCGGTCCCCAGCGCTTGCCCGCCAGGGAAATCAGCAGCAGGAACCCGGGAATCACCAGCAATTTGAGCATCAGCACGCACGCACCTCCGACCTGTGTGAGGCGGCAACGTTAGCACTGTGGGCGATGGATTGCTCTATAAATGGCTCAATCCTGTATACAAAAACACTGGCCAGGAAATTGTACAGAATCCCTATTTGCGTATAAGTTTTACCAAGGGTTTCAGCGTACATCGAGCGGCCATGAACAGATCCTTTCTACGACACAGTCTTTTGCTGTTGGCCTTGCTTGGCGCCCAGGCCCTGGCCAATTGGCAGGATGGCGTGCCCGGCGCGCAGATTATCGGTGCTGGGGAGTTTCGGGTGTTTGGCTTCGATGTCTACAACGCGCGGCTCTGGAGCGCGGCGCGACCGCTGGCGCCGGACCAGCCGTTTGCCCTGGAACTGATCTACCAACGCAGCATTTCCCGGGAGGATCTGGTGCAGGCCAGCGTCGATGAAATCAAGCGCTTGTCCGGCGCCTCGGTCAGCGCCGCGCAACTGGCCGGTTGGAAGGCGCAGATGCAACAGTCGTTCGTCGATGTCCAGGCTGGCACGCGCATCACCGGGGTGTATTTGCCGGGGCAGGGCGCGCGTTTTTTTGTCGGCCAGCAACTGCAACACGAAGTGAAAGACCCGCAATTCGCCCGAGCCTTTTTCGATATCTGGCTCGATCCGCGCACCCGTAATCCTGAATTGCGTCAGCAGTTGTTGGGTACCGCCAAGCCTTGAGGGCGTCGTCATGTTGAAGAAGCTGTTGCTGGTTCTGTTCGTTTGTCTGGCCGGTTGCAGCGGCGTCGATGTACAGCGCTACAGCGAGCAAAACCCCAAGCTCGATTTGCCGGGGTTCTTTGTCGGCCGGGTGGATGGCTGGGGGATGTTCCAGAAGCGTTCGGGGGAGGTGGTCAAGCGCTTTCATGTGCTGATCGACAGCCGCATGGACGGGCCGAATCTGATCATGCACGAGGACTTTACCTACAGCGACGGCACGAAACAGACTCGAGTCTGGACCCTGCACCCGGACGGTCCTGGCCGTTGGCGCGGTACGGCCGGCGATGTGGTCGGCGAGTCGAGCGGTGAAGTGGCCGGAAACGCATTGCACTGGCGCTACATTCTCAGCCTGCCGGTGGACGACAAGGTCTACCAGGTGCACTTCGATGACTGGATGTACCTGCTCGACGAAAACACCATGGCCAATCGCTCGGCGATGACCAAGTTCGGCTTCGAACTGGGTCAGGTGACGTTGTTCTTCCGCCGGCACGGGGCCTCGTAGAAGCTGCCTGGTGTGTAGCCTCAAGAGGCTCGAACCGTCTAAGCTGCGTCTTTCCAATTGTTTCTGGATGTTTGCGTGAAATTCAGCTTTTTGCCCAAAATCGCCACGGCGCCGTTTTGCCCGCCGGAAGTGGCCGGCAGTGTTGCCGTTGACCCGAATGCGACGTTCTTCAAGCGCATGCTGCGTTTTGCCGGGCCTGGTTTGTTGGTGTCGATCGGCTACATGGACCCGGGCAATTGGGCCACGGCCATCGAGGCCGGTTCGCGGTTTGGCTACAGCTTGTTGTTCGTGGTGTTGCTGGCGAGCCTGGCGGGGATGGTGGTGCAGTGTTTGTGCTCGCGATTGGGCATCGCCACCGGACGTGACCTGGCGCAACTGTCGCGGGAGCGCTACAGCACTCGTACCGCGCGGACCCAGTGGGTGCTGGCGGAGATCTCGATCATCGCCACCGACCTTGCCGAAGTGCTTGGCTGCGCCCTGGCGTTCCATTTGCTGCTGGGCTGTTCGCTGACCTTCGGCATCGCCCTGACTGCGTTTGACACGCTGCTGGTGCTGGCCTTGCAGAACCGTGGTTTCCGTCGACTGGAAGCGATCATGCTGGTGCTGGTCGGCACTATCGGCGCGTGTTTCTTCGTCGAACTGCTGCTGATCAAACCCTACTGGCCGGACGTCGCCCGTGGCTTCACCCCGTCGCTGTCGGCCATCGGCGACGCCGCGCCGCTGTACATCGCCATCGGTATTCTCGGGGCCACGGTGATGCCGCATAACCTGTATTTGCACACCTCGATCGTGCAAACCCGGATGATCGGCAAGGACCTGGCCAGCAAGCAGGACGCGGTCAAACTGGCGCGCATCGACACCATCGGCTCGCTGGCGCTGGCGTTACTGGTCAACGCGGCGATTCTGATTCTGGCGGCCGCCGCGTTCCACACCACCGGGCACAGCGACGTGGTGGACATCCAGGACGCCTATCATTTGCTCGATCCGCTGGTGGGTGGTGCCTTGGCCAGTGTGTTGTTTGGCGTCGCACTGCTGGCCTCGGGGCAGAGCTCGACGTTCACCGGCACCATCGCCGGGCAAGTGATCATGGAGGGTTACCTGAACCTGCGGATTCCTTGCTATCAACGACGATTGATCACGCGCGGACTGGCGCTGATCCCGGCGTTCATCGGCGTGTGGCTGATGGGCGACAACGCGATTGGCAAATTGTTGGTGATGAGTCAGGTGGTGTTGAGCCTGCAACTGCCGTTTGCGCTGTACCCGTTGATCAGCATGACCAACGACCAGAAGCTGATGGGGCCGTTTGTGAATCGGCTGCCGACGCGGGTGTTGGCGTGGGGGTTGTTTACGGTGATCAGCGCGGCGAATGCGTGGTTGATTTTGCAGTTGGTGGTTTGAGTCCAGGAGGTGTGTTGGCTGGGCTGGCCTCTTCGCGAGCAAGCCCGCTCCCACAGGGTGATTGGGTTGCACACAGATATTCAGTTCACTGCAGATCCCCTGTGGGAGCGGGCTTGCTCGCGAAGAACGATAACGCGGTCACCCGCCAAACGCTTCCATCACAAAATCAATAAACACCCGGGTCTTGGCCGGCATCAGCGTGCGACTCGGGTAGTACAGCGAGATCGGCCCCGCATCCGCGTGCCAGTCCGGCAACAAGCGCACCAGCTCGCCGCGCTGGATTTGCGTGACCACGTCCGGCAATACCAGCAGCGTCACACCCAGACCCAGCAACGCAGCTTCGCGCATGGCGGCCGGGTCATTGAGGACGATGTTTTCATTCAGCGCGGCGCTGACTTCCTGGCCGGCACCATCGCGCATCACCCACTGACGAATCCGCCCGGTGCGGATGCCGCGCATCACAATGCCGGTGTGGCCGAGCAAGTCCGCCGGGGTGACGGGTAGGGCGCGTCCGGCCAGGTAAGCCGGTGACGCCACGGCGACGATATCCGCCGCCGCCAACCGCCGCGAGATGACCCCCGGCGTCAGCTCAAAACCACCACCGATGGCCGCGTCATAGCCTTCGGCAATCAAGTCGACCTGACGATTCTCGAAATGCCATTCCGGTCGAATCAACGGATAACGCGCCAGAAACGTCGGCAGCAACGGCAACACATGACCGATCCCGAACGTCGGCGCCAGACTGACCTTGAGCACACCCGCCGGCTCGCCGCGATCACCGCTCACGGCACTGATCGCTGCCTGCAACGCCTCCAGATTGCCGCCGATGCTCGCCAGAAAACGCTCCCCTGCTTCGGTCAGGGACAGTTTGCGGGTCGAACGCTGGAACAGCCGCACACCGAGGTTGCGTTCCAGCATCGCCACGTTGCGGCTGACCGCTGCCGGTGTCAGCGCCAGCAAACGCGCGGCGGCGGAAAAGCTGCCGGTTTCGGCGCTGCGCACAAAGGATTCGAGGTTGGCGAGGGTTTCCATAGCTGGCACCTGATAGCAATGCTTGAAGATAATTCAAATCATTACCGGCTAATCAAGCGCTAATGGCAAGTGCAGTATTCACTTCAACGACAACCTGTATCGGTGTGAAAAACCATGAGCACTATCGGAATCATCGGCGCTGGCGCCATCGGCTCTGCCTTTGCCCGGGCCCTGTCCCGGAAAGGGATTGAATTGGTCATCGCCAACAGCCGCGGCCCACAAACTTTAGCGTCGCTGGTGGAAGAACTCGGGCCAACGGCCCGTGCCGGCACCCGTGAAGAAGCGGCGGCGCAAGACATTGTGCTGGTCGCGGTCAACTGGTCGAAATTGCCGACTGCACTGGCAGGGCTGCCGGACTTTGGCGGGCGGATCGTTATCGATGCGAACAATTCGATTGAGGCGCCAGCGTTCAAGGCTGTGGATTTGCAGGGCCGTACGTCCAGCGAAGTGTTCGCCGAACGGGTGCCGGGGGCGCGAGTGGTGAAGGCGTTCAATCACCTGGCGGCGCGGTTGCTGGAGAGCGATCCGGCGGCGGAGGGGGGCAAGCGGGTGCTGTTTTTTTCGGGGGATGATGCTGAGGCGAAAGGGCAGGTCAGTGCGCTGATTGAGCAGTTGGGATTTTGCGGGATTGATCTTGGCGAGCTGAGTGTCGGGGCGCGGTTGGCACAGTTCCCGGGTGGGCCGTTGCCGATTCTGAATCTGGTGAAATTTGGCTGATAGCCAGGCAAAAAGAACCCGGTGCATCTGAACTGCTGAGTAGCTTTTGTGGCGAGGGAGCTTGCTCCCGCTGGGTTGCGAAGCAGCCCCAAAATTTCGGCAATTGTCGAAGATTCTGCGAGCGCTTCGCACTCGAGCGGGAGCAAGCTCCCTCGCCACAGTTAGTCAGCGTCGGCACAGGCCGAGCACATTCAGACACGCCGGGGTGTTGCCAGACAGCGAACGGATATTCGTGGGTCCCCGCGCTGTCTGTTGAACCCGTTAAGCCCGTTCGATCGCCAGTGCCACGCCTTGACCGCCACCGATGCACAGGGTGGCGAGGCCTTTTTTGGCGTCGCGCTTGATCATTTCATGCAGCAGGGTCACCAGCACCCGGCAACCCGACGCACCGATTGGGTGGCCCAGGGCGATGGCGCCGCCGTTGACGTTGACCTTGTTCAGATCCCATTCCAGGTCCTTGGCCACCGCCAAAGATTGCGCGGCGAAGGCTTCGTTGGCTTCGATCAGGTCCAGTTGGTCGATCGACCAGCCGGCTTTGCTCAGGCAGCGGCGAGTCGCCGATACCGGGCCGATGCCCATGATTGCCGGGTCTACGCCTGCGTTGGCGTAAGCAGCGATTTTCGCCAGCACCGGCAGGCCCAGAGCCTTGGCTTTGTCGGCGCTCATCAGGATCACAGCGGCAGCACCGTCGTTCAAGGACGAGGCGTTGCCAGCGGTCACCGAACCGTCCTTCTTGAAGGCCGGCTTCAGTTTGCCCAAGGCTTCGGCGGTGGTGCCGGCCCGTGGCTGTTCGTCGGTGGCGAAGGACAGTGGATCGCCCTTGCGCTGTGGGATCAGGATCGGCGTGATCTCATCGACAAAACGCCCGGCTTCAATCGCTGCCGAAGCTTTTTGCTGGGAGGCTGCGGCGAAGGCGTCCTGTTGTTCGCGGGTCAGGCTGTACTTCTCCGCCAGGTTCTCGGCGGTGATGCCCATGTGGTAATCGTTGAACGCATCCCATAGGCCGTCGCTGATCATGGTGTCGACGATTTGCGCGTGACCCATGCGCAGACCGGTGCGCGCGCCCGGCATCACGTAGTTGGACAGGCTCATGTTTTCCTGGCCGCCGGCAATGATCACGTCGGCATCGCCACAGCGAATCGCCTGGGTCGCCAGGTGCAGGGCTTTGAGGCCCGAACCGCAGACCTTGTTCAAGGTCATGGCCGGCACGCTGAACGGCAGGCCAGCCTTGATCGCCGACTGGCGCGCAGGGTTTTGCCCGGCACCAGCGGTGAGCACCTGGCCCATGATCACTTCATCGACTTGCGCCGGGTCGAGCCCGGTTTGCGCCAGCAACTGACGGATTACCGCAGCGCCCAGGTCAACGGCGGACACACCGGCCAACGCACCCTGGAAACTGCCGATGGCGGTACGGGTGGCGGCAACAATAACGACGTCTTGCATGGAATGATTCCTCACTGGGCAGCGAATTGCATTTCCGGAACATGATCCGGCACGATCAGTTTACCGGCGGTCTTGGCGACGATCTCTTCAACACTGACACCCGGCGCGCGTTCCTTGAGAATGAACGCACCGTTTTCGATTTCCAGGTAAGCCAGGTCAGTCAGCACACGCTTGATGCACCCGGCGCCGGTCAGCGGCAGGCTGCATTTGGACAGGAGCTTGGACTCACCGTCCTTGGACGCGTGGGTCATGATCACGATGATGTTGTCTGCGCCGGCCACCAGGTCCATGGCGCCGCCCATGCCCTTGACCAGTTTGCCCGGGATCATCCACGAAGCGATGTTGCCTTCAACGTCTACTTCGAAGGCGCCCAGCACGGTCAGGTCGACGTGGCCACCGCGAATCATCGCGAAGGACTCGGCCGAGGAAAAGATTGACGCGCCGATTCGCGCGGTCACGGTTTGTTTGCCGGCGTTGATCATGTCGGCATCGATGGTTTCTTCAGTAGGAAAAGGACCCATGCCGAGCAGGCCGTTTTCCGACTGCAGCATGACTTCCATGCCTTCGGGAATGTAGTTGGCGACCAGGGTCGGGATGCCGATGCCCAGGTTCACGTAGAAGCCGTCCTGCATTTCGCGGGCGACGCGTTGAGCCATTTGTTCGCGGGAAAGTGCCATTGTTGTTATTCCTTCATTCGGTCCGGGGGCAGGGGATCACTTACGCACGGTGCGCTGTTCGATGCGCTTCTCGAACGTGCCGCAAATGACCCGGTCGACGTAGATCCCAGGGGTGTGGATCTGCGCCGGGTCCAGCTCGCCGGGCTCGACGATTTCTTCGACTTCGACCACGGTGATCTTGCCGGCGGTGGCGGCCAGGGGATTGAAGTTCTGGGCGGTGTGGCGATAGATGACGTTGCCGAAATGGTCGGCTTTCCAGCCTTTGACGATGGCGAAGTCACCGGTGATGGATTCTTCCATCAGGTACTTGCGACCGTGGAATTCACGCACTTCCTTGCCTTCGGCGACCGGGGTGCCGACGCCGGTGGCGGTGAAGAACGCCGGGATGCCAGCGCCGCCTGCGCGCATTTTTTCGGCGAGGGTGCCTTGAGGGGTCAAAACGACTTCGATTTCGCCTTTCAGCAGCTGGTCTTCGAACAGTTTGTTCTCGCCGACGTAGGAAGCCACCACCTTGCGAATCTGCCGGTCTACCAGCAGCACGCCGAGACCGAAGCCGTCGACGCCGCAGTTGTTGGAAACCACCGTGAGGTCACGGGTGCCTTTGCGCTTGATCTCGGCGATGAGGTTTTCCGGGATCCCGCACAGGCCGAAGCCGCCGGCGATCACGGTCAT
Organism: Pseudomonas nunensis; assembly: GCF_024296925.1. Classification (NCBI taxonomy): domain Bacteria; kingdom Pseudomonadati; phylum Pseudomonadota; class Gammaproteobacteria; order Pseudomonadales; family Pseudomonadaceae; genus Pseudomonas; species Pseudomonas nunensis. The sequence continues at coordinate 1,770,822 of NZ_CP101125.1, forward strand.
GCCGTCTTCAAGACCTGCAAGGGCTTCCTCGTAGGAACTCACGCGCTTGTCGAAACCTGCCATATGCACCTCTTTTATTCTTTATGGGCGGCTGGCTAGCCATAGTGGAAGTGAGTGTCGCGCTGGCGTATTCATTTGTTAAGTTGATTTTTAAGGTTGATTGATAGATAAAACTCACCAATCAAATTTGTGGGAGCGAGCTTGCGCGCGATGGCGATTTCAAGGACGCCTTCGCGGGCAAGCCTCGCTCCTACAGATAGCACATACGCCAATTACAGGAGCCATTCGCCATGACCGTCAAGCAGATCCGCGCCTTCCTGGCCGTGGCCCAGAGCCTGAGTTTTGCCGTGGCCTGCGAGCGCTTGCACCTGTCGCAATCGGCGTTGAGCCTGACCATCAAGGCACTGGAAGAAGGCCTCGGCGGGCGTCTGTTCAGCCGCAATACACGTAACGTGGCGCTGACCCCGGAGGGTGAATCACTGGTGCCTCTGGCCCGTCGGCTGATCGCCGATTGGGACAATGCCGAAGACGAACTGCGCCAGCGCTTCACCTTGCAGCGTGGTCGCGTGACGGTGGCGGCGATGCCGTCGTTTGCCGGCAACCTTTTGCCGCCGATCCTCAAGACTTTCCGCGCGCGTTACCCAAAGGTCAACGTCACGGTGAACGACGTGATCAACGAGCAGGTGCTGGAAATGGTCCGCGATCGCCAGGTTGAACTCGGCGTGTCGTTCGAACCGGCCCACAGCACCTCGCTGGAGTTTACGCCGTTGTACATCGACCGCTTTGTCGCGGTGGTGCCGCATGATTCGGCGCTGGCGACACTCGACGATATCGACTGGCAGACGCTATTGAAGGAACCGTTTATCACCTTGCAGCGACCGTCCACGGTGCGGGTGATGCTCGAAGAACACTTGCAGGCTCGGGGTATGAAACTGCCGGTGGAGTTTGAAAGCCATCAACTGGCGACGGTCGGGCGGATGGTCGCCAGCGGGTTGGGCGTGAGCGCGGTGCCGGCGTTGTGTGTCAGGCAGATGCAGGAACTGGGCGCGCACTGCATCACCTTGCGCGACCCGGTGGTGGAGCGGGCGATTGGTGTGCTGACTAAACCGGGGCATGAACTGTCAGCGGCGGCGCAGGCGTTGTTTGATATTTTCAAGGAGGCCGATCTAGGTCAGCGATTATCCACCGGCTGATCATGGCCCCATGTGGGAGCGAGCTTGCTCGCGATGGCGGAGTGTCAGTCGACATCATTGTTGAATGTGACGACCTCATCGCGAGCAAGCTCGCTCCCACAGGGGTTTAGCGCATTTAGTGGGAGAGGCGCTGTGTCAGCAGCGGCAACAGTTGTTCGCAAGACCCCTCAATCTTCATATCCAGAATCTCATCCGCCCGGGTCTTGCCCAGGTTGATCGCAATCAACGGTTTGCCCTGATCCACCACCGCCCGGCACAACCGAAATGCCGAATACGCCATCAACGACGACCCCACCACCAGCAATCCCGCCGCTTTCTCAACTGCCGCCATGGCCTTGGCCGCCGTCACCTGCGCGACGTTCTCGCCAAAAAACACCACGTCCGGTTTCATCCGTTGCTCACCGCAATGGGGGCAGTGCGGGACTTGAAAGCGCGCTTCAAACGCCGGATCGAGCAAGGTATCGCCATCCGGCGCCTGCGTTGCATCGACCCCGGCCAAGTACGGGTTTTGCGCTTCCATCAGTTGCTGGATCGCATCGCGTTCGCTGCGCTGGCCGCAGTCCAGGCACAGCACCCGGTGCAGGCTGCCGTGGAGTTCGATCACGTCGTGGCTGCCGGCCTGGTCGTGCAGGGTGTCGACGTTCTGGGTGATCAGCCCGCCGATCTGCCGCGAACTCTGCAAACTGGCCAGCGCCTCATGGGCCGCATTCGGACTGGCAAGGCGCACTCGCGGCCAACCGAGCATCGCCCGCGCCCAATAACGGCGCCGCGATTCGGGAGCGGCGAGGAATTCCTGATACATCATCGGCTGCCGGCCCCGGCGTACGCCTTGGTTATCGCGGTAGTCCGGAATGCCCGACGGCGTGCTGATGCCCGCGCCGGTCAGCACCGCGAACGGCTGGTCGGCCATTAACTGCTGAAGTCGGTCGAGCTGTTCGCGGATGGGGCTGTCGAGCATGTTCAACACTCCGGGAGAACTTGAGTGTTTGCAGGGTAGCATTTGCCGATCACAACGCGGCTCTCGCAAATAACGCAACCTGTAGCAACTGGCGAAGCCTGCGTCCGGCTGCGCAGCAGTCGAAAACCTGAGCATGCGGTCCTTCTGATAAACCGCGTCCGCTGATTTCACGACTGCTGCGCAGCCGAACGCAGGCTTCGCCAGCTGCTACAAAGGCTGTGTTCACCTTATTTACGTGCTTCAAGAAGCAGTCGTAAAATTTGGGTGTTTGCAGGGTAGCATTTGCCGATCACAACGCGGCTCTCGCAAAAAACGCAACCTGTAGCAGCTGGCGAAGCCTGCGTTTGGCTGCGCAGCAGTCGTAAAACCTGATCTCGCAGATAACTCGACTCGTAGCAGCTGGCGAAGCCTGCGTTCGGCTGCGCAGCAGTCGTAAAACCTGAGCTTGCGGTCTTTCTGAAAAACCGCGTCCGCTGATTTCACGACTGCTGCGCAGCCGAACGCAGGCTTCGCCAGCTGCTACAAAGGCTGTGTTCACCTTGTTTCAGGTGTTTATTTACGTGCTTCTAGAATCAGGTTGAACGGCGTTTCCGTCGCCCGGCGGAAATGCTTGAAGCCGGCTTCGGTAAATACCTTGCGTAACCGCGCCTCACCGGCCTGGGCGCCGAGCCCGAGGCCGACTTCCTGAGACAGCGAGTTCGGGGTGCAGATGAACGTCGAAGCCGCGTAGAACAGCCGTCCCACCGGGGTGATGTTGTCGTCCAGAGAATCATTGGCATAAGGCTCGACCAACAGCACCGAGCCGTCCGGTTTCAGCGAGTCGTAGGCATGCCGCGCAGCGCCGACCGGGTCGCCCATGTCGTGAAGGCAATCAAAGTAGCAAACCAGGTCATAGTCGGTGCCTGGATAGCTTTTCGCCGTACCCTGAAAGAACCGCGCGCGTCCCGACACACCACCGGCTTCGGCGCGCTGGGTGGCGACGGTGACCGAGGGCGCGTGGTAGTCGAAGCCGACGAACCGTGAATCCGGAAACGCCTGCGCCATGATCACGGTCGAGGCGCCATGCCCGCAGCCGATGTCCGCGACTTTGGCCCCGGCCTCGAGTTTGGCGACCACGCCTTCCAGGGCCGGCAGCCATTCAGCGATCAGGTGCGCCTTGTAGCCAGGGCGGAAAAAACGTTCGGTGCCGCTGAACATGCACGGATGGTGCTCGCCCCAAGGCAGGGCGCCATCGCCGCGAAAGGCTTTCACCAGTTTGTCCTTGTCATGGAAAAACGACGCGACCACGCCGATACCGCCGGCGATGTACACCGGCGAATCCTCGATCGCCAAGGCCAGGGCTTGTTCTTCGGGCAGACGGAACTGGCCGTCCTGATGTTCCATGTAACCGGACGCGGCATGGGCGCTGAGCCATTCGCGCACCAGGCGAGGGTGGCAACCGGTCTTGTCGGCGAGTGCTTCGGGAGTGACTGACTGGCTGTCGGCCATGGCCCGATACAAACCGAGTTCTTCGCCGAGAATGACATTGGCCAGCATCGCCGCGCCGCCCATGTCGTTGACCAGTTTGCCCATGAAATCGTTGAGTCTGGCCTCGTCCATCACGTGTGCTCCTATTGCAGGATCACGGTCCAGAGGCCTTGTTTGTCGAGGCGTGCGCCCCTGGGCGGTGGTCGTGGGAATGATCAGGACGAGGACCCCGCCCTGCGTGCATTAAGTTTAGTCCGGGGGATAGGGACTGCTGCGCGGGGCGACGAAAGCAACTCTCAATGACCCGTACAAAACCCCCTGTGGGAGCGGGCTTGCTCGCGAAGGCGTCGTCAGCTTCCAGAAAATGGCTCCACGAAATGCCATGTAAGTGGCTCTTCTAGTAGAACCATTCCGGCCATAGGATTGGTTTTCCTCAATCGGAAACCAATAATCATGAAATCAAAAATGAGCTATCCGGCCGCCTGGAAATTGGCCGCCACGGTAATGTCTGCCGCACTGTTATCCGCCTGCGAACCACCGACCCGCGCGGACTTCATCAAGTACCCGTCACTGCGACAAAAGTGGTCGATGACCTGCGACGCTCGCAGTCACCTGGCCGAAGTCAACGTGAAAGGCTGCGAGAACTTGCGTCAGTGGCAAAGCGCCAATGAACAGCCCGGTTTGATGAATCAAAACCTGGGCAAGTGACGCTCGTCAGAAGGTGAATTGACGGGATGACGGCTGAGCCATTTCGGCATCGAGCAGATGCTCGACCAGCACATCGTTCAGAAAGCGGAACTGGTCATTGATCCCGACCACTTCGTTGCTGAAGTGATTGGCGGCAGCGGGCATCAGCAGCGCTTCGAAGTTCTTGTCGAACACCAGCGCGATCTCTTTGCGCGAGACCACGTGCTGCGAGTAGTAGTTGGTGCCGAACACCGGGAAACTGACGGCCAAAGTGACGATGCGGATCATGACGGGTGCTCCTCGGTGTGGCCGATGTCCAGGAAGAAACGTGAAAACAGGGTCAGGGTGACGGCGGTCAGGGCCAGGCAAGTCAGGAGATGGATCAACATGATGTGCCCCTCCGATGCGGGGTTTGCAGTGGGTATGGCCTGATCGTGCACCGGACAGTTTTTATGCGGAAGGCATTCGTTACGATGGTGGATATCGACGGGAATGATGGTGAAGGTTTTTTCATCGTTCTATCGCCGATCTTGTAGGAGCGAGGCTTGCCCGCGAAGACGGCCTAAAGGACACCAAAAAAACTCCAGACGAACGGCCAAAACCCTGAACCTATACTCAACTCAATAGCTTTATGAGCACCCGGCATTTCGCTCGGGAGCGACTCCAGGACACCGCGATCTTGAACCTGCGTTCGCTGATCGTCGCCGTGATGGTGGTGTTGGCCGGTTGCGCCACGTCTGCGCGTGCCCCGGCGCCAGCGCCGGTCGTGGTGGTGGCGCCGAGCACCTGGCAGCAGGTCGACCGGGAGATTGTCGCCGCATCGCAATCGGCCACCGAGCAGACCAAAATTTATGCGCGCGGGGCCATGGATTACTGGCGCACGCGGGTCTATCAACTGACCGAAGAAAACTTCATTCCCTGGTTCAGCAGTTACTGGACCCAGGAATGGCTGTCGATGAAGGTCAGTTGGTACACGATCAGCGCCACGGGCGAGCAGGATGCCTCGGCCAAACGGCTGGCGACTTATCTGCTCGATCAATACCAGAAACGCGTGCTGGCACCGGTCGCGGTGGAGATCGATCCCGATGCGATTCTCGGACTGGCCACGGCGTTCTACGTGGACATTCTCCAGGAAGAACTGCAGAAAATTTCCCAGCGCCACGGCGTGCCGATGGCGCAGCTCAACGGGCGGATCCAGAAGATTCCGGCGATTGCCTTGGGGCCGCCGCCGGCCCGGGATGCTTCGCTGTATCAAGTGGTACATACCGAACCGCTGAACACGCTGCCGGCCTATGCCGCGCTGATCGACAAGATCCACAAGGCCGGCGGCGACAAAGGCGTGGATTCGACGGAAACCGCCATGGCGCCAGTGGCCAAGCGTGCCAGCCAACGGATGGAGGCCGAGATGCCCACCCGTGGCGCCGCCAGTGCCGTGGCGGCGGCGGCAGGCAAACTGGCCGGCGGCTTGATCACGGTGGGCGTGGCGGGGATCCGCGCGATCATCCAGGCCAGCGACCGACCAGACAGCGAAGCGTTGATCCGCAGCAGCCTGGGCAACACCTTCGACAAGGCCTGGGCGAAGCTATTGCAAAACCCGACCACCGGCGTCATGGCGGGCACGCTGTATTTGGCCGCGCAAATCGAGGGGAATCTGGCGGGGAGTGCTGAAGTACCGTCGGTCAGTTCGGGCAGTGGCGCTGTCGATTGGAGCCCGGCGGAATCGACTACCCAGCAGATCGACCCCTGACCGATGCCGCTCAGGATGAACCCAGTCACTGTGGCGAGGGCGCTTGCTGTGGCGAGGGGGCTTGCCCCCGTTGGGCTGCGAAGCGGCCCTTTAGCCTTCCGCTGAGGTGTGTCAGACACGCCGACTTCGCGGATTTTACGACTGCTTCGCAGCCGAACGGGGGCAAGCCCCCTCGCTACAGGTTTTGAGTTCGCTTGGTATTGGTCTTTTACTCATCAAGGAGAACCACCATGTCTTACATCGATGGCTTAGTCGCCGCAGTCCCCACCGCCAACCGTGAAAAATTCATCAAGCACGCCGAGATCGCCGCGAAGATCTTCAAGGAAGCCGGCGCCCTGAGCATTACCGAATGCTGGGGCGATGACGTGCCCGACGGCAAGGTGACCTCGTTTCCAATGGCGGTGAAACTCAAGGAGGACGAAACCGTGATCTTTTCCTGGATCGTCTGGCCCGACAAGGCCACCCGCGATGCTGGAATGCAGAAAGTCATGGTCGATCCGCGTATGCAACAGGACGTCAACCCGATGCCGTTCGATGGCCAGCGTATGGTGTTTGGCGGATTCAACGTTGTGCTTCAGGCGTAAAAACCCAGCCCAGGATCACTCTGGCGACGGAGTGATCCTGCAACTCTTGCGATTGCGGATCTCGTTGTCCGTCGGTCGTTCCCGGACGAACTCGAAACGCGGCTCACCTTCGCTATAGTGAACCAGCCAGCCCCATTCCAGCTCGGACTCATTCTGGCCGGGTTGCGGCGGCATCGCCCACCATGGCTCTTTGCTGATGATCTCTCGCATGGCGCCCTCCGGTTGATTCGGTTGGTTCAACTATAACGTGCATGTCAGGAGGTGCCAGGCGTGAGCGACGAATCCCATGAACCGTTCAAGCGGCTGTTTTTTGCCTTGAGCTGCGCGCCGGAGCAGCGGCGGGCGATTGCTCAGTGGCGCGGCGCTTTGCAGCTACGCAGCGGACGGCCGGTGCCGGCGGAGAATTTTCACCTGACGTTGAAGTTTCTGGGTGCTGTGGGTGTGGCGCAGATTGCCGATATCTGCACGGCGGCAGCGAAGGTTCGGGTGCCGGGCGTGGCGCTGCGGGTGGTGCTGGATCGAGTGGATGTGTGGCGCAAGCATGGGGTTTTGGTGCTGGCGTCGGAGCAGGCGCCGCCGGAGTTGTTGCGGCTGGTGTATGCGCTTGAGCAGGCGATGCTGCCGTTTGGATTTGAGGATTCGCCGAAGGAGTTTCGGCCGCATTTGACCTTGATGCGGGACTACCGATTGCCGGTGCCTGAGTCCGAGACACCGCCCGAATTTATCCTGCGGGCCGAGCACTTCACGCTGTTCGAATCGCACAAGGGCCGCTATCGGGCGCTGGCCGAATGGCCGCTGATGCCCTAGGACAAAAAAAGGCGCCCGAGGGCGCCTGAAGTTCACCTTAACCGAGGAGCCAGGTGAGGCCGTTCGCAGGGAATGCAGCGGTGGTAAGGCGCTGTGTGAACGGAAGAGGGGACAGCTGAAATTGATGTTGGATGTCCGGGCCACTTCGCGAGCAGGCTCGCTCCCACAGGGGATCGTTGTCGTTCACAAGTCTGTGTTTCACCGCGGACTCCTGTGGGAGCGGGCTTGCTCGCGAAAGCGGTGTGTCAGTCGCCATTGATGCTGGATGTGCCGCCGTCTTCGCGAGCAAGCCCGCTCCCACATTAGAGCGGTGTGAACACACATTCCTTGTGGGAGCGAGCCTGCTCGCGAAGGCGTCTTCAAGCGAATTACTTGCCGAGTTTTACGCGGGTCCAGCCTCGGGTCATGACGCGCTGAACACCAATCGGCATGTCAGGAATCGCATACAGCGTCGCCATCACCGCCTGCGACGGATACGACCCCGGATCATCGCGAATCGCTTCATCCACCAACGGCGTCGCGGCGGCGTTGGCGTTGCTGTAGCCGATGTTGTTGGTGATCTCGGCGATGATGTCCGGGCGCATCAGGAAGTTCATGAACAGGTAGGCGTTGTCGACGTTCGCCGCGTCTCGCGGAATGGCGACCATGTCGTAGAAACTGCCGGCGCCTTCTTTCGGAATGCTGTAGTCGATCTTCACCGTGTCGCCAGCTTCCTTGGCGCGAGCCTTGGCCTGCAGCACGTCGCCGGAGTAACCCACGGCCACGCAGATGTTGCCGTTGGCCAGGTCAGAGATGTACTTCGAAGAATGGAAGTACGCCACCGACGGCCGAATCTTCATGAACAACGCTTCGGCTTCGGCAATCTGCGCTTTGTCCTGGGAGTTCACCGGGTAGCCCAGATAGTGCAGGGCGGCCGGGAGCATCTCGGTGGGCGAATCGAGGAAACTGATGCCACAGGCTTTGAGCTTTTCCGCATTCTCCGGCTTGAACAGCAAATCCCAGGAATTGGTCGGCGCATTGGCCCCGAGCACTTCCTTGACCTTGGCCGGGTTGAAGCCGATGCCGATCGAGCCCCACATGTACGGGAAGGCGTGAGCATTATTAGGGTCGCTGGCCGAAGCGTTTTTCAGCAACACCGGGTTAAGGTTTTTCCAGTTAGGCAGCTTCGATTTGTCCAGCGTCTGATACACGCCAGCCTTGATCTGCTTGGCCAGGAAACTGTTGGACGGCACCACGATGTCGTAGCCGGATTTACCCGCAAGCAGGCGTGCCTCAAGGGTTTCGTTGCTGTCGAACACATCGTAGGTCACGCGGATTCCGGTCTCGTCTTCGAACTTCTTGACCGTGTCCGGGGCGATGTAATCCGACCAGTTATAAACGCGCAGAACCTTGTCGTTGGCCTGGGCAACCGTCGCCAGGGCGCCCACTAAGGACAGTGTCAGCAGAGTCCTGCCAAACATTTTCATCGGTACAACTCCATTTCTTTTTTATTCAAATACGCAAAACAATGCAGTGCTGGCGCACCCCTTGTAGCAGCTGGCGAAGCCTGCGTTCGGCTGCGAAGCAGTCGTAAAACCTGCGAATTCAATCTTCCTGAAAGAACCGCAGTGACTGAATTCACGACTGCTGCGCAGCCGAACGCAGGCTTCGCCAGCTGCTACAAAGTGTGCGTGTTGCAGGCCATTAGGCCGTCGCTTCTACTCGTTGGTTTTTCTGTGGTTGCCAGGACTCGCTGGCCGTCTGGTCCATCGCTTCCTGGATCGCGCGTTTGCGGGTGGCTTCGGCGCGGCGGCTGAAGTACCAGACCATGAACGTCACGATCGAAACAGCGAGCAGAATCAGACTGGCCACCGCGTTGATCTCAGGTTTAACCCCCAGACGCACCGCCGAGAACACTTCCATCGGCAGGGTCGTCGAACCCGGCCCGGACACGAAACTCGCCAACACCAAATCATCCAGCGACAAAGCAAACGACATCATCCCGCCCGCCGCCAACGACGGCGCAATCATCGGAATAGTGATCAGGAAGAACACCTTCAACGGCCGCGCACCCAGGTCCATGGCCGCTTCTTCGATGGACAGGTCCAGCTCACGCAAACGCGCCGAAACCACCACCGCCACATACGCCGCACAGAAAGTCGTGTGGGCGATCCAGATTGTCACCAAGCCACGTTCCTGCGGCCAGCCGATCAACTGCGCCATGGCCACGAACAACAGCAGCAACGACAGACCGGTGATCACTTCCGGCATCACCAACGGCGCCGTCACCAAACCACCGAACAACGTGCGACCCTTGAAGCGGGTCACGCGAGTCAGCACGAACGCCGCCAAGGTCCCGAGCGCCACCGCCGCAATCGCCGTGTAGCAGGCGATTTCCAGGGAGCGCACCACCGAGCCCATCAGTTGCGTGTTGTCGAGCAAGCCGACGTACCACTTCACCGACCAGCCGCCCCACACCGTCACCAGTTTCGAGGCGTTGAACGAGTAAATCACCAGGATCAGCATCGGCAGGTAGATAAACGACAGGCCGAAAATCAGCATGAACTTTGAAAATCCGAAGCGTTTCATCCCCGTGCCTCCATCTCTTTGGCCTGGCTGCGGTTGAACAGCAGAATCGGCACAATCAGAATCAACAGCATCACCACCGCCAGGGCAGACGCCACCGGCCAGTCGCGGTTATTGAAGAACTCTTGCCACAGCACACGGCCAATCATCAACGTCTCCGGGCCGCCCAACAGTTCCGGAATCACGAACTCACCGACCACCGGAATGAACACCAGCATGCAACCGGCGATGATGCCGTTCTTGGCCAGCGGCACGGTGATTTTCCAGAAGTTGTTGAAGTTGCTCGAGCCGAGGTCCGACGCGGCTTCCAGCAGGCTGCCGTCGTGTTTCACCAGGTTGGCGTAGAGCGGCAACACCATGAACGGCAGGTAGGCGTAAACCACCCCGATGTAGACGGCCGTGTTGGTGTTGAGGATCTCGATCGGGTGATCGGTGATCCCGGTCCACATCAGAAATGCGTTGAGCAAACCGTTGTTACTGAGGATGCCCATCCACGCATACACGCGGATCAGGATCGCAGTCCAGGTCGGCATCATGATCAGCAGCATCAGGACGTTCTGCGTTTCCTTTTTGGCTCTGGTGATGGCGTAGGCCATCGGGAAACCGATCACCAGGCACATCAACGTGCTGAAAAACGCGACCTTCAACGAACCCAGATATGCCGAGATGTACAGCTCATCCTGAGTCAGCAACGAGTAGTTGCCGAGGTTCAGCAGCAGCTGGAATTTCTGCTCGGCGAAGGTGTAGATCTCCGAGTAGGGCGGAATCGCTAGCGCCGCTTCCGAGAAGCTGATTTTCATGACCAGAAAGAACGGCAGCATGAAGAACAGGAACAGCCAGATGAACGGAATACCGATCACCAGTTTGCGCCCGCTGGGGACCAGTCTTAGAAATTGCTGATTGAAGGTTTTCATGAGCGCAGTACCACGCCGCTGTCGTCTTCCCACCACACGTAGACCTTGTCGTCCCAGGTCGGACGCGCGCCCCGGCGTTCGGCGTTGGCCATGAACGACTGCACGACTTTGCCGCCAGGCAATTCGACGTAGAACACCGAGTGGCCGCCGAGGTAGGCGATGTCATGCACTTTGCCTTGGGACCAGTTGTAGCGCTGCTCCGGCTTGAGCGTGCTGACCAGCATTTTTTCCGGGCGGATGGCGTAGGTGATCGACTTGTCCTGCACCGAAGTGCTGACGCCGTGGCCGACGTAAATCTTCTGTTCCAGGTCCGGGCTGTGGATGATCGCGTGACCTTCCAGGTCCTCGACAACGGTGCCGTCGAAGGCGTTCACGTTGCCGATGAATTCACAGACCATGCGGCTGACCGGTGCTTCGTAAATGTCCACCGGGCTGCCGATCTGGGCGATCCAGCCGAGGTGCATGATCGCGATGCGTTCAGCCATGGTCATGGCTTCTTCCTGGTCGTGGGTCACCATCACACAGGTCACGCCGACCCGTTCGATGATCTGCACCAGTTCCAGTTGCATCTGCGAGCGCAGCTTCTTATCCAGCGCGCCCATGGGTTCGTCGAGCAACAGCAGCTTCGGACGCTTGGCCAGGGAGCGGGCGAGGGCGACGCGCTGACGCTGGCCGCCGGACAACTGATGGGGTTTGCGTTTGGCGTATTGGGTCATGTGCACCAGGCGCAGCATCTCTTCGACACGGGCGTCGATTTCGCTGGCGGACAACCGATCCTGCTTCAGGCCGAAGGCGATGTTCTGCGCCACCGTCATGTGCGGGAACAGCGCGTAGGACTGGAACATCATGTTGATCGGCCGCTCGTAGGGCGGCATGTCGGTGATGTCGACTCCGTCGAGCAAGATGCGCCCTTCGGTCGGACGTTCGAAGCCGGCGAGCATGCGCAGCAGGGTCGATTTGCCCGAACCGGAGCCACCGAGCAGGGCGAAGATTTCGCCTTGATGGATCTCCAGGGACACATCGTCCACGGCGGTGGTTTCGTCGAACTTCTTGGTCACGCGATCGATTTTCACCAAGACCTTTTTCGGGGCCTGGTGACCTTCAAGAGCCTTCCTGTAAGTGCTGGAGGCATTTGCCATGTGAAACTCCCAACAGGTTTCAGTCGTCGGGCCAACGCGGCCTGACTTAATAGTTGATTGCAAGCCCTGCCGGGTGATGTCAGTAAGTTCAGCGCTGGTCCCCTGTGGGAGCGGGCTTGCTCGCGAAAGCGGTGTATCAGGCAGCATCAATGTCGACTGACACTCCCTCTTCGCGAGCAAGCCCGCTCCCACCCTGGATTTGCGTTTGGCTCACTGGTATCTCCCGTAATGCTCGGGCTTATTCGGCGCCGCCGTCCTGGCTGCCTGGTGGTGCTTGTTGTTGTCTTGTTTCGTTTTTTACGCGTGAAGAAGCAGCGCGCGTCGGCGCAGCCGCCCGTTCACGAGGGCAGTTAAAGGGTTGAGTGAGGGTTTAAGTCGTCAGCGTTTTTTACGTAGCGCCGCCCGTTGCCGGCACGCGTCACCAAACGCCTGGAAAATACTTAAATACTGAGGATTCGATAGCACCTGCCATTCCGGGTGCCATTGCACACCGACGGCAAAGGTCGGGCTGTGGTCCACCGAGATCGCCTCGATCAAACCGTCCGGTGCAATCGCTTCGCAACGCAGCCCCGGCGCCAGTCGATCGATGCCCTGGCTGTGAATCGAATTGACCATGAACTCGGCAGGCAACTCCAACGCTTCAAACACGCCGCCCGGTTGCACGGTGACCGCATGGGCCGGCGCGTATTGCACCGCCAATTCCGGACTGTCCGCTTCACGGTGATCGAGCATGCCGGGCAGCTCGTGGACTTTCTGATGCAGGCTGCCGCCGAACGCCACGTTCATTTCCTGAAAGCCACGGCAGATACCGAGCACCGGCACGCCGGCGGCAATCGCTGCACGCAATAAAGGAAGAGTCGTGGCGTCCCGCGCCGGATCGTGATCCGTGCCGGGAGCACTGGCCGGGCCTTGATAGTGGAAGGGCTCCACATTCGATGGCGAGCCGGTCAGCAACAGACCGTCGAGCTGCGCGAGCAGGTCCTCGATTTCGGTCAGTTCGCCCAGGGAAGGAATGACCACGGGCAGCCCCAGAGCCGCGACGCTGACAGCACGCAAGTACTTGTCGCCGCTGACGTGGTAGGGGTGCAGGCCAATCTGTTTGACGCACGCTGTAACGCCGATCAATGGCTTGAATGCCATTTTTATCACCTCGAAGTTTCACACTTGAACGAGCTTTTCCGGAGCTTAGCCTTGTTGATTTTAATTAACAACTCTCATGTAAAAAATTCTAAACGCCGATCGTCTGATCCCGAGGAATTACGCGGTGCGCGGGACGTATCTGGCACTCTCGTGCCCATAAAAGGCCCGAAAATAAAGGTTGAAAGGCCAAGTGTTCGCTATTGACTTCACTTTGCCTTTCGGATTGACTGGGCTCGCAACAAGGTAGTGAACATAATAATTAACAGCTAATAGGTGCATCATGTCGGTCCCTCTGCGTACCGTTCAACTCAACGAAGCAAACGCATTCCTTAAGAAATATCCTGAGGTTTTGTACGTCGACCTTCTGATTGCGGATATGAACGGTGTGGTGCGCGGCAAGCGCATCGAACGCACCAGTCTTCATAAGGTTTACGAAAAAGGCATCAACCTCCCGGCGTCACTGTTTGCCCTGGACATCAACGGTTCTACGGTGGAAAGCACCGGCCTGGGTCTGGACATCGGCGACTCGGATCGAATCTGCTACCCCATCCCTGACACCCTGAGCATTGAGCCGTGGCAGAAACGCCCGACTGCGCAATTGCTGATGACCATGCACGAACTCGAAGGCCAGCCGTTCTTCGCCGACCCTCGGGAAGTGCTGGCGAATGTGGTGCGCAAATTCGACGAACTCGGCCTGACCATCTGTGCGGCGTTCGAGCTGGAGTTCTACCTGATCGATCAGGACAACGTGAACGGCCGTCCGCAGTCGCCGCGTTCGCCGGTATCGGGCAAGCGTCCGGTGTCGACTCAGGTGTACTTGATCGATGACCTCGACGAATACGTCGATTGCCTGCAAGACATCCTCGAAGGCGCGAAAGAGCAGGGCATTCCTGCGGACGCCATCGTCAAGGAAAGCGCCCCGGCGCAGTTCGAAGTCAACCTGCATCACGTCAACGACCCGATCAAAGCCTGCGACTACGCGGTGTTACTCAAGCGTCTGGTGAAGAACATCGCCTACGACCACGAGATGGACACCACGTTTATGGCCAAGCCGTATCCGGGCCAGGCGGGCAACGGTTTGCACGTGCACATTTCGATTCTCGACAAAGAAGGCAACAACATCTTTGCCAGCGAGGATCCCGAGCAGAACGCCGCGCTGCGACACGCGATCGGCGGTGTGCTCGAGACCCTGCCGGCGCAGATGGCCTTCCTGTGCCCGAACGTCAACTCGTACCGCCGCTTCGGCGCACAGTTCTATGTACCGAACTCGCCGAGCTGGGGCATCGACAACCGTACCGTTGCGGTACGTGTGCCAACCGGTTCGGCGGACTCGGTGCGCATCGAGCATCGTGTTGCCGGCGCTGATGCCAACCCGTACTTGTTGATGGCGTCGGTTCTGGCCGGTATTCACCACGGCCTGACCAACAAAATCGAACCGGGCCCACCGGTTGAAGGCAACAGCTACGAGCAGAACGAACAGAGCCTGCCGAACAACCTGCGCGACGCATTGCGCGAGCTGGACGACAGCGAAGTCATGGCCAAATACATCGACCCGCTCTACATCGACGTGTTCGTGGCGTGCAAGGAAAGCGAACTGGCCGAGTTCGAGAACTCCATCTCGGACCTTGAGTACAACTGGTATTTGCACACCGTTTAAAACGACAGCGCCGACCCAATGTGGGAGCGGGCTTGCTCGCGAAGGCGGCGGCACAGTCAATATTAATGTCGCCTGATACACCGCTTTCGCGAGCAAGCCCGCTCCCACAAGGGAATGGTGGTGGACACAAGATCTGCATCCACCGCTGATCAAATGTGGGAGCGGGCTTGCTCGCGAAGAGGTCGGCACAGTCAACATCGATGTCGTCTGACACACCGCCTTCGCGAGCAAGCCCGCTCCCACAGGGGATCTCATTGCACGTTTTAACTGACGATCACTTATTCCTCTGCGTCGAGTCACAACAATGACAAACACTCGCAGCGACTGGGAACAACGCTTCCAGTCCTTATCCATCGAAGGCCGCGCATTCATCGACGGTCAATATCGCGCAGCACTCAGCGGCGATACCTTCGAATGCATCAGCCCGGTTGACGGCCGTTTCCTGGCCAACGTCGCCAGCACCGACGAAGCCGATGCCAACGCGGCAGTCGCCGTCGCGCGCCAGACCTTCGAGTCCGGCATCTGGGCCAAACAGGCACCCGCCGAGCGCAAACGCATCCTGATCCGCTTCGCCGATCTGATCCTGGCGAACCAAGAAGAACTGGCCCTGCTCGAAACCCTCGACATGGGCAAGCCGATCAGCGATTCCATGAGCATCGACATCCCGGCGACCGCCAACGCGATCCGCTGGAGCGCCGAAGCCATCGACAAGATCTACGACGAAGTCGCCGCCACCCCGCACGATCAACTCGGCCTCATCACCCGTGAACCAACGGGCGTTGTTGCCGCCATCGTGCCGTGGAACTTCCCGTTGATCATGGCCAGCTGGAAGTTCGCCCCGGCCCTGGCCGCCGGTAACTCGTTCATCCTCAAGCCTTCGGAAAAGTCGCCACTGACCGCGATCCGCATCGCCCAACTGGCGCTGGACGCAGGCATCCCGAAAGGTGTGTTCAACGTCCTGCCGGGCTACGGCCACACCGTCGGCAAGGCACTGGCGTTGCACATGGACGTCGACGTGCTGGCCTTCACCGGCTCCACCGCGATTGCCAAGCAACTGCTGATCTACGCCGGGCAAAGCAACATGAAACGCGTTTGGCTCGAAGCTGGGGGGAAGAGTCCAAACGTGGTGTTCGCCGACGCGCCGGATTTGCGCGCGGCAGCACAAGCGGCGGCGGGGGCAATTGCCTTCAACCAGGGCGAAGTCTGCACCGCCGGTTCGCGGTTGCTGGTGGAGCGCTCGATTCGCGAGCAGTTCATTCCGCTGCTGGTGGAAGCGCTGCAAGCCTGGAAACCGGGGCACGCCCTCGATCCGGACACCACCGTCGGCGCGGTCGTTGACCAGCGTCAATTGGACAACGTGCTGCGCTACATCCAAGTCGGCAAGGACCAGGGCGCACAACTGATCGCCGGCGGCAGCCGCACCCTCGAAAGCACCGGTGGCCTGTACGTGGAACCGGCGATTTTCGACGGCGTGACCAACGCGATGACCATCGCCCAGGAAGAAATCTTCGGCCCGGTGCTGTCGCTGATCACCTTCGACACTGAGGAAGAAGCGCTGGCCATCGCCAACGACAGCATCTTCGGCCTGGCCGCTGGCGTGTGGACCAGCAACCTGAGCAAGGCCCACACCTTCGCCCGTGGCTTGCGTGCCGGCAGCGTCTGGGTCAACCAGTACGACGGCGGCGACATGACCGCGCCGTTCGGCGGGTTCAAACAGTCGGGTAACGGTCGGGACAAATCGCTGCATGCGTTCGACAAATACACCGAACTCAAAGCGACCTGGATCAAGCTCTAAGACCTTTACAGCGGCGGTCGCAGGCCAGCCTGCGACCATCGGAGAAACGTATGAAACCAACAACACATGTAAACAGCTACTACGCCGCCACCCGCAACTTCACCGGCGAATTCCCGGTGCTGGAACAAGCGGTGGACTGCGACGTCTGCGTGATCGGCGCCGGTTACACCGGTTTGTCATCGGCGTTGTTCCTCTGCGAAGCGGGCTACAGCGTGACCGTGCTCGAAGCTGCCAAAGTCGGCTTTGGTGCCAGCGGTCGCAACGGCGGCCAACTGGTCAACTCCTACAGCCGCGACGTCGACGTGATCGAAGAACGCTACGGCGACAAAACCGCTGAAGTCCTCGGCAGCATGATCTTCGAAGGCGCCGACATCATCCGTTCGCGCATCCAGCACTACGACATCCAGTGCGACTACAAGCCCGGTGGCATCTTCGCCGCGCTGAACAAAAAGCAACTCAAAGGCCTGGCCGAGCAGAAAAGCAGCTGGGAACGCTACGGCAATAAAAACCTGAAAATGCTCGACGCGGCAGACATCCGGCGTGAAGTCGGTTGCGACAACTACGTCGGCGGCCTGCTCGACATGCAGGGCGGCCACATCCACCCGCTGAACCTGGCCCTGGGCGAAGCCTCGGCCATCATCGGCCTGGGCGGCAAAATCTACGAACAATCGGCGGCGGTGGAAATCACCTACGGCGAACCGATCACCGTGCGCACCGCCAAAGGCGTGGTCCGCGCCAAGTACTTGTTGATCGCCGGCAACGCCTACCTGCCGCAAGACCTCGACAACCGCGTGACGCGCAAAAGCATGCCCTGCGGCTCGCAAATCGTCGTCACCGAACCGTTGTCCGAACAGGTCGCGCGCAGCCTGATCAAAAACAACTACTGCGTCGAAGACTGCAACTACCTGCTCGATTACTACCGCCTCACCGCCGACAACCGCCTGCTGTACGGCGGCGGCGTGGTCTACGGCGCCCGCGAACCGGACGACATCGAGCAACTGATCAAACCGAAAATCCTCAAGACCTTCCCGCAACTGAAGGACGTGAAGATCGACTACCGCTGGACCGGCAACTTCCTGCTGACCATGTCCCGCATGCCGCAATTCGGCCGCATCGAGAAAAATGCCTACTACATGCAAGGCTACAGCGGCCACGGCGTCACCTGCTCACACCTGGCCGGCAAACTGATCTCGGAAATGATCCGCGGCGACGCCGAACGCTTCGACGCCTTCGCCTCGTTGCCACACATGCCCATGCTCGGCGGTCGCACCTTCTCGGCGCCACTCACCGCCATGGGCGCCGCGTACTACTCGCTGCGCGACCGGTTCGGTATCTAAGCCATCGCGCAATCCCCCTGTGGAAAACAATCCCCGTGGGAGCGGGCTTGCTCGCGAAGGCGCCGTGTCAGTCACCAAAGCTATGGCTGACTCACCGCTTTCGCGAGCAAGCCCGCTCCCACAGTTTTGTTCCCGGCCAGGCGCAGATTGTGTGTTTGGCATTGATCCCCTGTGGGAGCGAGCTTGCTCGCGATGAGGCCATATCAGTCACCATTGCTATCGACTGAATCACCCTCATCACAAGTAAACTCACCCCAAAGCTCCCGCACCAAAACAGACCAGAATCAGCCCCACCAGCCTTTTTACCCCACCACCCATCGAACCTGCTGAGCAACACGAACAAACGTGATTTAATACCCGCCTTTCACGTTTCTGGGACAGGGAAGCGGTGTTCCTCGCGGCCAAAAGTCGCCCGCCATCCACCCCCATAACCCCTTAAGTAGTTCACACATAAGGCTGTCATGGACACGGGCTCACGACTCAAATTAGTACGCGAAAGCTACAAACTGTCCCAGCGCGAGCTGGCCCGCCGTAGCGGCGTCACCAATGCCACCATCTCCCTGATCGAACAAAATCGCGTCAGCCCCTCCGTCAGCTCCCTCAAAAAACTGCTCGAAGGCATCCCCATGTCCCTGGCGGACTTCTTCACCTTCGACCAGCCACCGCGTGAGCATCAATACGTATTTCGGGCGAATGAACAGCCGGATCTTGGGCGGCATGGCCTGCGATTGCTGCTGATCGGCGCTTCCGTGCCGAGCCGGCAGATGCGCTTGCTGCGCGAGCAATACGCGCCTGGGGCGAGTTCGGGCGAGGAACCGATCGTTCACTCCGAAGGCGAGGAGTGCGGTCTGGTGACGCGCGGAACGGTTGAGCTAACGGTGGATGGGCAGATTAGTGTGCTGAACGCCGGGGATGGGTATTACTTCCCGACGACACTGCCGCATCGGTTTCGAAATATTGGGGCGGATGAAGCGGAGATTATTAGCGCGAATACGCCGGCTAACTTCTGATAGCGATGAACTCTGGCATCGCTAAAACTTGATTTTCCTCGCATGATAAAAGTCCGATTCCCGCTCAGGTTTCGGACTTTTATTATTTGCGCAGGTCTAAAAATATCTTTTGCGCAACTAAACCCCTAGGCTTCCCGTTTGAATATCCTTTATAGGTTTGGTTTTTTTGGTGCGTTGCTTTTGGATCTTTGGGATAAATATGTAAGAAAAAAGAAGGTGGTGTGTAGGAGTCTTCGGATCGTCGTTCTTTGATGTCGTTTATTAGAGTGAGTAGTAGTAATGACAGGATTATAATTTTGGATGCATGTGCAGATTGTATATGTGCTCAAAAAGGGTGTCAGGCTTCCTGAGGGGGTAATAATGCGGTTGCGGGTTTTCTTCACCGTTTTAATTTCGGACTTACTAGCTGTTATGCTTTCTATGCTTTATGCGGCATTCCTTGCGAAGTTAATAGAAAAAGCGGTTCCTTTAAGTGGTATTTATTATTGGCTGGTGCTAGGCTTTCTTTTTGTTTTTTTGTTATTTGTTAACTTTTATTATTGTTTTCCCAGTTACATTGATGTTTCACATGGGCGCGATCGAAATCCCCGCAGAGACTCTGCTTGGGTTGCGTATTTTGGTGTTTTTGTCAGTTCTTTATTTTTGACTGCCGTGATCGATCTACAAATTGATCAGGCAATTTCGCTGCAAGGCAGCCTTTCGTTTTTCGTTAGTGCGGCTATTTTTGCATTGGTTTTTTCCTGTTTATGTCTTTATATAATGAAGCTTCGTCGAAAAAAGTAATATGCTTGAGATTTGATTATTTTAAATTTGTTTCTTCTGCCATATTTTTTATTGTGATTGTATCGACTAAGGCTTCAAAGGCCAGTGCCAGCTTTCCTGTTTGTCTGTACGCTCGCTCATAATTGATAGGGTCTTTTCTGAAAAGCTCAAGTGTATCGTTTTTACGCACTAAGCTCATTACGCCGAAAGCTGATAGTCCCAAGTCTACAGAGTAATAGAGTGTGTCGCCGATTTTCGTGTTTTCGGCTAAATATTGATATGTTTTTCTGATTGGCCCTACTGTGCCGGGAGCGCCAGGTCCGTTGTATATATTTCCTGCGCTTTCATAAATATTATTGGTGCCGTGCGCGATGTAGGTTAATCCGACGACTGATTTAATGCCTCTTGAATTTCCGAGTAACGAAGCACCCGTTTGAACTTGCATTGCTCCCGCTAAAACACCAATACCATTTTGAGTATAAAACATCGCTTTGGATGATAATTCTGCATACTCATCTCTGATACTCTGCAAGCCCTGTCGTGCGCTGATTAAGCCCTCGTCAACCGCTTGGATAATCTCGTTGGCAAAAGAAGAAATAATCGAACTAAATTTAAGTTGTAAAAAGCTATCGTACAAATGTGTGGCGCCAAGGGTACATCCAAGCGCGACCAAATCAGAAGCAGTTCTAGTCACATCATGAATATCACAAATATCATCACTCATCTTCTTTCCCCTAAAAGCTGTAAGCACTTGTACCCGCTTGAACGTGTGTCCAGCTGATATCTCGATAACGAATGGATACCATTTCTTGTGGCTGATCTTCGTTCATATGTATGGAGTGAGGAACTTGAAGATTCAAATGAGCGATTTTTGCTCCGGTTAATCGTATTGAATAATACTTATCCTGGCCGCCGGCTGGTGATGTTCGATAAAAATGTATCGTGCATTCGATTTCTTCACGTTCGTGCAGAGCACTTGCCAGCAGTGGAGAGGACTTATCGATGTTCTTGGTGATCATGATAGGCAGGTGCTTGCCGCGATTGCTTGAGTATCCGCCGTCATTACCTGTGGTCATATTGTGCGAATAAGCCAGAACCATGATTTCATCTTCATGCCCGATCTGGCATTTGTTGCCGATAGAACTTTGGCTAGAACAACCTGCAGAAATCAAACCTTGCCGCTTGCCCGTAATACTCATGTAACCGTGATTCGCCATGCGTGACACTCCCATTTAGTTGCTTGATCGATCTATTTCAAGAGTAACAAGTGCTCTGTCAGAAGGGATCTGGTGTAATTGAGTGCATCAAAGAGTTCGGAGTTTTCTTACGAAGAACAAAGAAAAACTCGATAGAAGAACCCTACAACTCTGCGCAATGGTCACCAGATTGAATGCGCATCAGCGCGGATCGAAAACGAGATTACGATCGCATCGTTGCCGGGTTGACAGACGGGACCATCCCAAACACTATCGACCCATGACCTACACACGCCAGATGAACATGATGTGCTCCTCCATGACCGCTTCCGGCGGGCCATGAGGTCACGCGTTCATAGGATTTGACGCAGTTACCCAAAGCCCCGCCAGAAATGGACGGGGCTTTTTAGTTCTTCGTCCATTGATGGCTAATGGAGAAAGAGATGTTTGAGATCAGACGCGCCGCACCGAGCGATGCGCAAATTGCGTTCGAGATACGCCTTCAAGCTATACGGCATCAATGCATTGGGGCCTACACCGAAGAGCAAATGCTTGCCTGGACGGCAGGGGTTGCTAAGGATGGGTATGACATCCTGATGGACAAGCACTTTTATCTGGGTTGTATTGACGGTGAGCCGGTGGCGACGGGGATGCTGGATCTGGATAACTGTGAGATCGGGGCGATCTTCGTACTGCCAGGATTTATGCAGCAAGGCATCGGCTTAAAAATCCTCTCTCACCTGGAAGTTTTGGCGCGGGGGTTGGGGGTGGATCGAGTCAATTTGGACGCAACATTGAATGCGGCTGACTTTTATCGGCGGTGCGGTTATGTCGGTGATAAATCCTCTATTTACCATTCTCCTTCGGGGCTTCAGTTGGCGTGTGTGCCGATGCTGAAAGGACTTAATAGCGATACGTTTTTCAGCGCTCGTTCTTCCAATGTTGTGTTAATCGCGCGCAGGAAGATTCGACATGATCAACCATAAGACTATGGTGCTTACCCGAGCGGCGATCCTGTCTAGCGGCTCGCCGGGTGCGAGCGCTACGACTACCTCCCCAAGCGGCGCCAGTGGCACCATCCAGCCGGCACCGAAACAGACAATGCAGATCCGGATGCAGGTTCGCTTAAAAAAGAGGCGGATGGCGATATTACCGATAATGGACCTGCTCCGGCAGGATCTAAGGCTGGAGGTGGAGCGCAGGCGGTTGGGGCAGAAGCAGTGGGGGGAACTCTTTTGTTGGTTAGACTGTATTCAGCAATGAAGATAAGCCCGGCTTTGAGTCGGGCTTTTTGATTTACGGAAAAAGTAACTTCTACCTGTTTAAATTTTTTAGGGTATATCTTGTATCTTGAACGATATTTTTAATGGTTTGCGCGGATGTATTATTAAACCTTGGGCTGGGCCATCGGATATGAATAAATTTGATAAAACTGAAATTAATGCACCTAACAAAACATATCCATAGAGTACCTGAATCATAATGATGCACTGGGCAGCCCAGCTATCAGGCCGTGCAAACATATCTCCGAAGCCCAGCGTTGTCATCGTAACTATTGAGAAATAGAGGCTCCGTATCGGTTGCCATGGTTCTAACCCAATTATCATATTCGGAAAAACGCAGTAAATTAGCGCAAATAGGAAACATATACTGAAAAATGCTTTAACGATCCGCGCTGTTGAATTTCCATAATCGGAGTGTAACCAAAAAGCTTTTACAAAAAAGCTTTTCACGTCGCTTCTTTGCCGGTACCAGTCGTTCCAATTGTGTCGCCGATTACAATACTGTAATGTTTGGCGTAGTCCTGATGAGAAGTTGGCGCTTTCAAAATTGGTAGCTCTGAAATCGGTTCTGATTGATACATTGAATAAATCAAAAAAGGTTTCATTGTCAAATTTGGCCTTGATAAAAGATGCTCCGCAAAGATTTAATCTGTGCTCACTTCCCAAAAAAGGGTTGTAGCCTCCGCCTATGAATCGTGCGCCCTCAAGGTTGGCTGCGACGAAATTGGTTTCATAAAAGTTGCATTCGAAAAATCTTGTAAATTTGAAAGTTGCTTCTTGCAAATTTGCGCAGGTGAAATCCACCATTGTAAATTTTGTGCTTTCAAATTGTGCTCTAACGCAAACGGTGTCATGAAAAAATCCCCCGGAAATATCTGCTCCTTGGAATTCAGCCTCCATTAGGTTTACATCTGAAAAGTCAATGCCGGAAAGTATTGAGTTTTTAAAGTTTGCTTTGTATAAATCTGCACCTCGGCCGTTTTTTGATTTGAAAATAGCATCGCTTATATTTAAGTTGCTCAAGTTTGCACCACGAAGTTTAATGGTTTCATCTAAATTTGAAACATATTCATTCCAAGTGGTGAAGTCGCCTTTTATAGCGCAAGATACTAAAAGGGCGTGTTGATCTTTGTTAGGTTTTTCTATTGAGTCGCTATTCATAGTGATCCTTTTTTAGCTGAAACCTTAAAAGACGGCAAGAGGGCTAGTTGTCGAAGAGCTTGAAAAGAAAAAATTTAATTTTCCGGTGCGGCTACAATTCTTCATAATACTCAATCAGTCCTTTGCAAAATTTTTTTCCTGCTAGTTCAACTCCGTAATGGCCAAGTCCTTTTTTTAATGCGAATACATGATTGCCAAGTTGTCTGCTTTTGTTTTCATCATCGTGTTTCAAAGTTTGTCTAAGTTTGTGATAAAAATGAACTGCTTGGTATTCGCCGATATGATCAATAAATAATTGATTATCGATATCCTTGCAGATTTTAAACACGAGTTTTTGATATTTTACAGCTTTTTCCCTGCTCAAGGTTTTAGGTTTTGAGATGTTTACGACTTCATGGTTTCTACTTGCTTTTATATCTCTTCCAAATGCGTGCCCCAAATCATTTCGTATCTTTCTGATGCTTTCTAGGGAGCGAGTATTTTTCAAAAGGATATCGGGGGCTTTTCCAAAAATTCTCAAAAAAGAATTTGTTCTGCTGTTCCAGTCTCCTTTTGTGCAATTTAAGATTTCATCTTCGAAGTTCGACGAGTGTTTTTTTCCGTGTTTAAGAATTTCTATTCCGTCAATTCTTTTACTTGCTCCAAATAGCACGCCAGTATCTGATTCTAGTGCCAATTTAACAACGGTTGATAAATATGTTTCAAAGTTTGAGCTGATCGCCATTACACAATTCAAATTTATCCAGTTGTCAGCTGTGTTGTAAGAGTCTGACCAGGATTTTACAGTATCAAATCCACATAGCATTAATTCTTCACTGTTAGGAAAGTACTTGTTTATTGGGTCCTCCCAGTTTGCTTTCTTAGATCCAAGATATTTATAGGTGAATTTTAGTGCGCTGGCATGGGCGATTAGCATAGTGCTAAGCTCAGCGTTATGTTTTTGAAAAACTTGAAAGGGCCACGTCGTTCTTCCTCGGCCCGCCCATCTATCGAACTCTCGGGTGCTAGCTACCATATTGTATGTGATCCTCGCATTTGAATAAGACGGAGCTTGTTTTTTTGGTTTTTATGTGTTTGTAGGATGCGTGTTAAATAACCTTTGGTTATTGCTATTGGAGAGGGGCTGTAACACTTGACTTGGCTTTGGCTGCTGTCGTGATAATAAGTATGGTTTTTTATATAAACAACATAGGCAAGTTGCGGAAATGAAGCGGAGTTGTTGAGCAGATCTACCCTTTTCTTCACCTTGGCCTCAAGACTTTACCAGGTAAGGGTCTTTTTGCCGGCCTCGAAATTTTGTTTGTACATCATCCAAATAGTGCCGTAGTTACACATATCAATCTTTTCACAGTAATCATGGATCACTGCATTCATGATCTTACGATCCGTAGCCTTGGTCGCTTCTTTGAACGCATCCAGATTCTGCTTTTCCATCATGCGCAGAGTGCTTTCCTGGCACATGTCGATTTTTTCGCAGTAGTCTTTTTTCACCGTTGCGGTGATGGAGTCGATGACTTGTTTTTTCTGGGCTTCGGAGCCGTCGAAATCCATTGGGTTGAGGATCGTCGCGGCTGAGCACATGGCGGAGTTGAAGAAAATGAACGCTAAGAGCCACTTTTTCATGGAGGTATCCTTTCCTGCGTAATCTGGCAACGCAGATGTTGAGCGCGGATGAGCTGTGTTCATGGCTCAACAATCTGTCCTTTGGGTAGCAGAGTGCCATCAAGATGCGGTCAGTGGAAGAGGGTGAGACCAAAGTCGATTGTTGGCTGATGCGTGACTGGGTTGGTGCGGCAGGTTGTGAATTCTGCTTTCCGAGGGCGTAAAAAAACCGCAGGAATGCGGTTTTTTTTGTTTCATTCGGGATTACGGATTCTGCGGCGCATCAAACCCACGCTGCTCAATCACCCGAAACACGTCATGCACATCCCGGATCAGGATCAAGGCGATGTTGGTGACGGTGTTGATGTCGTTTTCGGCGTAGTCCGGCAGGCTGGTGCAGGCCATGAGGTTGAGGTATTTGAGGACGGCGTTGAGGCGTTCGCTGACGCAGTTGTGGAGTTCGCGGATGGGGGCGTCGTTGTCGATTAGGAGGACGGGGTAGTCGGTGGCGAATTGGGACATGGGGGTGAAGCGGCGGGGCGGATTGGTCGTAGTCATAAGGGTGAACTCTTCAAAGAATAATCATGAAGTGCCACCTTCTGCTGCGAAACAAATAGGTGGCAGCTATGTGCGGGTTCGCAGACCGGAGAAGAGTCGAAGCCGGCAGACCCGAAGGTCTCCCACACACAGCCGCCATAAAACGTAACGGTGGCGAATTTTGCCACAGTTGTCATTTGACGGTGCGTATCTACTTCTTCAGGGCTGCGAAACCCTATCGCCAATTGCTGTGGCGACGGGTCGAATATAGGTGGCCACTTTGGGGCCCGCAACCGGGGTGTAGGACGCCTTTTAGGCCATTGTGATGAAGGAGATTTGCTGCGTTCGACCACGAAACCCTTGCGGGTTGGGCGTTCGGAAATGTCTGAGGAAATAGGTGGCAGCGGATTGGGGCTGCTTCGCATCCCAGCGGGAGAAAGCTCCCTCGCCACAAAGGGTGTTTTCCTACGTGGTTTTCAGACTTGAAGATCAAAAGATCGCAGCCTTCGGCAGCTCCTACGTGGGTTGCGGGGATGTTCAGAAATTATGAAGCCCCGAATGTTCGGGGCTTTTTGGAGGGCTCGGGCTATTGCGCGCTATGGGTGCTGTGTTTCGGCCCGGCGAGAGCCCAGGCGATGAGGCCGATCAGCGGCACGAAGACGATGACGACGATCCACACGCCTTTGTTGTCGATCTTGCTGCCGCTTTTGATCACTTTGTTGATCGCCCACAATTCAATCACCACCAGTACTGCCGCGAGTGCGATCCAGACGTATTCGATTTGCATTAGCCACCTCCTGAAAGTCATTTCATTAGGCGGGCGGTGGTGGTGAGGGTTCATTTCTTTTTATCAGGCGGATGCAGCCTTGTATCCGCCTGCTGTCGTCATTACACGGCGCTGCGGATCACTTCAATGATTCGCTGGGCGATGTATTCCACGTGGGTTTCCATCGCGAAGTGCCCGGTATCCAGCAATTCCACTACCGCATTGGGGTTGTCTCGCTTGAACGCTTCTGCGCCTGGCGGGATGAAGAATGGGTCGTGTTTGCCCCAGATCGCGAGGGTTGGGAGTTGGGTTTCGCGGAAGAAGCGCTGGAAGTCGGGGTAGCGTTTGAGGTTGTTGGCGTAGTCGAGGAACAGGTCGAGTTGGATGTCTTTGTTGCCGGGCCGTTCCAGGAGCAGGGCGTCGAGAGTGTAGGACTCGGGGGCGATGAGTTCGGGGTGGCTGACGCCGTGTTCGTATTGCCAGCGGGTGCCTTCCAGGTGCAGGACGGCGTCGGCGATGGCTTGGCGGTTGGTGGCGTTCGGTTCGGCCCAGTAGGTTTTGATCGGGGCCCAGGCGTCGCCGAGGCCTTCGAGGTAGGCGTTGCCGTTTTGCGAGATGAGGGCGGTCATGCGTTCCGGGTGTTTGACGGCGAGGCGCAGGCCGGTGGGGGCGCCGTAGTCGAAGACGAACATGGCGTAGCGTTTGAGGCCCAGGGTGTCGACGAAGTGTTCGAGGGTTTGGGCGAGGGCGTCGAAGCTGTAGACGTATTCGCGCGCGGCGGGCACTTCGGTGAAGCCGAAGCCGGGCAGGTCGGGGGCGATGATGTGGAAGTGTTGCGAGAGCAGGGGGATGAGTTGGCGGAATTGGTGGGATGAACTGGGGAAACCGTGGAGCAGGAGCAGGGTTGGCTGGGTGGGGGCGCCGGCTTCGCGGTAGAAGACGTTGATGCCGTCGGTGTGGGCGAATTTGTAGGTGATGGTTGGGGTGTTCATGGTGGTGGACCTCGTAACCTGTTGGATGGGGTTTAGGCGGTTTCGAGTAAGACTGTTGCATGGGGTGTGTAACCTGTCAAAGTTATTTTGATGGGTTACTGTTTTTTGTGGCGAGCACAAAAACAATGTGGGAGCGGGCTTGCTCGCGAAGGCGGTGTGTCAGGCAACATTTTTGTCGACTGGTACACCGTATTCGCGAGCAAGCCCGCTCCCACAGGGGATCTTCAGTGGATTGTTAAGTTTTACGCGCCCAGGTTTTTCTGGCGTTCGCGGTGGGCGGCGGCTTTGGCGCGGTTGCCGCACACGGCCATGCTGCACCAGCGGCGTTTTCGGCCTCGGGTGTGGTCGACGAACATCAGGGTGCAGGCGTGGCCTTCGCAGCATTTCACGTTGGAAAAGTCTTCGGTGCTGACGAACTGCGCAAGCACTTCGCCCAGTGGCAGCAGCAGGGAATCCGGGCTGCGCCAGCGGCGTTGCAGCTGTGCGGCGAGGGTCGGTGTGTCGCCGGTTTGCAGGGTGATTTGGGTGAATTTCTCGTCGCGTTCGAGCAGGCGATTCAGGGCGTCGAGCTCGGTCAGCACCGAGGCGTCCAGCGGTTTGCCTTTGTATTTCAGGACGAAGCCGCGAAACCATTCCCGCAACGAGCGCGCCTGGGCCGCGACGTTTTCCAGTTCGCCGGGCATCGCCTGGACCTGGAGGCGTTCCAGAACAGCGTCTTCGACCCAGCCTGATTGTTTCAGCCAGTCCAGCCAACCCGCGCCGTCGTCGATCCAGTCGACCGGTTCGTCGACGGGCGTCGCGATCGAGTTCAGGAAGTCCAGGGCGGGGGCGTCGGCGACGAAGATGGCCGGACCGCGAGGTGTGCTGCTCATGGGGGTGTCCACCAAAGCCGTGATTTATGTGGCTCATCGTAACCACTCAAAATGTGTTTGACAAGTTACTGATCGCTACATAACCTCTTAATCATCTTCAGTGCGGTTATGTAGATGCGCCGCCGAAGCGACCCCAAAAACAATCAACCCTGGGATAGACGTCATGAAAGCGATCGTTCTTGAGAAATTCGGCGGCCTCGACAGTTTGGTTTACAGAGATATTCCTGAGCCCGAAGCGATGCCGGGTCATGTGGTGATTGAGATCAAGGCCTTCGGCATCAACCACGCGGAGATGCATATGCGTCGCGGCGAGTGGGCCGAGGCGGCGCCGGTGTCGGGCATTGAGTGCGTGGGGCTGGTGAAGTCGTGCCCCGGTGGCGAGTTCGCGGTGGGGGCCAAAGTCGCGGCGCTGATGGGCGGATTGGGCCGGACCATCAATGGCAGCTACGCGCAGTACACCCGGGCGCCGGTGTCGAATGTGGCGCTGATCGAGGCGGATTTGCCCTGGGCGGAGCTTGCGGCGATTCCGGAAACCTATGCCACGGCGTGGACTTGTATGTTTCGCAACCTTGAGCTGGTCAAGGGGCAACGGTTGTTGATTCGTGGTGCCACGTCTTCGTTTGGTCAGGCTGCAGTGAAGTTGGCGGTGAATGCTGGGGCGCAAGTTGTCGCAACATCCAGGAGCACCGAACGCTTCGCCATGCTTGAGGCGCTGGGGGTTGTCGGTGTCGAACAGGAAGGGCCGGAGCTGTCCACGCGAATCACCGGGCAATTCGACGCCGTGCTCGATCTGGTCGGCAACAGCACCATTCTGGATTCGCTGTCGATGGTGCGCCGGGGCGGCAAGGTCTGCCTGGCGGGCTGGCTGGGCGGACTCGCTCCCATCCCTGAGTTCAATCCCTTGCTGCAAATGGCCAGCGGCGTTTACCTGACTTTCTTCGGCAGTTTTGTGTTCGGGACGCCGGGGTTTCCGCTGTCGGACGTGCCGTTGCAAGCGATTGCCGAAGACGTGGCGGCCGGGCGCTTGGACGTCACCCCATCAAGGATCTTCAAGTTCGAGGAAATCCACGAGGCCCATCGCGTGATGGAAGCCAACGAGGCCGGCGGAAAAATGGTCGTGGTGCACGCATGAATCAGGCCCGGGAGAACACGATGATCAACTCAGTAGCGATTGTGACCGGTGCCAGCCAGGGCATCGGCAGCTCGACGGCGATTCGTCTGGCGCGGGATTTTGATGCGCTGGTGCTTGTCGCCAGAAATCGGCCAAACCTTGAGGCGACGGCGCAAGCAGTACGCGAGATCGGGGCACAATGCCTGATCGTTGAGGGCGACGTCGCCGACCCTGCGATCCCCGCGCAAGTGGTGGATCAGACGCTGGCGGCGTTTGGCCGGATAGACGCCCTGCTCAACATTGCCGGCGCGGTGCCGCAGATCGATTTGTTCGACATGACCGACCAGCAATGGCATGACGGCACCGAGCTGAAACTGCACGGCGCGCGCCGGATGACCCTGGCGGCGTGGCCGGCGTTGAAAGCGGCGAAGGGCGCGGTGGTTTTGATGTCCGGAAACTCGGCGGCGACACCCAAGGCGCCGTATGCGGCGGTGGCCACGATCAATGCGGCAATTGTCGCGCTGGCGAAGGCGTTTGCGGATCGTGGCACGCAGGATGAGGTGCAGGTGAACAGTGTGTTGCCAGGGCCGGTGATGACCGGGCGGCGGCGTTCGTATCTGGAGAAATGGGCGCCGTCGCATGGGATGTCGGTGGAGGAGGCCATGTTGAAGTTTCCGCAGGAGGCGGGAATTGGCCGGTTTGGCGAGCCGGAGGAGATTGCGGAGTTGATGGCGTTTTTGGTGTCGCCTGGGGCGAGGTGGATGACGGGGGCGGCGTTGCGGATGGATGGTGGGGAGGTGAAAGCGGTTTAACTGCAATCTCCTCCATGAACACAAACCTGTGGCGAGGGGGCTTGCCCCCGTTCGGCTGCGAAGCAGTCGCAAAACTGAAACACCGCGGTTGCAGTTTTTGGGGCCGCTGCGCGACCCAACGGGGGCAAGCCCCCTCGCCACAAGGTGTCTGTGTTGCTTGAGATTTGCGTTAGCGGCTTGACAGTGCTGGCGTGCGCGGCGGAATAAGCCGCTTGCTGCCGGTCGCTTCAAACGCCGAAGCCAACCGCAGCAACGTCGAATCGTCATACGCCCGACCCGCAAATGTCAGCCCGACCGGCATGCCAATATCCGCCATCACACCCATCGGCACCGTCACTGTCGGCACACCCAAATGTCGGATCGCGAGGTTGCCATTCGCCACCCAAATGCCGTTGCTCCAGGCGATGTCCGCCGATTCAGGGTTCACATCCGCATCCGCCGGGCCCACGTCGGCAACGGTCGGGAATAACACGGCATCCAGCCCAAGGCGATCCATCCAGTGTTCAAGGTCGAGTCGGCGGGTCTGTTCGAGCCCGCGCAGTCCGTCCGGCACGGTCGAGATCTGATCCCACGGCGTAATTCCGCGCTCGGCCATTCGCACATATTCGTCCATGCCTGCCGCAAGGTCGCCCTCACGATTCGGCAGCGTCCCCGGGTCATGCGGGAAGATCAACGGCCCATCGACATCCGCCAGACGATTCAATTTCGGATCGCCATTCGCCCGCAGGAAATCATCAAACGCCCACGCTGTGAGGTCCCATAACTCATGGTGCAGGAACTCCTTGGAAACGATGCCGCGATTGAATACGGTCGGCGCTCCCGGGCGATCACCTTCGCAATTCGAAACCAGCGGGAAATCAACTTCGATCACTTCTGCACCCGCCGCTTCAAGTGCCTGGCGTGCCTGTTTCCAGAGTTCGATCACCGAATCACGCGTGTTGATGCGCTGCCCGGTCGGGCCACCAATCCCCGGCGCTTCCGACGTGCCCGCCTCAGGATCAGCATTGATGTACATGCGCGGAATGCCAAGGCGTTTGCCTGCGAGCGCATCAGGCTTCGCAGCAAGTTCGGCATAGGATTCAGGACGCACCGAAGCCACACTCGGAATCGGCACCCACGGTTGCAGGCGCCACAGATCGCCGCGCGTGTCGGTGTCTTCGGCGACCACTACATCAAGCACTTCCAGCAAGTCAGCCATGGTCCGCGCAAACGGCACGACCACGTCCATGGTTGGCGTCAACGGCCAGTTGCCGCGTACCGAGATCACCCCGCGCGATGGCGTGTAGGCGCACAAGCCGTTGTTCGACGCTGGGCCGCGACCGCTGGACCAGGTTTCTTCTGCCAGACCGAATGCCGCGAAACTGGAAGCGGTGGCCGTGCCGGCGCCGTTCGACGAACCGGAGGCGAATGGCGCGGTGAGGTAGTCAGCGTTGTACGGGCTCTCGGCCCGGCCATAGACCCCGCGCTGCATCCCACCGTTGGCCATCGGCGGCATGTTGGTCTTGCCCAGGCAAATCGCCCCGGCGCCGCGCAGGCGTTCGATGGTGAAGGCGTCGCGATAGGCGATCAGGTTGGCGAACGCGGGACTGCCGGACGCGGCGGTCAGGCCTTTCACCAGGTAGCTGTCCTTGGCGGTGTAGGGGATGCCATCCAGCGGACCCAGCGTCTGGCGTTTGGCGCGGCGGGCATCGGACGCTTGTGCTTCGTTCAGCGCTTCGGGGTTGCGCACCACCACGGCGTTGAGGGCGGTGGACGTGTTCGGGCCGTCGTAGGCGTCGATGCGCGCGAGGTAGGCCTGGACCAGCTCAACCGCGGTGGTCTGGCCCGATTCGAGCGCAGCACGCAGCTCGGCAATGGAAACCTCGGTGACCTCGATCATGCTGTTCTCTCAAAATGGCTGTTCATGATTGTTCTCGTTGTACGGTGTTGCGAACTGGCGCTATTTAACACCAAGCGGCGAGGCGAGGCATGGGTGAAATGCTTCACCGACCGTGCGCCGCGTCCGCGAGTTGCCCGGTGTCCACGCGCACGAAAGTCGAGTCACCAATTGCGGTGAGTACTTCGCCGGCGAAGACCTCGCAGACCACCCGGGTTTTGCGTCCGACCTCGCCCTCGACTTTCGCCCGCAGGGTCAGCGTCACGCCCATGGGTGTCGGTTTGATGAACTTGATCCCGAGGTTGCCCGTGACGCAGTCGACGCGCGGCTGGCTGCCCGGTTCACGCTGTTGCGCGCGGTAGTGATAGGCCATCGCCGTCCAGTTCGAGTGGCAATCGACCAGCATCGCAATCAGGCCGCCGTAGACCAGGTCCGGCCAGCCGCAGTATTTGGCCTCCGGGATGTGCTCGGCGACAACATGCACGCCGTCCTCGTGCCACACACTCTTGACGTGCAGCCCATGGGGATTGCGGCCGCCGCAGCCGTAGCACACGCCTTCGGGGGCGGCGAGGTCTTGCAGGGACGTTTCGGTATGAGGCATGACGATCATCCTGAACAATGTGAGCCTGACGTGGGCGGATTCTAACGCTGAATCCGCTCGGGAATTAAAGCGTCCGATCAACCAGCCGAATGCTGTTGCGCCCGCCACGCTTGGACGCGTAGAGCGCGGCGTCGCCTTGTTCGATCAGTGCCGCGAGGCTGGCGGGTGGCTGGTCGAACAGGTCGGCGCCGATGCTCAGTGTCACCGGTTCGGGCGTAGGGAAGGTCTGTGTGGCGGTTTGCTGAAACTGTTCGCGCAGTGTGTTGCCCAGGCTGACGACTTGTTCTTTCGTGGCGTTACCCAGCAGGATGACAAACTCGTCACCGCCAAGCCGCGCCGCCAGTGACGCTTCGGGCAGCACCGCGCGAATCATCTCGCTCAGCGCAATGAGCAGTCGGTCGCCGGCGGTATGGCCGTACAAGTCGTTGACCAGTTTGAAGTTGTCGATGTCGATCAGCAGCAAGGCGCCGGGGCGAGTCGACGAGACGTCTTCCAACAGACGCGGCGCCCGCACTTCGAGGGCGCGGCGGTTGTACAGGGCGGTCAACGGGTCGCGGGCGGCGAGGTGCGCGATCTGTTTCTCCCGCCGATAACGCTCGGTGCCGGTCATCGACAGGGCGATCAA
The DNA here is from genome assembly GCF_024296925.1 of Pseudomonas nunensis. NCBI lineage: Bacteria > Pseudomonadati > Pseudomonadota > Gammaproteobacteria > Pseudomonadales > Pseudomonadaceae > Pseudomonas > Pseudomonas nunensis. The sequence goes on from NZ_CP101125.1 coordinate 1,804,018, forward strand.
CATGATCGCCATCACGCCTTCGACAAGGGAAATCTGAATGATCGCGCCACGCAGCGCGGCCAAGTCGATCAGCGTGCCCGGAATCACCGCCGTGAGTGCCTTGGCCACATAGAAAACCCCGTGGGCCAGCAGCACATAACGCAGCTGCACCGCGCCGACGCTCAACGACTTGCCATGAGGGCGCAGAAGGAAACTGGCCCTGAGGGTCGACAGCGCGACCAGCAGCGAGTTGACCAGCAGCATGACTTTCGACCAGGTGGGCCCGTCCGGCACCAGCAACATCGCCAGCCACGCGATGAACATCAGCGCCCAGACACGGGACAGGCGCGTCTGGGTGAAGCGCGCGACACCGAGTAAAAACAGGAAGTGCGCGATCACCAATAGACCGTTGGCGAACCAGATACCGATGAACAGAAAGCCGCTGCTGCGCAACAGGGCGAGGGTCGAGCCCACGGTGATCGTGGCAAAACCCGCGCTCCAGAACAGCAACGAGGGCTCGCGAATGCTGCGCCATTCGATCGCCAGGTACAGCGCAGCGGCCGCCGCAAGGGCGACCGAAATTGTCAACATCGTGAGCGGGTCGAGCGGCATTTCCTGGCGGGCCTGTGTTTTTGCGCTGTGGGACGGCGATTGTAAGCGTTTGGGGCTGTTTTTCGCAGAGGGCTTGTCGGCAAGCTTCTGCTAGTCTGCCAAACCCGCCGCTGACCAAAGCAAGGCTCGATCTATGCTCACGCTCCGTGTCATGACCCTGGACGATTACGAGGCCGTGATCGACCTGATGAAACGCACGCCGGGCGTCTCCCTGCGGGATGCCGATTCTCGAGAATCGACTGCGAAGTATCTGGAGCGCAATCCCGGACTTAGCTTCGTTGCAGAGGTGGAGGGCGTTATCGGCGCTTGCGTCATGTGCGGGCACGACGGCCGCCGAGGGTATTTGCAGCATCTGGTGGTGCTGCCGCAGCATCGGCGGCAAGGCATCGCCAATGCTTTGGTGGCGCGCTGTCTATCGAGCCTTGAAGCGCTCGGAATCCTTAAATGTCATCTCGATGTTTTCAAGACCAACGAAGCAGCGGCTAAGTATTGGCATAGCCAGGGCTGGCAGCTCAGGACAGATATCGATCGGTATTCGTTTACCCGGTCGGGTGATGAGAACGCATGACCGGGAACTTAAAAAGCCCGCAACTGGCTGTCTGGAATGACGCCCGAAAAACTCGTTTCGACTGGCCCCGTGAGAACCACGGAGCCTGCGCCATCCCATTGAACCGTTACGGTTCCGCCGTCACATTCAACCGCAACGGAATTGTCCAGCAAACCACGACGAATGCCGTTAACCGCAGCGCCACAACAGCAAGAACCTGAGCCGAGGGGGATGCCACCTCCGCGTTCCCAGATGCGCAACCGGATGTGCTTTCGATCAATGACCTGGACGAAATGCACGTTCGTTGCGAGGGGAAACAGCGGGTTGGTTTCAAGGGTGGGGCCGATGGTCGCAATGTCGACGGCCGCCACGTCATCCACAAAATAGGTGCAGTGCGGATTGCCCATGCTGCAGGCTGCCGGGTCACCAGCAAGTGGCAAAACAGCGGTATCCATTTCCCGCACCAGGGGAATCTCTGACCAGTCGAAAAGCGGCGCTCCCATGTTGACGGAAATGGTGCCGGCCGACGTTCGTTCGCACGTGAGCAGGCCACGATTGGTGCGCAACACGATTGAAGTCACACGGGACTCACGCATCAGCCGGTCGGCGGCGCCCCGGGTGGCGCTGCCACACGCGTCCAGCGCGGAGCCATCGGCATTCCAGAAGATCAGGCGCGCGTCCGCATCATCGCAATCGAGTATCACCGCCAGTTGATTGAAGCCGACGCCCCGGTTCCGGTCGCCCATTCGCCGAGCCAGGCTACTGGTGACTGGATTGGACGCGTTGCGCGCGTCGACGATAACGAAGTCATCGCCATTGGCGTGCATTTTGTGAAAGCTCAACGGCATTGATATTCCCTCGTGACGGAACATGGGGTGAGTAGACGTCAGTCCCGCACAACCCAAAACATTGTCTGGACGCTGATATGCGGATGGCTTTCCAGAGGTTCCCATTCATCCATGAACGTGAAGCCCTGCCTCAGATAGAAGTTCGCGGCCCTGGCATTGTCGGGAGAAACGTCCAGGAAAACCCGATCATACCCTTTGACCATCGCGCTGGATTTCACCGCCTCCACCAGTTGATTGGCCACGGAGGAGCCACGGGCGGTGGGTTCAACCCACATGCCGATCAGGTTATAGCGATTCGTCTGGCTGACCGCGGCTCCGATCATGCCTAAGGGTTTATTGTCTTCGAATGTCAACCAGAACTGCGTTCCGCTGCCTGACGAGGCACGTTCTTTCCATTGTTCGTCAGTGTAATGGGCGGCGGTTTGGTAGCTCACACCAAACGCTGTTGGCGTGTCCAAAAGCGCGGCGAGGCGGATTTGCTTCAATAGCTTCCAGTCTTTTTCTTCCGTGAGTCGAATGTCCATGATTTTCCTGAGAGAAAGCGAAGCCTGAGAGGGCCTGTTTACGGCGATAAGTAGTTACCGAGCAACCAACGGGTAATGCTTGATACGACACGCATAATCATTGCCGTCGCCTTTACAGATGCCATCCAGATAACGGTAATCAATGCGCACCGACTGGCCTTTTTTGGGCCACTGTCGGCGTGGCAATGTGGCTTGGTAGTCGGTCGTTTCCGGGGTGAAGGTGATCGACGTACTTACCTCCGGGCATTCGACCGAAGTCGATGCAGGGGTGGCTTTCAGGATCTGCCCCTGTAGTTGTGGGTACGGGCGTTTCACTACCTCAGTGACACGAACTTCCATCCTGCAGATTTGCCACGTTGATGCCTGTGCTGGTTCGCACAACACGGCGAGCGGCAAAACAAATAGCACGTAGCGTGTTGCGCCAATTTTCATCATTGCGCTGGCCTGGGGTACGGACGTCGAAGGCATGAATTGCCGTTCACTGTTTATGCTATGCGGACGAGGCAACTTTCGCAGGCCAGATAACGGCCTGCGCGACGATCACGCGTTCCCCGTTGAACGTTACTGCAGGAGCGCCATGCAGCACATAACCCATTTTCAGTGCGTCGCTTACGCGGTGGCAAAAAGCGGCGTCATCGGGTCCCGTCAGCACTCGATAAACGGGAAGTCCTTCAGGTGGTGAGCTCATAGGCCAATATCCTCACAGCTTTAATGGGACGGGGTATTGGGACGTTTTATACGTTGCCCCCGTTCGAATGATTCTGGCAGTAACTCAGACTGTGCGGAAGATTGTCCAGTTGATCATGACGGGTTCTGCCGAGCCTCCGCGCGCACCACCAGCCAGATCCCGACCCCGGACACCAACATCCCGCACACCATCTGCCACGACAGGGGTTCGTCGAACATCGCCCACGCCCAAACCATCGTCACCGGCGGGCTCAGGTACAAAACGCTGGCAACTCGTGTGGCGGTCGCGCGGCGCAGGCATATCCAGTAAAGCCCATATCCGCCCACGGTCGACAACCCCACCGTCCACAGCACGCTCAGTGCAAACCCCGTGCTGGGGATCGGCGCCAGGCTGCCTTGGGTTCCCTCGACGATGGCGAATGCGATGCTCGACACGAAACATTGCAGCCACAGATTGGGCAGCAGACCCAGCGATTCCTCGGCGGACAGTTGCTTCTGCCAGAGCGTAGCGACGGCGAGGGACAGCATGCCGAGCAGCGGCAGGCCATACGCCCACAAAGGCGCGTTGCCCCAGGCCAGTGCGCCATGGGTCACCACGACCACGCCGACCAAACCGATGACCAAACCAGCCCAGACCTGCCAGGCCAATCGTTGCCCCAGCACCAGCGCGGCCAGCAGCGCCATGCCCATCGGCAGCAGGTCGGCGAACAACGCGGCCAGACCCGCCGGTACGCCGAGGGCGATGCCTTGGATGACGCCGGCCAGATAGCCCGCCATGGCCAGCAGGCCAATACCGGCGTTTTTCAGCAGGACGGGCAGGGAGGTCTGCCGCAACGACTTGGCGACGAAGGGCAACAGGATGAGCGTGACCACCACGCAGCGCCAAAACACCACCAACAGGGCGGGCGCGTAATCAATCGAGAATCGCGCGCCGACGAACCCGGAACTCCAGGTGAGAATCAGCGCCGCCTCGAGTAACGGCAACGGGATCGCCTGGCGCCAGGCTCGCGTGGCTTGCGGATGAGCGGTAAGCGGAGTGTGCTGGTTCATCACCACAGGCTACGAAACCGGCGTAGTCTAATAAATCAAAATAAAGTGCAGCAGTCATTCACGAAGGCTGAACCATGACAGCGATCCTTGATATCGAGTTGGTCCGTACGTTTCACGCCGTCGCGCGGATCGGCAAATTCAGTGCGGCGGCCGAGCAGCTGCATAAAAGTCCGGCGGCAGTGAGCGTGCATATCCAGCGGCTGGAGGCGGTGGCCGGCGGGCGTTTGCTGAACCGGGATAACCAGTCCGTTTCCCTGACCGCACTCGGCAGGCGGCTGCTGTTGTCTACCACCGAACTGCTGAGCACCCATGACCGGGTGCTCGCCGATTTGCATGGCACTCATTTGGCCGGGCGCATTACCTTGGGCGTCCCCGATGAATATGCGGTCCATGTGATCCGCGACATCCTGCCGACCTTCGCGGCGGCGTGGCCCAATGTGGTGCTGGAGTTGAAGACCGCACCCAGCTATGCGCTGCGTGACCTGGTACAGCGCGGCAAGCTTCAGGCGGCGGTGATTGCCCAGCCGAAGGGGCAGCCGAGTGCGCAAGTGCTGGTCTTGACCACACCGGTCTGGGTCGGGCCGACTCACACCGCGGTGGCCTCGATGGACCCGTTGCCACTGGCCGTGCATGCGGCGCAATGTCCTTATCGACAAGCCATGATCGAGTCGCTCAAGCACAGCGGCAGACGCTTGCGGGTGGTGCTTGAAAGTCCCTCCAATCAGGCGATCAAGGCGTGTGTGGAGGCGGGGCTGGCGATCAGTCTGATCGACCGCGCCATGGTCACGGACAACATGCAGATCCTCGACGGATTGCCCGTGATTCCGGAGCATGAAATCGTGTTTGTGCGATCGTCATCCTCACACGACGATGAAGCAGTGAACCTGCTGGCTCAAGCCATGCAGCAACACTTTCGCCTCTGACGTTCCTCGGCGCCACGGACAGAATACGCACCCGGTGGACCAATCGCGCACGGATTTTCATCCCTCGGCAATTTGTCATATTCAGTCTTTTTTGATTGCAGATAGTGGGCAGCCCAACGCGATTTGAATGAGGCTGCACCGTGTTTCAACGTCTTCTGTGTTCGCTGTCCGTTTTGAGCCTGTCCATCGCCGCTGCCCAGGCCGCCGAAACCACCACCCTCGATACGCCGCACCTGCGCAGCATCGATAATTTCCGTGACCTCGCCGGCACCACCACCGCGTATTCCACCGCCAATGACGGCACGATGCGCACCGGCGTGTTCTACCGCTCCAATGCGCTGACACCGTCGACGGCGGATCTGGCGACGTTGAACGGCTTGGGGATCAAGGCTGTTTATGACCTGCGCACGCCGACCGAAATTGCCGGCACCCCCGACACCATGCTCACGGGGGCGACCTACGAGAACATCGACATCATCGGCAGCACCACCTCCGGCGCGAACATCACCACGGTCTCGTTCAAGAGCGCAGCCGACGCCATCGCGATGATGCAGCAGACCAACCGCGCGTTCGTCAGCGATGCGGGGATGCGCGGCCAGTTCACCCGGTTGTTCAATGAACTCGCCAGTGTCGACGGCGCCGCGTTGTTCCATTGCACCGCCGGCAAGGACCGCACCGGTTGGACAGCCGCTGTGCTGTTGAGTATTGCCGGGGTCGACAACGCCACGATCATGAGCAACTACCTGGCGACCAACGATTACACCGCCGCGCGCATGAAAGCGACACTGGCGGCTATGCCGGCGAGTATGGCCGCGATCTATGCACCGTTGCTCGGCGTCGAGGCCAGTTACTTACAAGCGGGTTTGGATCAGGTCACCGCGCAGTACGGCAGCATGGACAACTACCTCAAGCAAGGGCTGGGTTTGTCCCAGGAAACCCTCTACGTGCTGCGCGGCAAAATGGTCGAGTACAACAGCCTGCCGGGCCAAGCGGGCTTGATCGGCAACGCCGCCGCTGGCGCGCAACTGTTGCAGCAGTTGCAGAACAGCAATTTGTCCGGCACCTACAGCGCCTATAACTATTACCTGCAATCGGCCATCGATGCCGGCACGCTCGGCGGTGTCGAATCCACCGTCGGC